>DBEYOB010000135.1:0-11500 GCA_048173955.1 Coriobacteriales bacterium
CGCTCGAGAAGGCCATGCCCGAGGTCCAGGCGCTCTACACCGAGCTGCACCCCGAGGTCACCTTCGCCGACACGCAGTTCAAGGCTTCTGGCGACCTCGTCGAGCAGATGACCGCCGGCGCCGTGGTCGACATCCTCATCACCGCGTCGAAGGGTACCATGGACGACGCCGAGGAGGGCGAGCTCGTCGACCCGGCCACCCGCATCACGATGTTCAACAACGACCTCGTGGTCGTTGCCGCCGAGGACTCCGACGTCGTGATCGAGGACATCGCCGACGTCGCGGGCGAGGACATCGAGAGCATCGCCATCGGCGACGCCATCACCGTCCCGGCCGGCAAGTACGCCAACCAGGCGCTCTACTCGGTGGGCCTCTACACCGGCGAGAACGGCGACGACGGCGAGTACGCCCCCGAGATTGCCGACAAGGTGAACCTGGGCGACAAGGTGGGCACCTGCGCGAGCTGGGTCTCGACCGGCGACTGCACGGTGGGCTTCGTGTACTCCTCCGACGTCTACCGCTACGAGGGTATCAAGGCGATCTACACCACCCCCGAGGACTCCCACGGCGCGATCGTGTACCCCGGCGCGGTGGGCGCCGAGGCCCCCAACCCCGTCGAGGCGGCCGACTTCCTCGACTTCTGCATGAACGACCCGGACGCGCTGCAGATCTGGTCGCAGTACGGCTTCGAGGTCGCCGAAGAGGAGGAGCCCGCCGAGGATGAGGCCGAGGCCGGGGAGACCGAAGCCGAGAACGCTGAGGCGACCGAGGCCGCCGCTGAGGGCGAGTCCGCCGAAGAGGAGCCTGCCGAGGAGGACGAGGAGGCCTAGTCCTTTTCGCGCCGAGGGTTTGACGACATGCCGGCGCCGGCGCACCCGCCGTATGGGCGCGCCGGCGCTTTTCTGTTAAGGTGTGCGCGATGCGCGCGTCGTTGTGGGGAGGGTCTCTTGGGAGGAATCGCATGATGGCGGGGGTTCGAGGGGGTAGCGCCCGGGCGCTTGCCCTGTTGGCATGCCTTGCCGTGCTGCTGGGAGGAATCCTGGCGTTTGCGCCCGTTCCGCAGGCGCAGGCGGACGAGGGGTCGTCTTCCGCGTCGGCCACGGTCGGCGAGGGGGAGCAGGTGGCCGAGGGGTCGTACGTCGACGACGAGGGCGGCATCGGCATCAACGGCTTCGAGCGCCTCAACAAGGGCACGGGCCGCAGCTACGAGGGCACCGACTTCGGCTACCGCTACCCGGTGAACGACCCTGACGCCTTTATCGTCCTGGCATCCGAGGACTACGTGCTCGTGTTCGTGCCGCAGCCCGTCGCCGACGAGACCGGGTTTGACGCCGACGACCCGGCCGACACCGACGCCTTCATGCGGGGCGTCTACACGCTCGACGAGGCGGCGTCCCACGGGGGCACGCTCGTGGGCTCGCTCGACGTCCCGGTCGTGTTCGTCGTCGGCGAGGACGTCTACGAGGGCGACGGGGTCACGGTGAGGCGCGACGTTGCCATCGGCGACGGGCACACCTACCTCACCGTGGAGCGCACCGACGGCGCCGAGGACGACGAGGGCCTCGTGTGCTGCGACTACGGGTATCTCGTCGCCACCCAGGCGGTCGTCGTCGAGGAGGTGCCCACGTGGTGGGAGAGCCTGGCGGCGTTCCTCGGCTCGATCGACTACCGGCCCCTGTGGGTGTCGCTCAAGACGTCGTTCGCCGCGCTCGCCGTCGTCTTCGTGCTCGGCCTGCTGGCGGCGTGGAAGTCCCTCGGCGTCACGAGCCGCTGGAAGGGCATCGTCGACACCGTGTTCACCATCCCGATGGTGCTGCCGCCCACGGTGTGCGGCTTTTTGCTGCTGCTCGCGTTCGGCAACGCCTCGCCCCTGGGCCGCTGGCTCATGGACAACGGCGTCAAGTTCGTCTTCTCGTGGCCCGCGACCGTCATTGCGGCGACCGTGGTGGCGTTCCCGCTCATGTACCGCACGGCGCGCGGGGCGTTCGAGGCGCTCGACGCCAACATGCTCGACGCGGCGCGCACGCTGGGCTGGTCCGAGCGGCGCATCTTCTTGCGCCTCATGGTGCCGCTGGCGTGGCCGTCCATCGCCGCCGGCACGGTGCTCGCGTTCGCCCGCGCGATGGGCGAGTTCGGCGCTACGCTGTTCTGCGCGGGCAACTATGCGGGCATCACCCAGACCATGCCGATCGCCATCTACTTCCAGTGGATGGGCGGCAACACCGACGTGGCGATATTCTGGGTGGTCGTGGTCATCCTCATCTCGTTCTTCGTGATCCTGTTCATCAACCTCTATTCGGCGCATTCGCAGCGCTACCGCGCCGGCGGCCTCACGCGCAGGGAACGCCGCCAGCTGCGCCGCGACGGCACCCTCGCCGGCGATGGTGACGCGGGCGAGGAGCAGAGCTTCGGCGGCATCAGCGCGGCGGACGCGGAGGACCTGCTCGGGGCGGGCCGGCCCGCCGGATCGGACGGAGGGACGCGATGAGCCTGTATGTCGACATCAGGAAGAAGCTGACCGCGTTCGACCTCGACATCCACATCGAGGCGGGGGAGGAGCGCCTGGGGCTGCTCGGCGCGTCGGGATGCGGCAAAAGCCTCACGATGCGCTGCATTGCCGGCGTCGAGACGCCCGACGAGGGCCGCATCGTGGTAAACGACCAGGTCTTCTTCGACTCCGAGGCGGGCGTGAACCTCACCGCTCAGCAGCGCAAGACGGCGTACCTCTTCCAGAACTACCAGCTCTTCCCCAACCTGTCGGTCGAGCAGAACGTCCAGGCGGGCATGGACCGCGGGCTCTCCAAGGCCGAACGGCACGAGCGGGCGGTCAAGGCCCTGCGCATCTTCAGCATGGAGGAGTTCGCGGGACGCTACCCCGGGCGTCTTTCGGGAGGGCAGCAGCAGCGCGTCGCCCTGGCGCGCATGATTGCCGCGCGGCCGGCCATCTTCATGTTCGACGAGCCCTTCTCCGCGCTCGACGCCTATCTCAAGAGCTCGCTCGAGCAGACGCTGCTCGACATGCTCGACCTCGTCAGGTCGACGGTGCTCTATGTGAGCCACGACATCGACGAGGCGTTTCGCTTCTGCGACCGCATCTGCGTCATCGCGGACGGCCGCGTCGCCGAGATCGGGCCGACCTCGCAGATCGTGAACGACCCGCACACCCTGGCGGCTGTGAAGCTCTCGGGTTGCAAGAACGTGTCCCCTGCGGTGAAGGTCGACGACCACACGGTCGAGGCGACCGACTGGGGCATGGCGTTCCATACCCGCCGCACGGTGCCCGACGACGTCGCGCACGTGGGCATCCGCGCGTCCTACATCCACCGTCCCAAGGCCGACAAGGTCGAAGGGCACAACACCTTCGAGCTCACCGTGCACCGTACGAGCGACTCGCGTTTCGAGCGCTCCGTCATGCTCGAGACCCCTGCGGGCGACAAGCTCATCCAGTGGAAGGCGGACAAGCTCCTGGTCCCGGCCGACGAGCTTCCCGTCGCCGGCGACCGGCTGCTGCTGCACTTCGACGCCGAAAAGCTCTACTTGGTGAGCGAGTAGCGGCGAGCGAGCAGCGGCGAACGAACGGCGCTTTCGGGCGTACGGCGTTCTGAAAAAGGGAGGCGCGCCCCGGGGACGCGCCTCCCTTCGCTTTCATCCGTCCTGTGCGGAAGACGCTACACCCGGCGCTCCCACAGGCCGCTGCGGCCGCCCTCCTTGCGCAGCAGCCGCACGTCGACGATCTCCATGCCGCGGTCGACGGCCTTGCACATGTCGTACACGGTGAGGCACGCCACGCTCGCGGCGGTGAGCGCCTCCATCTCGATGCCGGTCACGCCCGTGACGCCGGTGGTGGCCGTCACATGGAAGCCCACACGCCCGTCGGCGCGCTCGCCGGGCATCACGGGGTCGATTTCGACCTTGGCCTTGGTGATGGGCAGCGGGTGGCACATGGGGATGAGGTCGCTCGTGCGCTTGGCCGCCATGATGCCGGCCACGCGGGCGCAGGCGAGTACGTCGCCCTTCTTCGCGCGGTCCTCGAGCACCATGGCCTGGGTCTCGGGATGCATGAGGATGGTGCCCTCGGCGACGGCGGTGCGCTTGGTCACCGCTTTGTCGGAAACGTCGACCATGCGCACGTCGCCCTTTGCGTCGACGTGCGTGAGCGTGTCGCGGTAGGCGTCGCGCTCGGGAGTCGGCGCGGGCGCCGCAGGCTCGTCTGTCGCCTGGGGGGACCCGGTCCCGCCTGCGGCCATCGCGGGCTTCTCGGCGGGTCGCTCGGGTTCGATCATCGCCAGGCCTTCGATCGGCTCCTCGATGGGGCTGTCGTCCTCCTCATAGGGGACGACGACGGCTCGGACGGGCCGCGCCGGCTCCGCCTCGGCGGACTGCGCGTCGTCTTCGGGGACGTGGATGGGAATCTTCACCATGGGGTGGCCTTTCTTCTGGTCGTTGCGGTTGCTGCCGTTGGTGCCGCCCATGGTGGGTCAGCCTCCGATCTGCGACATGAAGCGCTCGGTTCCGTCGTTGGTGTGGTGCGCGTCGGGCTTGGTGCGCAGGGCTGTCTCGATGGCGGCGCGCACCGCGTCGTCGTCACCGGCCGCGAGGGCGTCGTGCACGGGGTATTCCAGGTCGCTGAACAGGCAGGGGCGCAGGCAGCCGTCCGCGGTGAGGCGCAGGCGGTTGCACCTCGAGCAGAAGTGGTTGCTCATCGCGCTGATGAAGCCGACGGTGCCCTGGGCGCCCTCGAACGTCCAGTAGTCCGCCGGGCCGTACCCGTCGGGCCGGTGGTTGCCCGCGGCGACAAGCGGGCCGACCCCGTGGTCGACGCCGGCCTGGGACACGATGCCGTGCAGCTCCTCGCTCGGGATCGTGTCGGAGTGGTCCCACAGCGAAACGTCCTTGAAATGGGGGTTCTCCTCCGAGGGGATGCCCTTGGCGCGCGTCTCGTCGTCGCCGATGGGCATGTACTCGATGAAGCGGACGTGCAGCGGCCGGTCGAGCGACAGGGCCGCGAGCGAGTAGAAGTCCTGGTGCAGGGCGCGCACGGCGACGCAGTTGACCTTGACGGTCTTGAACCCCGCCTCGAGGGCCGCGTCGATGCCGGCGAGCGCGTCGTCGAGCTTGCCGACGCGCGTCACCGCGTGGAACACCTCGGGGTCGAGGGTGTCGAGCGAGATGTTGACGCGCGACACGCCCGCTTCGACGAGGCGCTTCGCCTCGCGCGGGAGCAGCGCGCCGTTCGTGGTGATGGCGATGTCCTCGATGCCGGGGATCGCCATGAGCATGGCCGCCAGGTCGGCGCAGCCGAGGCGCGCGAGTGGCTCGCCGCCGGTGAGGCGCAGGTGCTTGATGCCGTACTCGGAGGCGATGCGCACGAAGTGCTCGATCTGCTCGAACGTGAGGATGCGCTCGTGGGTCTTGAACGGCACGCCCTCGGCCGGCATGCAGTACACGCAGCGGTAGTTGCAGCGGTCGGTGATGGCGATGCGCAGATAGTCGATCGTGCGGCCGAAACCGTCTTTCGAGGCGGTGTGGCTGGCTGTGGACGGCGTCGTCATATGAGGTTGGCTCCCCCTCTTCGTGCATGGTCTTGTGCCGGACGCGTCTGGTGCGGCCGGCCCCGGTTCCGGTGCCAATCATATACCCAAATTGCCTATCTGAAGGCGTGACCGACCACAACTCGCGCCGCGTGATATGTTCCGACCGGCGTTCACGGGGAATTCCGTCGCGGTGTGGCCCCACCGGGTCTGTACCGGGTGCCCGTGTCAAGAAAAGTGTCCCCTGCTGGCCAAAATCGGCGATCGTGAAGAGCAGGGAGCGCGCGTTGAGGCGTACGGGAATCGGGAGAGAGGGCTACGTTTCCCGCGGAAACGACGGAACGGTGCTTTTGATGTCGGCGTGCTGTCGGCGGGCTCGGGTTGCCCTGGACCTTCCAGGGCACCGTCCGGTCTTCCGATACGCTTCACGATCGAGGATTTTGGCCAAGCGGACGCGATTTCTTTGACACGGATCTTCGTGCGGCGGTCCGGCGGCACTTACCCTGGGGTATAATCTGACTTTTGCAGCAGAAAAGGACGGTTCTCCCTCTTCCAGCTGGGAGAACCGCCCCTTTCGCCGTGACTCTTTTCGACGTGGTACGGGTCAGCTCCTCGGCTTCCTCACGGACGCCATGATGTCGCGGACGCGGCCCCTGGAGGCCACGCGGCGCGAGAGGTCGACGCCGACGGCCTCCCCGAGCGCGTCGGTGAGGTCCGTGCGGTAGTCGAACAGCCAGGCGCCCGCGTCGAGGCGATGGCCGACGACGCCCGCGAGCGCCTCCTGGACCTCCCGCGCCGAGGGCCTGGCTCCCGTCAGCCGCTCCACGTCCGCCTGCATGAGGCGCATGACGAGGAGGGCGAGGAAGCACACGAGGAAGTGCGCCCGGATGTGCGCCTCCGTCGAGCAGTAGACGGGCCTCGCGTCCATCTCCCCCTTCACCACGCGGAAGGACTCCTCGATGCGCCAGAGGCCGCGGTAGGCCTCGATGACCTCGCTGTCGGCCATGTCCTGCTCGCTCGTCACGATGCAGTAGTAGCCGTCGTAGCGGGCGTCCTCCTCCACCCTCGCCTCGTCGAGGGCCCACGCGGTGGCCCCGACCTCGCCGGTCGCGGGGTCCACGGGCACCGGCCTCGCGTAGCGCGAGCTCGAGCGCTCGTAGGCGCGCGCCGCGTCGCCCCGCTCGATGGCGCGCAGGCTCTTCTCCACGACCTTGGCGCGCTCGGCGCGGCTGCGCTCGGCGAAGTTCCTGGACCAGAACGCGACCTGCTTGACCGGCACCATCACGCGCCTCCTGCGGCCGTCCTCGCCGGTCACGTAGACCGCCTTCTCGCCGACGCGGGACTTCACCTTCCAGGCCCCCTCGGCGCCGGCGGCGTAGCCGCCCTCGTCGAGCACCCACGACTTGAGCTCCCGGTCCGTCCCGCGCACGCTCTGGGAGAACACGTACCCGTTGCCGTCCAGGACGCAGCGGGCGATGTTGGCCGAGGCGTTGAGCCCCTTGTCGGCGACCACGACGACGCGCCCCGGCGAGTCCGCCCCGAAGCGCACCCCGGCGGCGCCCATCGCCGGGACGAGCGTGGCCACGTCCGGCACGTTGCCCGGGAACAGCGCGTAGTCGAGCGGGATGCCGTCGGCGTCGAGGAACAGCCCCATCTGCACGATCGGGCTCGGCCTGTGCTCCTTGGAGACCCCGCGCATCCTGAACCCGTCCTCGCCCTCCACCTCGAAGTAGTAGTTGGTGACGTCGTAGTAGAGCGCCCGCGTGTCGCGGGGCCCGCGCGCCGCCCCCAGGGACGCGTTCGCGTGGGCCACCAGCTCGTCGCGCCTGTCGTCCAGGTAGGTGAGCGCCCGGTAGGCGTCGTCGAGCGTGAAGTCGCACTTGCGCGGGAACGCCGCGCGCCCCTCCCAGGCCCCCTTCTTGGAGGACGGGTGCGCGACCCTGTCCCACACCAGCAGCTCGAGCACGCGGTAGGGGTCGAAGCCCACCCTGCGGGCGGTGCGCCTGCGCTCGAAGAAGCCGAGGAGCCCAAGGTCGCGGTTGAGGTAGGCGTCCACCACGGCCGCGCCGAGCTCCACGCGCGCCCCGCCGTCGCGCTTGTCGACCCTCTGGAGCGGGCTGATCCTGGCGATCACGGGCTCCGTCCCGGCCCTCCTCGCCTCGTTGCGCCTGGCGCACTCCTCCGTGAAGTGCGCCACCGGGTCGGCGATTCCGCGGCGCTCGAGGTCGTCGACGTAGCCGAGGCTCTCGACCGTGCGGGACATGTTCTTGCCCCGGTCGTCGCGGTACCCCTCCACGATCGTGAGGTACACGCGCCCGTTCTTCTTCCTGGACTTCCTGAGGTACATATCCGGCCCCTGACCTGCGGGAACATATACCTGCATTATACCATACACCGATTTACACCATGCATAAAAGTCATTCGATCTCGACAAAAGAAACGCCCGCTGAGCAGGGCGGATCGTCGAAATCCCATTCAGCTATGCTGCAAAACTCAGGATGCGAGACGCGAATGCTATAATAGCGTGCGAGGGGATGGTGCTTCCAGACATGTGTGGGGGTGCTTGTGAACGACGCACAGATAAGGGGCTTCGCTCGCATTGTCGAACGGGGGACGATGGCGGCCGCCGCCCAGGCGCTCTTCATATCTCCGCAGGCGCTGCAGCAGCAGATCAATTCGCTTGAGCGCGAGCTTGGCGTGCAGCTGCTGGTGAGAGATAGATCCGGCTGCACCCCGACGGAGGCTGGCTCCGCCTTCTACAGGGGTGCCGTGAGCATGCTTGACACCCTGGCCGTTGCGGTCGATGCCGCCCGCCAGGCCAATCAGACGCGCGGACACGTGGTGAAGGTGGCCGATCATGGCCTGATTCAGGATCCTCTCGGCTTTGACGTAAACGCCCGCTTTCTGGCCACCCATCCCGACGTGCTCATTGACTCGCGACAGCTGGCGCATGCTGAAACTAACAGCTGTGATATCCTGGGTGGGGATGTTGAGTGTGACCCAAGCCTGTATGCTCTGCGCAATAAGGTGCGCACCCAGGTGTTTTTGACCATGACCAAGGACAGCGCGTTGATAGATCGGGTAGCTGACGATGGCTCGCTGTGCTTTGACGCCCTGGAGGGCATGCCAGTTGCCGTTCCGATTGTTCGATTGCCGCAGGGCATCGAGCCCCCGGTTGTCTCTCGCATCTACTCGCTGGGATCGCCGCGGACGATCACATATGCGCCGACGTTCAATCTCTCGTCGGTTGACTACGCGCTTGCGCATGGCAGTGTCGTACAGCTGAGCTACGGGCCTCGATATCTCGATTCCAGCCGCTTTGTCCAGGTCCCGCTGCGTGACTCGGCATTCGAGTATCGTATTTTTATCAACCGAGGCGTCGATGACCCGCTCGCCGAGGAGCTCCTCGAGTTCGTGTGCAGGTGCTATGACGACGAGTGGGACGAGGCCGTCGAGGCACTGGGGCGCTCCACGGGGCCTGGTCACGTTGAGAAAGACTGACGGCTCAATGGGGACAAAGGACGGCAGGGGCGACGCGAGCCGAAGCTTGCATCGCCCCTGCCAACGCGCCCTCACCGTGCGGGACGAGCTGGTTGTCTGATAAATGGCTGCGCTGGTCCGCTACTTGCTCGCCTGGTCGATGCAGTCGTCAACGGCCAGGAAGATCGCCATGCTGGTCAGCGTGGCGCCTGTCAGCGCATCGATGTCGGTGCTCTGGGCTTCGATGATCCTTTCAGGCAGCAGGTCGATGGCGGCGCTGCCTATCTCCTGAGTCTCGGCATTCTCGCCGATGGTGATCGAGACGATCTCGGTGTCGGAGAACTCGACGGTGACGGGCACCTCCCCGTTACGCCCAGTGGCCACCGCTTCGTACGTGCCGGCGGTGTAGTTGCCAGGCTGGGGCTCGGGAAGCTGCTTGGTCACGCGTTGCGCCGGCTCGATGGGGTCGGTCGTCCAGGGCTCGAGCGCGACAATGTTTCGCGCCGCCTTGCGGCCCCAGTGCACGGTACCGAGGATTGCCCATCCGCACGAAGAGTAGAACGGGCCGCACCACATGCCGGACATGACCGTGCCGGCTGCATATAGACGCGGAATGGGCTTACCACTGACATGCAGGACGTTCGCGTCGACGTCGGTGGCGAGGCCACCGAGACTGCCCAACGTCTCCGGGATATAAGGGAAGGCGTAGAAGGGACCGGTTTCGATCGTCCCGAAGTCCGTGCGCCGGTCGAAGTCCGGATCGACCCCCTCGGTGCTGATCTGATTCCAGCGCTCGACGGTGTTCACGAGGTTCTCGGCGGGGACGCCGATCTGCGTTGCCAGCTCCTCGATGGTATCGGCGCTCTTGATGAGCTTGCCGTAATTGCTTTCCGTATCTTGCGCATAATAGGTGGGCGTGACGCTGTTTTGTAGGTTGGTCGAATCTTGGATAGCCCAGACTCTGATCCCGGGATTCTCCGCGTTCCAGTTATCTTGCATGGCCTGCTTATAGACCTCTTGGTTCACATAGCCCCAGAGGGCGTCCTCCTGAACGAAGCGATTGCCTGCGGAGTTGACGAGAATCATGCCGGGAATAGGGGCGCTGAGATAAGGGTTTGTATAGTCAATTCCTGCATCCAGGTTTTGGAAGTAGTCTCCAACACCGCCAATGTATAGTTTGTCTAGAATGACATTTGATGGCGAGAGGGCGAGATCGGCACCAATCTCTTGGGCCATGCGAATGCCATCACCCGTGTTTGCTGCGTGGCACTCGTAGTAGTTGGCGGCATACGTTTCGTTGAGACAGAGGGCCCAATACATCATGTGATTGTATCGGCGGTTCATTTCTTTGTTTGCGCCGAACGAAGCCGTGGCCAGCACCACGCCCTTGTTCGCGCGGTAGCAGTTGCCCAGAGTGTCGCTCACACCGATGACCTCGTCATTGCCCGTGATAAGATGGGCAACTTCAGTCTCGGTTTGAACGCGGATGGACTCAATGCCGTTGACTGCCGTGCGAAGCCTGCCGAAGTGCGCCTCGGCTGAGGTTTCGACATGATAGTGATCCCAGTGCGATCTTGGTCCCCAGGAGGTCTCCGTATCATAGCCCCATACAGGGGGAATGATATCTACGTTCTTGTAGACAATGCCCAAGCCCTTCATGAACTCGACCTCATGAGGTGATTCCATGCACATTTCGCGAATCATCTCTTCATTGCCCATGCCCTGCGCATAGGTCACCTGTTGTTCGGCAAACGCCTCGGGGGTGTCGGTCGTGCAGCCTGCCAGCTCTTCTTGCTCGGGGGTGCCCGCTGCCATGATCATTCCGTTGCTGAGCTGCGTGTCACCCCCGCAGAAGCCCGCCTTCTCCAGGATCAGGACGCTTGCCCCGGAGTTGGCCGCCTCGATTGCCGCGCTGAAGCCGGCACCGCCTCCTCCCACAACGATCACGTCGGCCTCGTCAACCCACTGGATGTCATCCGAGGCTTGCGTGCTCACGTGGTCCGAAGCCGCCGAGGCTGATTCTTCCGCCTGTGCGGCCGTGATTCCTGCCGCTACGACCCCGGCCGTGCCGATGGCTCCGAGTGCCGCCGATGTGACGAACGCGCGCCTGGTCAAGCTGCCCATCTCGATCTCCCTTCGTTGAATGACCCTCCCTGTCGGGTCGTTTCCTGACTATAGGGGCGGGCCGGAGAGAAATAAAACAGGGACTTGTTGCCGCGTGCAAAGAGATTCTTGTCATCGCAGGTAACAGGTATCGTTCTGCATATGCCTGTGCACCGGCGTCGGGGATGCCTGGGACGTCTGGGCTCGCATGGGCGCGGTGGAAGCCAGTTGCTTGTTGTCTGGGCGACTTGTTGGGTACTACCTGACTTTTGCAGCAGAAAAGGACGGTTCTCCCTCTTCCAGCTGGGAGAACCGCCCCTTTCGCCGTGACTCTTTTCGACGTGGTACGGGTCAGCTCCTCGGCTTCCTCACGGACGCCATGATGT
>DBEYOB010000136.1:0-7443 GCA_048173955.1 Coriobacteriales bacterium
CTACGCGACCTCGAAGAGTATTACACACCCGGTGAGCACCGAGGCCAGCAGCACGAAGAACAGCAGGATGCTGTAGAGCATGTAGCAGCTCACCTGCGTGAGGCTCAAGGGGGCGACGAAGTCGTAGCCCTGGGTGAGCGTCGTGCCGATGAGCACGAAGACGCTCAGGAACGGCACGGCGACCGCGAGGGCGTTGGCGAACCCGTCGAGCAGGTAGGCGCGGCGGTAGGGGTGCAGCCCCGCGCGGCGGCCGATCTCGTCCTGGATCTTGCCGAACGTCGCCATCGAGGCGCTCGTCACGCCGCCGAAGATGAGCGTGGTCGCGGTGATGCCGAGCATCATGGCGATCTCGGCGCCGCGCGCCGTCGTGCCGAGCCTGCTGCTCAGGATGCCGTCCGAGATGCGGCCGAGCACGCCCGCCGCGGCGAGCACGCCCATGATGCTGTAGACCGACATCACGAGCACCACGGTCGCCATCATGGAGCTCACGCCCTCGGTGAGGAACCCGGCGGGCACGCCGTCGGCGACCGATATGATGCGGCCGGGCGCGACCAGGCCGGTCGCGAGGCCCACGGCGGTTCCGAGCAGCAGGCCCACGGTGATGGCCTTGTAGATGCTGCGGGTTTTGACGGCGACGGCGAGCATCACCGCGACGGGCACGAGCATGACGAGCGGCTTGGGGTCCATGCTGTCGACGAGGATCTGCTGTGCGCCCTCGCCGACCGCGCCGCCGCCTCCGAGCAGCCAGAACAGCACGCACGCCACGGCGGCGGCCGCGAGCGCGAACGGCATGCGGCTCGCCACGCAGCCGCCGATGTCGGCTGTGTCGGGACGGCGCGTGTAGCGCTGGGTGCTCGCCGAGATGATGGTGGTGTCCGAGATGGGCGCCACGTTGTCGCCGAAGATGCCGCCGCTCACGATGGCCCCCGCCAGGGCGGCCGGTTCGCAGCCGAGCAGGACGCCGGCGGGGTAAAAGATGGGGAAGCAGATGAACATCGTGCCGAGCGACGACCCCGTCGCCATGGCGATGACGCACACCGCGAAGAAGGTGAACGCGCAGAAGAAGCCGCCGCCCACGCCGATGATGTCGGCGAGCCACACGAAGCCGGCCGAGATGTTGGCCTCCTTCACGAGCGCCGAGAACATGCCGATGATGAGCAGGAGCAGGAGGATCTGGATCGACTCCTTGGCGCCCGCGTAGGCGGCCTCCCAGAAGCGCTCGTATTGGCCCTTCTTCACGAACAGCGCGCCCACGAGCAGCGCGACGAGCGCGCCCATTGCGAGGGCGTACATCTCGAAGGCCTGGAACACGATGAAGTAGAGGATGCAGAAGAACAGGAAGATGCCGACGGGAATGAACGCCGTCCCCCATCCTCCGCGGAACTCGAGCCGGTCGGGGGTTTCGGACCGGGCGCCGCCCGGTCGGCTGGCAGATGCCTCGCTTGCGTGCTGTGCCATGGTGCGTACCTCTTCCTTAGAGACATGCCGGGCGTCCGTCGAGGTTCGTTCCTGCGGATCATCCCGACCGTGGTCGCCAGGTGGGCAGCCTGCGGGTTCGGCCGATGGCCTCCCTTTCGTCGCCCTGCGGGCAGCTCCCGCGGGAGGGTCTCGGTCGCGCTAGGCGCCGTGCGGGGCGAGCGCGGCGTCGGCGGTGTTCTCGTTCATGCGCATGATGGCGCGGTACTTCGAGCCGGGCGTGCGCTCCTGCTCGAAGGGCTCGCCGTCGACGGTGGGGAAGCGGCCGATATAGGCGCGGATCCGGGCGACCTCGTCCTCTGCGAGCTCGAACGAGAAGATCCGCTCGTTCTGGGCGACGTGGCGGCTGTTGCGGACCCCCACGATGGCGGCGGCGACGCCGCGCTGGGCGAGCACGTAGCGGGTCGCCACGTTGGCGACGCCGACGCCGTGCGCCTCGGCGATGGGAGCGAGCACATCGAGCAGGCCCTGGTAGCCCTCCCATCCCAGCGAGTCGCCGATGACCTGCAGGTACTTGACCTGCGAGCGGGTCTCGGGCTCGGCCGGGGGCTCGGGGATGCTGCGCCAGGCGTCGGCGAGGAAGCCGCCGGCGAGCGTGCCGTAGCAGATGAGCGAGATGCCGTGCTCGACGCAGTAGGCCTGCATCCTGCGCTCGACGCGGCGGTCGAAGACGGAGTACTGCGCCTGCATCGAGACCACCGGGACGCCGGCGTCGACGAGCTCGGCGAGGTGGTCGGTGTCGAAGTTCGTGACGCCGATGTGGCGGATCTTGCCCTTTTTCTGCAGGTCGACGAGGTGCAGGGCGGTCTCGACGCAGCCGGGGACGTCGTAGTCCCACCAGTGGAACTGCACGAGGTCGAGTGCGTCCTTGTGGAGGCGCGCCAGGCTGCGGTCGACGGCCGCCTCGACGTAGGCGGCATCGACGGTGCGCAGATCGTCGATGTCGGGCACGAATTTGGTGTGTACCTGGATCTTGTCGGCCGCAGAGGGGCCTTCGGCGTCCTTGAGCCCCTGCACGAGCGTGCCGATGAACTCTTCCGAGCGCCCGTAGATGTCGGCGCAGTCGAACGTGGTGAAGCCGCGGTCGACGAGGTCGCGGAATGCGCGCATCACGTCGTCGAGGTCGAGGCTGCCTTTGAGGGTGTGGCCGTTTGAGAGCTGCCAGCACCCGTTCAGGACGCGGCAGATAGAGTAACCCGGTGCCAGTTCGAAACGCTCGACCATGGCTATGCTCCTTTGTCCATCGCGCTGCCGCGGCCCTTTGCCGCCGCGCTTGTGGCTTGTGGAGAGATTAGGGAGAGGGGTTCCGCCGCGGGACGGTCTCCTGCCAGATGTCCGCCAACGAGCGCGATGCGTCGGCGAGCGGCCGGCGTGGTGGCGGTCAGCGCAGGCCTGCGGCGCCCTCCGCGTCGGCGGGGGAGGGGGCCGCAGGGTCCCCGGCGGCCGTCGGGACCACCGTGCAGGCGGCGTGGCTCAGCGTCCGCCGGGCGGTGCGGGTGATCTTGAACCGCGCCCCGCAGTTGGGGTCGGGGCAGGCGATGAGCGCGTCCGAGAGCATCCAGTCGTTTTCCTGCAGCGGCCGCTGCTTTGCCGGCAGCAGGGGCAGCAGCGCCGCAAGCGCGTACATCGAGAACGACGTCTTCTCGGGAAAGACGAGGTTCTCGCCCTCCACCAGGAAGTAGTCGCCGACGCGGTGGCCGCACACGAACGGCCGGTCGCCGGGCACGACCTCCACCCTGAGGTCGAAGAGGTCGAACGCGTCGGCGGGGGCGCAGGGCACGCCGGTCGACGGCGTCGTCGCGTTCGGGCGGCTTTCACAGATGGGCATGGGCGCCTCGCTCTCTTGCGGTCCGGTGCGTTTGCGCGGAACTATATGCGTTTCATACAGCACCCATGGTTCCGACAAAAAATGTCCACAACATGCGTATCCTGTGCACTGACGAGGGCGCCCGCAGGGACGCTGGCCCGAAACCAGGGGAGGAGATCGGCAGAAGTGGAGAAGTTCTTCAAGATCAGGGAGCGCGGAAGCACCGTCGGCGACGAGATCGTCGGCGGCCTCACCACGTTTCTGGCGATGGCCTACATCATCGCCGTCAACCCGTCCATGATGGAGGTGGCGGGCATCCCGTTCAACGCGGCGCTCACGGCGACGTGCTTCGGCGCCGCGATCATGACCATCGCCATGGGCCTCATCGCCAACCGCCCCATCGCACTGGCGTCGGGCATGGGCATCAACGCGATCGTCGCGTACACGCTGTGCGCAGGAGAGAGTGCGGTCGACTGGCGCGTCGCCATGGCCGTCGTCATGGTCGAGGGCATCGTCATCCTGGTGCTGGTCCTGTGCGGGCTGCGCAAGGCCATCATGGACGCCATCCCGGTGAGCCTGCGCCGCGCAATCGGCATCGGCATCGGCCTGTTCATCGCCTTCATCGGCCTCAAGGGCGGCGGCATCATCGCCGCCGACGGGTCGACTCTCATCGCGCTGGGCGACCTCTCGTCCAGCACGTGCATCGTGGCGATCCTGTCCATCATCATCGCCGTCGTGCTCCAGGCGCTCAAGGTCAAGGGCGGCCTGATCATCTCCATCGTGGTCGCCACCGTCGTCGGCATCCCGCTCGGCGTGACCGTCGTGCCGACCGAGTGGAACTTCGGGCTCGACTTCAGCTCGTTCGCCGCGCCGTTCCAGACCGACCCGGCGAGCGGCACGATGGCCTTCATCCAGGTGTTCGCCCAGCCTGCGCTGCTGCTCATGGTGTTCTCGCTGCTCATGAGCGACTTCTTCGACACGATGGGCACCGTGGTGGCCGTCGGCAACCAGGCCGACTTCACCGACAAGGACGGCAACGTCAAGGACATCCAGCCCATCCTCGCGGTCGACTCCGCGGCGGCCGCGATGGGCGGCGTCTTCGGCTGCAGCTCCATCACGAGCTTCGTCGAGTCGACCTCGGGCGCCGCGGCCGGCGCGCGCACGGGCCTCTCGAACATCGTGATCGGCGTCCTGTTCGCCGTCTGCGCGTTCTTCGCCCCCATCGTGGGCATGGTGTCGGGAGCGGCGACGTGCGGCGCCCTCGTCGTGGTGGGCTACCTCATGATGAGCGACATCGCCGAGATCGACTGGTCGCGCGTCGAGTACGCCTTCCCGGCGTTCATCACCATCGTCGGCATCCCCATGACCTACTCCATCACCAACGGCATCGGCTTCGGGTTCATCTCCTACTGCCTGATCATGGTCGTCACGGGCAGGGTGCGCGAGGTCAAGCCGCTCATGTGGGTCGCCGCGCTGGCGTTCCTCGTGATGTTCATCTTCGGCTAAGCGCTCTCGGGGTCGCCGCGCCGCGCGGATCGCGCGGCTTTGCGGACGCACCTTGGTTTTTCCGCTGGGCCCGCCGGTTGTTCCGGCGGGCCTTTTTTATCGCGTTCGAGCGCTGTCCGCCGGCGCATGATGCGCCCGGCGACGCACGGCGCGCCCGTCGGGAGGGGCCGGCCTGGTTTCATAATCCTAGCAACTTTGTATGAATTATCTGAAGCCCCCCGTTCGACTCCTGACGTCGAAAGCCGCCGGGGGTACACAGGGCCGCGAGGGCGCGAACAACGCCGCCTTCGCGGTTTATTCGACTATCCGGCACGTGCGGGGCTTGGAGGACATATGGCATCGGAGATGTGCGGCACGGCGGCTGCGGGGGAGCGTGCGGGTGCGGAACGCCCCCTGCTCTCGGTCAGGGACCTCGACGTGAGCGCCGGGGACGCGGAAATTCTGCACGGCGTCGACCTCGAGATCGGCCGGGGAGAGGTCCACGTGCTGATGGGCCCCAACGGAGCGGGAAAGTCGACGCTCGGCCGGGCGCTCATGGGAGACCCGGCGTACCGGGTCGCCGCGGGGTCGATCGAGCTCGACGGCGAGGAGCTTGTGCCGCTCTCGGCGGACAAGCGGTCGCTGGCGGGCGTGTTCCTCTCGTACCAGGCGCCGGTCGAGGTTCCCGGCGTCGCGCTCTACTCGTTTCTGCGGGCGGCGGCGCGCAAACGCCCCGAGCTGAAGATGCGCGGCGCCCAGTTCAGGGAGCACGTGGGCGCGCTGTGCGACGCCCTCGGCCTCGACCAGGCGTATCTGGTGCGCGACCTCAACGTCGGGTTCTCGGGCGGGGAGCGCAAGAAGGTCGAGATGCTGCAGCTCCTGCTGCTGAGGCCCAAGCTCGCCATCCTCGACGAGACCGACTCGGGCCTCGACGTCGACGCCCTCGCGACCGTCGCCCGGGGCATCGAGGCCTACCGCGCGGGCGGCGACGGGTCGCTGCTCATCGTCACGCACAACGTGCGCCTTCTGGCGCACCTCCCCGTCGACCGGGTGCACGTCATGGTGCGCGGCCGCCTGGTCGCCTCGGGCGGCGCCGACCTGGTGGGCCGCATCGACCGGGAGGGCTTCTCCGCCTTCGAGCGCGCCGCCGGCGCGGCCGACGGCGCCCCGGCGCGGGAAGGGGGCGCGGCATGAGCGGCGGCCTCTACGACTTCGTCAAGCCCGAGGTCGGCTACGAGCGCGCCGACGACGGCCTGACGGAGGGGCTCGTGCGGTCCATCTCCGCCAAGAAGGGCGAGCCGGCGTGGATGCTCGACCTGCGCCTGTCCTGCCTCGAGACGTACCGCCGCCTCGAGATGCCGGCCAACTGGGGCCCCTCGATCGACGGGCTCGACATGGACCGCATCTCGGCATATGTGGCGCCCAACGCCGGGCAGGCGGCGAGCTGGGACGACGTCCCCGAGGAGATCAAGGACACCTTCGAGCGCCTCGGCATCCCCGAGGCGGAGCGCGCGAGCCTCGCCGGGGTGGGCGCGCAGTACGACTCCGAGCTCGTCTACCACAACATGCGGGAGGAGGTCGCCGCGCAGGGCGTGGTCTACTCGGGCATCGAGGAGGCCCTTCACGGTCCGTACGCCGACCTGGTCCGCGAGCGGTTCATGCGGCTGGTGCCGCCGGACGACCACAAGTTCGCCGCCCTGCACGGGGCGGTGTGGAGCGGCGGGTCGTTCGTCTACGTCCCGGCGGGCGTCAAGGTCGACTTCCCGCTCCAGAGCTACTTCCGCCTCAACGCCGCCGGGGCGGGGCAGTTCGAGCACACGCTCATCGTGCTCGAGGAGGGGGCGGACCTGCACTTCGTCGAGGGGTGCTCGGCGCCCAAGCACAACGTCGCCAACCTGCACGCCGGCTGCGTCGAGCTCTATGTGGGCAAAGGCGCCCGCCTGCGCTACTCGACGGTCGAGAACTGGTCGAAGAACATGTACAACCTCAACACCAAACGGGCGCGCGTCGAGGAGGACGGCGTCGTCGAGTGGGTCTCGGGTTCGTTCGGCAGCCATGTGAGCTACCTCTACCCGACCTCGGTCCTGGCGGGGGACCGCTCGCGGTGCGAGTACACCGGCATCACCTTCGCCGGGGCGGGCCAGAACCTCGACACCGGGACCAAGGTCGTGATGCTGGGCAGGCAGACGAGCTGCTCGGTGGAGGCCAAGTCGCTCAGCAAGGACGGCGGCGTCTCGACGTTCCGCAGCGCCGTGGTGGTGGGCCCGCGGGCCGAGCGCGCGAAGGCGACGGTGCGCTGCGCCTCGCTCATGCTCGACGACCGCAGCCGCAGCGACACGGTCCCGGCCATCGACGTGCGCTGCCCCACGGCGAGCGTCGGGCACGAGGCGACGATCGGCCGCATCTCGGACGACACGGTGACCTATCTCATGTCCCGCGGCATGACCGAGGGCGAGGCGCGGACGATGGTGGTGAACGGGTTCGCCAACCCCGTCTCCAAGGAGCTGCCGCTCGAATATGCCGTCGAGATGAACAACCTGATCAAACTCGAGATGGAAGGGGCGCAGGGATGACGGGGTCCAACGACATGCTCCGGGGACGTCCGGAAGACCGGGGTTCCCACGTGCTCGGGCGGGTGAACGAGCCGGCGGCGCCGACCTGGAACCGTCTGGGGG
>DBEYOB010000137.1:0-2559 GCA_048173955.1 Coriobacteriales bacterium
CGTCGACGCCGAGGCGCTCGCGCCGCACGAGGGCGCGCACGGCCGCGCGGTCGTCCCCCGCATCGAGCGCGGAGAGCAGCGCGCGGTCGTCCTCCCCCAGGACGCTGCGGCGCGGCGGCTCGCACCACAGCACCTCGCCGCCGCCCACCAGCTCGACGGGCGAGTAGGCCATCGCGACGAAGCGGTCGTGCGCGGCGAGGGCGAGCGGCTCCTCGAGGCGGACCTGCACCCAGGCCTCCCCGTCGCACGCCAGCTCCTGCAACCCGTCGAACAGCAGGATGCGCCCGAGGGCCTGGGAGGTTCCCGCGCAGATGTGCACGCGCTCGCCCGAGACCAGAGGCGCCGGCGACCCGTCGCGACCATACCAGCGCAGGCGGGCGTCGAAGCGGTCGCGCATGCGGAGCGCCCCGGGCACGCACACCGTCGAGCCGCGCGGCACCTGGGCGAGCTCGACCCCCACGAGGTTCAGGGCCGTGCGCTGCCCCGCCCGTGCGCGGGGTACGTCGCGGCCGTGGGTCTGCACGCTGCGCACGCGCGCACGCGCCCCGGCCGGCAGGACCTCCACCGCGTCGCCGGGGCGGACCTCCCCCGAGCGCAGCGTGCCCGTGACAACGGCCCCGACGCCCGCCACGTTGAACGCGCGGTCGACCGCCAGGCGCGCCGGCCGCTCGGTCCGCAGGCGCGCGGCGTCGGTCGCCAGAAACGCGTCGACCGCCTCGTCGAGGCGGGCGAGCAGCTCGGGCAGGCCCTCCCTCGTGCGGCTCGAGACCGGCACCACGCACGCGCCGGCGAACGGGGTCGACGCGAGGTACTCCTCGACGTCGAGCTGCACGAGCTCGAGCCAGTCGGGTTCCACCAGGTCGCTCTTGGTGAGCGCGACCACCATGAAGCGCGCCCCCATCGCCTCGAGGATGCGCAGGTGCTCGCGGGTCTGCGGCATCACGCCGTCGTCGGCCGCCACCACGAGCAGGGCCACGTCGACGCCCGCGGCGCCGGCCGCCATCGCGCGCACGTAGTGCTCGTGCCCCGGCACGTCGACCACGCCGACCGACCGGCCGCTCGGCAGCCCGAGCTCGGCGAAGCCGAGATCGATGGTGATGCCGCGCGCCTTCTCCTGGGGCAGGCGGTCCGGGTCGGTGCCCGTCAGCGCCAGCACCAGCGAGCTCTTGCCGTGGTCCACGTGGCCCGCCGTGCCCACGACGACCGGGGTCTCGACCGCCGCGCCCCCCTGCGCGTCCGCAGCCCTACCTTCCACCGCGCGCCTCCTCACCGTTTCCGCCCGCCGCCGCGCCGGCGACAAGGTCTGCCAGGGCCGCGACCACGTCGTCCTCGTCGCGGGCGTCGACCAGCGTGCGCACGTCGCACACCAGGGCGCCGTCGGAAACCCGCGCCACCACGGGCCTGGGGCGGCGCGCCACGAGGCGCTCGCGCAGCGCGTTGGGCGACGTCCCCTCGACGGCCAGGCACAGCGCATAGCTCGGCACCTCGACCGTGGGCAGCGCCCCGCCGCCGACGCACGACAGCGTCCAGGAGACCGTCAGGCGCGCGCCCCCGGCCGCGATGCCGGGAAGCGGCGCATCCTCCCCCGCGGCCCAGGCTCCCCCGAGACGGTAGGGGTCGTCCTCCCCCCGCGCCGCCGCGCGCGGGGCCCCGTCCGCCAGCTCCTCGACGACGATCCCCCGCCCGCGCAGGGACGCGTCCACGCGCTCCAGCAGCGCGCAGGAGCGGCGGCGCAGCTCGTCGGCGGGCGCCTTCAGCATCCGCAGCACGGGGACCTCGTCCCACGCGGCCTCGCCGTCGAGGTAGGCGCGCAGGGTCCCCTCGAGCGCGGCGAGCGTCATCTTGTCGGGGCGCATCGCGCGCATGAGGGGGTTCTTCTTGACCCGGGCGACCAGGGCGCGCGAGCCCACGATGATGCCCGCCTGCCCGGCGCCCAGCAGCTTGTCGCCCGAGAAGCTCACGAGGTCGACGCCCTGGGCCAGCGACCAGCCGGGGGTGTGCTCCCCCGACCCGATGCCCGCCGCGGCCAGGTCGACGAGCGTGCCCGACCCCTGGTCCTCGTAGACGAGCGCGCCGTTGGCGTGCGCGAGCTCGGCCAGCTCGGCCACGTCGGCCTCCTCGTGGAAGCCGACGACCCGGTAGTTCGAGGGGTGGACCTTGAGCACGAGGGCCGTCTCGGGCGTGAGCGCGCGTTCGAAGTCGGAAAGGTGCGTCTTGTTGGTCGTGCCGACCTCGACCATGCGCGCGCCCGACATCTCCATGATGTCGGGGATGCGGAACGACCCGCCGATCTCGATCAGCTCCCCGCGGCTCACCACCGCCTCGCGCCCCCGCGCGAACTCGGAGAGGACGATCATCACCGCCGCGGCGTTGTTGTTCACCACGGCGGCGTCCTCCGCGCCGGTGAGCCGGCACACGAGGTCGGCCACATGGTCGTGGCGCGAGCCGCGCGCGCCGGTCTCGACGTCGAACTCGAGGTTAGAGTAGTGGCGCGCGACGTCCGCGACGTGGTCGGCAACGCGCTCGGACAGCGGCGCGCGCCCCAGGTTCGTGTGGACC
>DBEYOB010000138.1:0-16486 GCA_048173955.1 Coriobacteriales bacterium
CGCGCATGCGCCCATGGTATACCATCGGCCGGCGCCCGCGCCACCCGGCGAGCGGCCCCGCAGGCAATCCCGATCCGGCGCTGCCCGGCGCCGCCATCCACCGCCCGCCCATCCATCCCGCAACGGCACTCACAAAGAAAACCTCCGCAAAGAGGCCTTTGATGGAACTTACTCGTCGGCTTCGTCCTCGTCGAAGAACGACTGCACGCAAACCAGAATCCGTCGAAGCGTCTTGCGGTCGAGACGACCCAGCAGTCTGGTTGGCCGCGCATCGAGATCAATCGCTCTGACCTGCTCCATCACGACCGTGCCCTCGACGCATGACTCTGGCGGCAATTCCTCGTGCAGGAAGAACGGCCTCATGTTGCTCGTGATGGGGCAGACGATGGTCATGCTGTTGCTGCGATTGAAGTCGTAGCTGCTCACCACCACGGCAGGGCGCCGTTTTTGCGGCTCATGCCCCTTCGTCGGGTCGAAATCGACCTCAACGATGTCCCCTTGGCTGTAGATCATCACCAGACCTCGCTCCCGGCCGGTTCGCCCCAATCCAGCTCGTCGGACTGGTAGCGCACGCCATCCCAGCCCTCGGCCATGCGAGCGGAAAGTGACAGGCCCTCTTCTGCCTTGCGCACAATCATCCGGTCGCCCTCCAAAGCGATCGACACCACGCTGCCGGCATCGATCCCCAACTGTCGGCAAAACGGCAGCGGGATGCGCAGCGCGTTGGCGTTTCCCCATCTTCCCAGCGTCGCCGTTGTCATGAGGCCTCCGTTCGCAAGCGAAATCGCGTAACAAGATATACATAGTTTATCATATCTCGACGTTATGCGTGCGCTACGCTGGCTTCCCGCACCACGCGGGCACAGCCCTACGACCAATCCCTATCCGGCGCTGCCCGGCGTCACGGCTTTCGGCATGATGATGGCGTCCGCGGGGCAACATTGCATGCATGCACCGCAGCAGTCGCAGGCGGCGGGGTCGACGACCGCGGCATGCATGCCATCGGACATCGCCAAGACTCCTTCCCGGCATTCGTCCACGCACAGGCCGCACCCGATGCACATGGGCTCGTCGATCTTCACGGCAGCGGCGTTCTTCGCAGCCGAGGCGCTCCTCCTTCGTGGGAAATCAACCTGGATCGGCATCTGAAGGCTTACCTTGAGGGCCCCATAGAGAATCGCGAAAATGCAGACGCCAAGGAACTCCCTGGCATCGAACAAACCGGCGATGCCGACCTTGACGATAGCAAAAACGATTCCGACCAAGCCGAGCAGCAACCACAGCAGGCCCCATATCAGGCCAAACACCGAGCCCTTCTCGCCATAGGCCTTCATATCGAGCACCCTTCCGTTTCCGTGCCCTCTCGCATGATGGCAATGATATCGCCTTGTGCCCAAACTGAACACCTCGCGCGCCGCATCCGGCGCTTTGGGCAATCCGTGCCAATGCGCGCCGCAGCCGAATGCCGACCAGCCCATCCTCACCTGCTCTATAATGTGCGCCGTATCCACGGTGAAAGGCAGGCCCCATGCCCACGCGCGTTCTTATCGTCGAGGACGACGCCGACATCAACCAGATCGTCGCCACGCACCTTGCGCGCTGCGGCTTCGCGTGCACGCAGGCGTTTTCGGGCAGCGAGGCGAAGCTGCTCCTCGCGGATGCCGCGAACGCCTTCGACGTGGTGCTCTCCGACCTCATGCTGCCGGGGCTGTCCGGCGAGGAGCTCGTCTCCCTCGTCCGGGCGCGCGACGCACGCGTGCCGATCATCGTGATCTCGGCGCGCACGGCGGCCTCCGACCGCGTCAGCCTTTTGGGCCTCGGGGCCGACGACTACCTCACCAAGCCGTTCGACCTCGACGAGCTCGTGGCACGCATCCGGGTCCAGCTGCGCCATCGCGGGCTTTCCGCGCAAGGCACGCGTGCCACCGATTGCGGTGCGGCAAGCGGGTGCGGGGTGTCTGTGGGCGTCATGACGAACCCGGGCGCAACCGGCAACGCAGCGAAGGACGGCGTGGCAAACCTGGGCGCGGCCGCCGGCGAAAACCCCTCCCTCCTGCACTTCGGCGCATGGGAGCTCGACCCCGCGGCACGCACCTTCACCGTGGACGGCACCCCCATCGAGCTCACCCGCATCGAGTTCAACATCGTCGAGGTGCTCGTCGAGCATCCCCGACGCGTGTTCTCCAAAGCGGAGCTCTTCGAGCGCGCGTGGGGCGAGCCGTATACGGTCGACGACAACACGGTGAACGTGCACGTCTCCAACATCCGGACCAAGCTCAAGCCATCGGGTACCGACAGCTACATCAAGACGGTGTGGGGCATGGGGTTCAAGCTCGAGAGGGCGTGAAGCCGACACCGGGCCGCCCCGCTTCCCGTTCGCCTGCCCCGCCGCCCCATCGTCCGCCCCGCCGCCGTCCTTTAGGCTTTCCCGTCCTTTAGACTTTCTTAAGCGCCGGAAAAGCGTTTCTCAAGGGTTGCCTCCCATACTGGGGACAGCAAGCGGGAACCACGTACGGATCGGAGGCACCATGAACGCGATTGAGGCGCACGCCCTCACCAAGCGCTACGGGAAGCGCGCGGTCGTCGACGCGCTCGACATGCACGTCGCGGCGGGCGACATCTACGGCTTTGTGGGCAAGAACGGAGCCGGCAAGTCGACCACCATGAAGATGGCCGCCGGGCTGGTGGCGCCGAGCTCGGGCAGCCTGAGCGTGCTGGGAGAAAACGCCGCACGTCGGCCCCGCAGCTTCTCGGGCACACCCTCGCACATCGGGGCCCTCATCGAGGAGCCCGGCACGCTGCCCAACTTCTCCGCGACCGAGAACCTCATGCAGAAGGCGCTCGCGCTGGGCGTGATCCACCCGCGCGAGCAGGTGGCGGAGCTCCTCGCGCTCGTGGGGCTCGAAGAGGTCGGCACGCGCAAAGTCAAGCACTTCTCGCAAGGCATGAAGCAGCGGTTGGGCTTGGCGCTCGCCCTCGTCGGATCCCCCGAGCTGCTCCTGCTCGACGAGCCCTTCAACGGCATCGACCCCCAGACCACGCGCGACCTGCGTCGGACGCTCGTGCGCCTGAACCAGGAGCGGGCGATGACCATCGTGATCTCGAGCCACGTGCTCGACCAGCTCATGCGCGTGTGCACGCGCTTCGGCATGATCGCCTCCGGACGCATGGTGCGCGAGTTCACCGACGAGGAGCTGCACGCCGCCTGCGTCAGCGCGGTGCGCGTGAAGACCGCCGACCCCGCGCGCACGCTCGCGATCCTGGAGGAGCGGATGCCGGGCGCGGGCCTGCGCGTCGACCCCGACCAGGCGATCGTCGTCGGCCCGCCGGCAGGCGCCAACGGCAAGCCCGCCGACAGCGCGGCCGCCGCGCAGGAGGTGTCCCGCATCCTCCACGACGCCGACCAGGTGGTGCTCGAGCTCACCGTTTTGGAACGCGACATCGAGAGCTACTTCGTAGAGCTCATGGATTAAGGCAGGTGCCCCATGCTGAACCTCATCAAGTCCGACCTCTACCGCGTCACGCGCCCCCACGGCCTGCGCGGGTCGCTGTGGCAGTACGGCCTCGTCCTCGCCCTCATCTACCTGGCATACGCGACGTTCTTCCTCGTCCTCAAGATACCGCAGGTCAGCGCAAACCTCGTATCGGCGGGTATCTCGTTTACCACCATGACGGAGTTCGCCACGCCCACGCAGTGCATCGCGAGCATGACGGGCAACCTCACGGCGCTGTGCGCGACGTTCATGACGGTCGAGCTCGCCTTGGCCGACCTCAAGAGCGGCTTTGCCAAGTCGGTGCTCTCGGCGCGCACGGGCAGGCTCTCCTACGTCGCCGGCAAAATCGCCTTTGCCGGTGTGGTCTCCGCGATCGTCATCGCCCTGGCCAGCGCGCTCGTCGGGCTCTGCTGCATCGCCGTGGGCGCCACGTTCACCGGGACGGACACACTCGCAGGCACGCTGGCATGGCTCGCGGGGTTCTGGCTCAACACCTGGGCGCTCTGCGTGCTGTCGCTCATCATGGTGTATGCAACACGTATCAGCCCGGTCTGCTACATCGTGGCGTTCTGCCTGTGCTTCTCCACGTTCCCGCAGCTCCTCTTGGGGCTCGCCCACTCGAGCGGCGGCATCCTGAGCTTCCTCGAGCCCATCGCGCCGGCGCTCGAGACGCTCGCCGCCTGGATGCCCTCCTCCGCGCTCTCGAACCTCGGGGCGGGCGGGCAGATTGTCTTCGGCACCTCGATCGACATCTGGAGCGCGTCGTCGCGCGCGCTCACCATCGACCCCGCGCCGCAGGCCGTCCTGACGGGTATCATCTGGATTGCGGCGGCCGGCGCGCTCGTGCTCGCCATCGCCCGCAAGCGCGACGTCTAGCAAGGCGAAAACCGGCACGAACGGCGCGGCGGTCCGCATCGCAGCGACCGCCGCGCCGGCACGCCTGCAAGCGCACCCGCAAACAACCCGCACGGCGGCAACTACCAGGAGGTGTCCCATGGATTCAAGCCTCGTACCCCTCGCCCTGCTCGCGATCGGCCTCGGCATGGGCGCCCTGCTGGTTGCCGCGTGCTATGCCGGAGACCTGCGCCGCCTCACGGCGTTTTTGCGCAACCGCAACCCGCAAGGCAACGCCCGCGCCTCGGCGGGCACCGCGCCCGGCGTGACCGCGCTCGCCGAGGCGATAAACGGCGAGCTCGACCGCAGCGCGCAGGCCCATATCGAGGCGTTGCGCCACCGGCGGGAGTTCCAGCGCGACCTGGCGGCCCTCTCCCACGACATCCGCACCCCGCTCACGGGCGCAAAGGGGTACCTGCAGCTCGCCGTCGGCGAGGACGACCCCCTCGCCCGCACGCGGCACCTCGAGGCGGCCGCCCGGCGCATCGACGCCACCTGCGAGCTCCTCGACCAGCTGTTCGCCTACACCAAGTCAGCCGACCCCGACCTGGCGCTCGACATCGAGCCGCTCGCGCTCAAGCCGATCGTGGAGGAGGCGCTGCTCGGCCACTACCCCGCCTTCGAGGAGCGCGGATGGGAGCCCTCCGCCGCGTTCGAAGACGACGCGGCGACGGCCATGGCCGACCGCGAGGCCCTCGCGCGGATTCTGGACAACCTCGTGGTCAACGCGCTGCGCCACGGCGCGGCGGCTCCGGCGGTCGACGCGCGGCGGGTGGGCGAGCGCATCGTCCTGCGCGTGTCCAACGAGGTGGCCAACCCCGCGGCAATCGACGTGGACCGCCTGTTCGAGCGGTTCTACCAGGCCGACGCGTCCCGCGGGCGCGCCGGCAGCGGCCTGGGCCTCGCGGTGGCGGCGAACCTCGCGCACGCCATGGGCATGGAGATCGGCGCCGAGCTGGAGGGCAGCGTGCTCAGCGTGGTCCTCGCGATGGAGGCAGGTAGATAGCCGTCCGCCCGAGGTTGGTCGAAATCATGAACCCCGGGCTGTTCCCGGCGGGAACGACGCCCGAGGATTATCTGGACGGCAACCAAAAGGCTTCCGGCAGCCGCAACCCTAATCTCGCCCAAGCCCTATTCCGAGGCGGGTACATCGAGGCGTTCGGCAGCGGCGTGCGACGCATCAAAGAGGCGTGCGATGCCGCCGGCGTGAAGGTGGAGTATCGCCAATACAACGACGAGACCACCGTCGTGTTCCACCGCCCCGGGTCGCAGGTCGAATATGTTGCTGCTGGGCCGGAGGCGTCAACCAATTCCAACGCTTTACCCGACCCCGCAGCAATACGCGAAAACGAGACGCGAAAACGAGACGCGAGGCTATGCAAAATCGGCGACGGCAAAGGCTTCCATCATCGACTGTCTCATTGCGTCCGCATCTCCGATGGGAAGAGCAGAGATTGCAGGGCAGGTTGGACTCAGCCCTTCGCGGACAAGCGTCTATCTGCGCCAGCTCGTCCAGGACGGGACACTTGTCGTATCGGGCGGCTCGCGCTGGCGCGTGTATCGACTTGCGAACAATTCCGAGATGACAGAATCGCCCGCAACGGAACCTGCCGCCCCTATCGAAGGCCGCGTTGACGAATCCGACTTGGAACGGTAGCCGCAGATAGTTAGCCGCACTAGTTGCGGTCGATCCGCAGTGCCTCCCACACACAGGCGGCGCCCCAACCTGCCGATTTGGCAAGTCGGGGCGCCGTCGCTGTTTCTCCCCTTGGGACCCCACGTGTGGCCCGACGCCCGCGCCGCCTACCCCTCCTGCTGGGCGGCCGGCTCGGTCATCGAATAGGGGTCCTCGACCTCGTCGAGCGTCTTCTCGTCGAGCAGGCCCTGCTCGAGCACGAGGTCGCGCACGCTGCGATGGGTGCGCAGGGCCTCCTTGGCGATGGCCGCCGCCTTGGTGTAGCCGATGTAGGGACACAGCGCCGTGGCCACGCCCACGCTCATCTCCATGAGCTCACGGCAGCGCTCGCGGTTGGCGGTGATGCCCTTGATGCAGTTCACCGTGAGCGTGTCGATGGAGTTGCGCAGCACGTCGATCTCCTCGAACAGCGCGCGGAAGATGACCGGCTCAAAGGCGTTGAGCTCCATCTGGCCCGCCTCGACCGCCATGGTGACCGTGACGTCGTTGCCCATGACGAGGAAGGCCGCCTGGTTCACGACCTCGGGGATGACCGGGTTCACCTTGCCGGGCATGATCGAGGAGCCGTTCTGCATGGCGGGCAGGTTGATCTCGCCGAAGCCGGTGCGCGGGCCGCTCGACAGCAGGCGCAGGTCGTTGCACATCTTGGAGATGCTCGTCGCGCACGACTTGACGGCGCCCGACACCGCGGCGAACGCGTCGAGGTTCTCGGTGGCGTCGAACAGGTCGGCCGCCTGGTGGAGCGGATAACCCGAGAGCGCCACGAGGTTCGGCACGATGTTGCGCAGATAGTAGGGCGACACGTTGATGGCCGAACCGATGGCGGTGCCGCCGAGGTTCACCACGCACATCTCGCTCTTGACCGTGGTGATGCGCGCCTCGCAGCGCGCCACCATCGACGAATAGCCGTGGAACGTCTGCCCCAGGCGCATGGGCACCGCGTCCTCGAGCTGGGTGCGGCCCATCTTGAGGACATCGTCGAACTCGACGGACTTCTCGTCGAGCGCAGCGCGCAGGTTGGCCAGGCGCACGAGCAGCGTGTCAAGCAGGTCGAGCACCGTGAGCTTGCCGGCGGTGGGGATGACGTCGTTGGTGGACTGCGACATGTTCACGTGGTCGTTGGGGTGCACCTTGGTGTAGCTGCCCAGGGCGTCGCCCAGCAGCTCGCCGGCACGGTTGGCGAGCACCTCGTTCATGTTCATGTTGGCGCTCGTGCCGGCACCGCCCTGGATGGCGTCGACGATGAACGCGTCTGCCAGGCCCCCGGCCATGACCTCCTCGCAGGCCGCGACGATTGCGGCTGCCTTCTCGGGCTCGAGCGTGCCGGCGGCGCGGTTGGTGATGGCCGCCGCCTTCTTCACGAGTGCGAGGTTCTTGATGAAGACGCGGTGCATGCCCTGCCCGGTGATCGGGAAGTTGTGGCGGGCGCGCAGCGACTGCACGCCGTAGTACGCGTCGATAGGCACCTCCATCGTGCCGATGGAGTCCGCCTCGGTGCGGGTCGTTTTGGGGGCGGCTGCCTGCTGGTCGTTGGCGGCCTGGACGCCGGCGGGTCGGGACTGGTCGGTAGGTCGGGGCTGGTCGACGGCGAACTCGTTGAGATCCTGCGCCATTGCTCGAACACGCTCCTTAGATGAAAACCCGCCGCCCGATGCGGCAGTGATTGTTTCGAACATGTTTCGTGCCCATTATGGTGCCCCACGGCGCCGATTACAATGCAGCCGTCGGCAAAAGGACATGTTGGCGGCCGTCCCGACGGCCGTTTTCGGCTCGAGTGCGTGATTTGGGTGGCGGAGACAGGAGGCGGGATCGCAGGAGTGGTCAAACAGACGCCGAGTGCGTGCTCTGGGGAAAGTGCTGGTCATTTTGCCAACGAGTGCATGCGCCCGAAGGCCCAAGGAGCATCACAAGGCATGTGCCTCGCCAGATAGCAAGCCTCCTACCAGGCACTTTACGAAAAGGGTCTGGGGAGGGCGGTCGCATGTCGCCTCAAACAGCACGCACTCGCTGGCTCTTTGACCAACACTTTTTTGAAAACACGCACTCGCCGCCCAAATGGCCACAATGCCGGCTCTGGCAGCGAGCACCAGGCCGCGGGCGCGCCAAGCTGCGGGCGGGAACCGGCGCCCGCCCGCGGCCCTCGCCGCCTATCCCTGCTCGACCGCGTAGAGCCCCACGAGCGTCTGGAGCACGTCGACCATGTCCTCGAGCTCGTAGACGCCGATGAACTCCTTCACGCCGTGGGCATTGTGGTAGCCGGCCGAGATGTTGGCGCACGGCAGCCCGCGGAAGCACAGCTGGGCGCCGTCGGTGCCGCCGCGCATCGGCTCGGTCCACATGGTGTAACCGTGGGCGGCGTATGCCTTGCGAGCGTTGTCGATGAGGTGCGCGTGCTGCGTCACGACCTCGGCCATGTTGCGGTAGGTGTCCTCGATGCACACCGTGGCAACCTCGCGGCCGTAAAGGCGGTTGATGTAGGCCGCTGCCTCGCGCACGACCTGCTTCTTCTCCTCGAACTTGGCGCGGTCGTGATCGCGGACGATGTAGACCGCGTCGGCAGACTCGGGGTTGCCCGCGAGGTTGTGCAGCATGATGAAGCCCTCGTAACCGTCGGTGTACTGGGGCTTGGCGGCGGCGGGCATGAGACCGTTGAACTGGCAGGCGATGTCGATGGCGTTGACCATGCGGTTCTTCGAAGTGCCGGGGTGCACCGAGAAGCCCGCGAAGTGCACGTCGGCCTCGGCAGCGTTGAAGCACTCGTAGTTCATGACGCCGATCGGGCCGCCGTCGAGCGTGTAGCCGAAGGCCGCACCGTACTTCTCGAGATCGAGCAGCTTGGCGCCGTGGCCGAGCTCCTCGTCGGGCACGAACGAGATGGCGAGGCGCGGATGCGGGATGGACGGGTCGGCCTGGATGCGGGCTACGAGTGCCATGATCTCGGCGATGCCGGCCTTGTCGTCGGCGGCGAGCAGGGTACGGCCGTCGGTGCAGATAATCTGGCGGCCCACCATGTCGTTCAGTTCGGGGTTGACGGAGGGGTCGGTGAAGACCTCCTTGCCGTCGACCACGCCCATGACGAGCTTGCCGCCTTGGTAGTCGACGATCTGCGGCTCCACGCCGTTGCCCGGCACGCTCGACTCGGCGTCGATGTGCGCGTTGAGCGCGAGCGTCGGCAGGTGCTCGGCCCCCGGCGACGCGGGGATGTGGGCCGTCACGTAGGCATGCTCGGTCGTCTCGACGTCCTCGGCACCCAGCTCACGCAGCTCGGCGGCGAGCAGCTCGGTCATGTTGAACTGGCATTGTGTCGAGGGGACCTGATCGGCGTTCTTGGGGTCGCCCTGCGAGTCGGTGCGCACGTAGCGCAAAAAGCGCTCGACGACGTCGGAGTGGCAAGCGGTCTGAGAATCGGTGCCGCCCATGGCAGCCTCCCATCGGAGTCGGGAATCGTTGGCCGCAAAAATTCTAGCGCGATGGCATGCTGCATGGCTCGGCCGGGGATCGAGTGCCACAAAACGGCATCAGTCCATACCTTTTTCCTCGTTGTGTACGACTTTGTCATATTGATAAAGCGGTACCGCGACTCATCGCCGGAGACGGGGTGGGCACAACCTGGCATTATGTCTTTCAGGAACGGCCGGGCAACCTCATCGGGAGGAAATCGGCGTCAAACGCAAACCGTATTGGGCCGGCAGCGAGCGGAGCAATCGTACACAGCGCCGAAAAAGGTAGGCTAACACCGCGTTATCTGTCACGCGAGCGCTGCAAGACGTGCGAGCTACAGGCCGAGCTCCGCCAACATGCAGCTGAGACTCCATTTGTCCCCCATCCTTTCCGTCCCACCCCGCCCCCCAGGTGAAACTTTCGTTGACGGAGCATCTTCAACGGCTGGTTATTTAGACATGCTAACTATTTGGGTATACAGTTGTCCCGCAAGAGAACGGGCAGCAGCGCAAGAGGACGGGCGGCAGCCCGCACGTGCCGGCAAAGGAGCGAACCGATGGCGCACACCGCCGTCAAAGAGGTCGACGAGGCGTTCATCGAGGAGATGAACGACCTGCTCGTCACGACGTTCCGCTCCATCGAGCGCTACGAAGAGATTGCCCTCCAGAACCAGGCCGGCTTCGACCTCAGCATCAACGAGGCCCACCTCATCGAGGCCATCGGGCGGCGCTGCCCCGGGCAGGCGGGCGGCCTGACCATCACCCAGATCGCCGACGCGCTCGACGTGCGCGTGCCGACGGCGACCGCGGCCGTCAACCGGCTCGTGGCGAAGGGGTTCCTCAAAAAGCAGCGCAACCGGAGCGATCTGCGCTCGGTCGACGTAAGCCTCACGCGCACGGGCGAAAAGGCGTATCGTCTGCACGCGATGTTCCACCAGCGCATGGCCCAGGCGGTCGCAAGCGGCCTGACCGACGGGGAGCGCGAGGCCCTGACGCGGGGTATACGTAAGATCAAGGCGTTCTTCGTCGAGGCGGCGCGGCGCGGGGATGCGCCCGCGACCGGCGCCTCGGCCGCACCGCAAGGCGACGGCGCCGCGCAGGCCAGCAGCGCGGGCGCCGCACAACATATCGAGCAGGAGGTCTGACCCATGTCATTCCACGTGATGGGAACCGGCAGCGCGCTGCCGAAGCGCGTCGTGACCAACGACGACCTGTCGCAGTTCCTCGACACCGACGACGAGTGGATCTCCACCCGCACCGGCATCAAGACGCGCCCCGTCTGCTCCGACGAGACGCTGCTCGACCTCGCGGTCCAGGCGGCGCGCCGGGCGCTCGACGACGCGGCGGTCGACCCCGCCGAGCTCGACCTCATCGTCTGCACCACGGTCTCGGGCGATGACCTGACCCCCGCCATGGCGTGCTCCGTGCAGGAGACCCTCGGCGCGACCTGCCCGTCGTTCGACATCGGCGCCGCCTGCGCCGGCTTCATCTACGCGCTCGACGTGGTCGACGGCTTCTTCACCCGCGGGCGCACCCAGCGCGTGCTCGTCGTGTCGGCGGAGAAGATGAGCCGCGTGGTCGACTGGACCGACCGCGCCACCTGCGTGCTGTTCGGCGACGGGGCGGCCGCGGCGGTGCTTGGTGTACAGGGAGACTCCCCCCTGTACACCAAGCTCACCACCAAGGGGTGCCGCGAGGCGCTCTACATCCCCAACATGCACGGCAACAGCCCCTTCGGGCCGTCGGAGGCCCCCGAGGAGCACGGCCTCAAGATGCGCGGCCGCGAGGTGTTCAAGTTCGCCGTGACGAGCATCTGCTCCGACGTGGCCGAGATGTGCGAGAAGACCGGCATCGGCCTCGACCAGATCGACCACTTCGTGTTCCACCAGGCCAACCGGCGCATCCTCGACGCCGCCGTCGAGCGGCTCGGCATCGACACCGCCAAGGTGGCCTACACCATCGAGAACACCGGCAACGTGAGCAGCGCCTGCATCCCGCTCACCCTCGACCGCCTCAACCGCGCCGGCAAGCTCAAGGACGGCGAGCTGGTGTGCTGCTCGGGCTTCGGGGCGGGGCTGGTCGTCGGCACGATGCTGCTGCGCTGGGGCAACCCGGCGTAGCACGCCCCATCCCCGCGCCCGCACGGTGTGCAACGTGCGGTGATGGCCTCATTCGGCGCAACCGCGGGCATATCCCCCGCGTGAACGCATATATCATGTGGTTGTAAAGCGCCGCCGGCGACAAGGACCGGCGGCACGGGACAAACAGAAGGAGAAAGTCATGTCCGATACGTTCGAGCGCGTCGTCAAGGTCCTCAAGGAGCAGGACGGTCTCGAGGACGTCGAGTTCACGCCCGAGATGACCCTCGAGGAGGCCGGCCTCGACAGCCTGGCCACCGTCGAGGCGGTCATGGCCTGCGAGGACGAGTTCGGCATCGAGATCGACCCCGAGTCCAACCCCAAGACCGTCGGTGAGTTCGTCGAGCTCGTCGAGAAGACCCTGGAGCAGTAGATGATCCGCACCCCCTTGTGCGACCTGCTCGGCATCGAGCACCCCGTCTTCCAGGGCGGCATGGCCTGGATCGCCGACGCGAGCCTGGCGGCGGCCGTGAGCGAGGCGGGCGGCCTGGGCATCATCGCCGCCATGAACGCCGACGCCGCATGGCTGCGCGACCAGATCCACCAGCTGCGCGCCAAGACCGACAAGCCCTTCGGCGTGAACGTGATGCTCATGAGCCCGTTCGCCGACGAGGTGGCCCAGGTCGTGGCCGAGGAAAAGGTCCCGGTGGCCGTGACGGGCGCCGGCAACCCCACCAAGTACATGGCCGCCTGGAACGAGGCGGGCGTGAAGGTGGTGCCCGTCGTGGCGAGCATCGCCATGGCGAAGCTCGTCGTGCGCGCCGGTGCGGTCGCCGTGGTGGCCGAGGGCGGCGAGAGCGGCGGCCACGTGGGCGACCTCACCACGATGGCGCTCGTGCCGCAGGTCGTCGACGCGGTCGACGTCCCGGTGGTCGCCGCCGGCGGCATCGCCGACGGGCGCGGGGTCGCCGCCGCGTTCATGCTGGGCGCCCAGGGCGTCCAGGTAGGCACGCGCTTCCTCGTGGCCGAGGAGTGCACGGTGAGCCAGGAGTACAAGAACCGCGTGCTCAAGGCCAAGGATCTCTCGACCGTGGTCACCGGCCGGCGCACCGGGCACCCGGTGCGCTCGCTCAAGTCGCCCTTCACCACCCGCTACGTGCAGATCGAGAAGCAGACGCTCGACGACGACGACCTGCACGGCCTGTCGGCGGGCGCGCTGCGCAAGGCGGCGCAGGACGGCGACGGCGAGAACGGCCAGTTCATGTGCGGCCAGATCGCCGCGCTCGTGACCAAGGAGGAGCCCGCGGCCGACATCGTCCGCGACCTCATGGAAGGCGCCGAGCAGGTGCTCAAGGGGGCTGGGAAATGGCTGGCGTAGCAATTCTGTTCGCGGGCCAGGGCGCCCAGCACGAGGGCATGGGCCGCGAGCTCGCGGCGGCCGAGCCCGCGGCCCGCGCGGTGTTCGACGCGTGCGACCGCGTGCGCCCCGGAACCTCGGCGCAGTGCTTCGGGGGCACCCTCGAGGAGCTCTCGAAGACCGAGAACACCCAGCCCTGCATGTGGGCGGTCGACCTCGCCTGCGCCCGCGCCCTCGCGGCGCGCGGCGTGCAGGCCGCCTGCGTCGCCGGCTTCTCGCTCGGCGAGCTCGCGGCGCTGGCCTTCGCGGGCGTCATGTCCGACGAGGACGCCTTCAGGGTGGTTTGCCGCCGCAGCGAGCTCATGCAGGCCGCCTGCGCCGAGAACCCCGGCGGCATGGTCGCCGTGCTCAAGCTCGAGCCCGCGCGCGTCGAGGAGCTCGCCGAGGCGGCCGGCGCCTGGCCGGTGAACTACAACTCGCCCGCCCAGACGGTGTGCGCCGGCACGACCGAGGCGGTCGAGAGGCTCGCGGGCCTCGTGAAGGAGGCGGGAGGGCGCGCGATGCCGCTCAAGGTGTCGGGCGCGTTCCACAGCCCCCTCATGGCGGGCGCGAGCGCGGGTCTCGCCGAGGTCCTGGGGCAGGTCCCCTTCGCCGCGGCGAGCGTCCCGGTGTGGGCCAACGCCACCGCCCTCCCCTACCCCGCCGACGCCGACGGGGCGCGGGAGCTCCTGGCACGCCAGGTCTCCCACCCGGTGCGCTGGTGCCAGACCCTGCAGGCCATGGCCGAACAGGGCGTCGACACCTTCGTCGAGGTGGGGCCGGGCAAGGTCCTGACCGGCCTGGTGAAGCGCACGCTGCCCGAGGCGCGCGCGCTTTCGTGCGAGACCCCCGACGACCTCGCCGCAGTCTGCGAGGCGCTCGGGCTGTAGCCGCTTTTTTGCTCCAAGCGGGTCCCGGCCGCGCGGCCGGGACCCGTCCGCTGCGCTTTGGCCGGCCGACGCACGCGCGCCGTCCGGCCAAAGCGCAGACGCGCGGGCGCACCGGCGCCGGGCGCCGACGAGCACGAGGAAAGTGAGGAGAGACACCCGTGAGCGAGACCACCGAAACCCAGCAGAGGCGCGTCGCCGTCGTGACGGGCGGCTCGCGCGGCATCGGCCGCGCCATCGCATGCCGCCTCGCCGCCGACGGCTGCGACGTCGCCGTGGTGTACGCCGGAAACGAGGAGGCCGCCGCGCAGACCGTCGCCGCGATCGAGGAGGCGGGCGGATGCGCCCGCGCCTGGAAGTGCGACGTGGCGAGCGCCGAGGAGACGGCCGCCGTCTGCAAGGAGATCGTCGAGGCCATGGGGCCCGTGAGCGTGCTGGTGAACAACGCCGGCATCGTGCGCGACAAGCTCCTAGGCCGCATGGGCGAGGAGGACTTCGACCGCGTCGTCGACGTGAACCTCAAGGGCGCCTTCAACATGGTCAAGGCCCTCTACCGCAACTGGCTCAAGAGCAAAGGCGACGCGCGGATCGTGAACATCTCCTCGGTCGTCGGCCTCATGGGCAACGCCGGCCAGGTCAACTACGCCGCGAGCAAGGCGGGCCTCATCGGCCTCACCAAGAGCGTCGCCCGCGAGCTCGCCCCGCGCGGCGTGACCTGCAACGCGGTCGCCCCCGGGTTCATCGTGACCGAGATGACCGACGCCCTGTCCGACGAGGTGCGCAAGCAGTACGACGCGAGCATCCCGCTCGGACGCATGGGCTCGGCCGACGACGTCGCCGCCGTCGTCTCGTTTTTGGCGAGCCCGGCAGCCGGCTACGTCACCGGCGAGGTCGTCCGCGTCGACGGCGGCCTGCGCATGTAGGCACCGCCGGGCCTTGCACCGCCGACGGCCGGCCCGCCCCGCAGGCGAGGCGGCCGGATCGGCACGGCCGGCACGTTTTGTCCTTGCACGCCCGGGCAGCCGAGCCGGGCGCAGCGCGTAAGAAGGAGCAGCATGGAACGCAGAGTGGTCATCACCGGCCTGGGCGCCGTGACGCCCGTGGGCCTCACCGCCCCCGACACGTGGGCCGCGCTCAAGGCGGGCACCTGCGGGGTGGGCCCCATCACGCAGTTCGACACCGAAGGCTACAAGGTCACCGTGGCGGCCGAGGTCAAGGGCTTCGACCCGGTCGAGCGGGGCCTCTCCAAGCAGGAGGCCAAGCGCAACGACCTCGCCACGCAGTACGTGCTGGTCGCCTCCGACGAGGCAGTCGCCGACGCCGGGCTGGTCATCGAGGGCTCGCAGGCGGCGACCGAGGCGCCCGAGGGCGAGGAGCCCCCGGCGGCCAACATCGCCGCGGAGCGCGTCGGCACCTACGTGGGGTCGGGCATCGGCGGTTTCCACACCAACGTCGAGCAGATCATCACGTGCCACGAGAAGGGGCCGCGCAAGGTCTCCCCGTTCATGATCCCCATGATAATCGCCAACATGCCCTGCGGCGCCGTGTCGATCCGCCACAACGCCCAGGGCCCGAGCCTGCCCATCGTGACGGCCTGCGCCACGAGCGCCCACGAGGTCGGCGAGGCCTTCCGCGCCGTCAAGGCCGGCCACTGCGACGCCGCGATCGTCGGCGGCACCGAGGCGGCCATCGTCGAGAGCGCCGTGGCCGGCTTCACGAGCTGCATGGCGCTCACCAAGAACCCCGACCCCGCCACCGCCTGCCGCCCGTTCGACCTGAACCGCGACGGGTTCGTGATGGGCGAGGGCGCCGTGGTGCTCATCCTCGAGGAGCTCGAGCACGCCCGCGCCCGCGGGGCGAAGATCTACGCCGAGGTCGTGGGCTACGGCAACACCGCCGACGCCTACCACATCACGAGCCCCGACCCCACCGGCTCGGGCATCCGCCGCTGCATCGAGCAGGCCGTCGCCGAGGGCGGCGTGAAGCCCGAGGAGGGGCTCTACATCAACGCGCACGGCACCTCGACCAAGCTCAACGACGCCTGCGAGACCGCCGGGTTCAAGATGGCGCTCGGCGAAGAGGCCGCCCGCGCGGCGCACATCAGCTCGACGAAGAGCATGACCGGGCACATGCTCGGCGCGACCGGCGCGATGGAGGCCATGGCGTGCGCCCTGGCGCTCAAGGAGGGCATGATTCCGCCGACCATCGGCCTGGCGACCCCCGACCCCGAGTGCGACCTCGACTACACCCCGGGCACCTGCGCCGTAGCGGCCGACGTCCGCTGGGCGCTCTCGACCAACCTGGGCTTCGGCGGCCACAACGCCGCCCTCGCCTTCAAGAAGTACGAGGAGGAGTAGGCATGGACCTCGAAACCCTGCGCGGCATCGCCGAGCTCATGGAGCAGCACGGCCTCACCCGCATCAAGCTCGACGAGAAGGACCTGAAGCTCGACATCGCCCGCGAGCCCATGCAGTCGGCCGGCAACGTCGGCTGGGAGGCGGGCCTCGCCGGAGCGCTCGCCGCAAGCATGGCCAACCTGCCCGCCAACACGGGCGTCGTCCCTCTGGCGGCCGCAGCATGCGCAGACGCCCCCGCCCCGGC
>DBEYOB010000139.1:0-12319 GCA_048173955.1 Coriobacteriales bacterium
CCCTGGGGGTCGGCGCGCTCGCCGGGCTCGCCGGCGCGGGGGCGCTCGGCATGGCCGCCGGGCGCGCGGCATCCGCCGACGAGCCCCCCGAGGGGGCGGGCCCCGTCGAGCTCGATGCCACCGTAGCGGTCGGAGGGGCGACGTTCGGCTATCCGTCTGCCTGCTGGGGCCCGTCGTCCAATCTTCCCGAAGGGGCTGCTGCAAAGTTCGACATTGTCGAGCAGGCCTCCGGCCAGACCGTCGGAAGCGCCGTCTTCACGGTGGGCAGCCCTGCCGAGGCCGTGTCGGGAGGGGCCTGGTATGCGCAGAACGTGTTCGACGGGCTGATGGCGTCGGAGATGTCCGCTGGCCCCGGAGGCAACGTCGCCCTCTATGGGTTCGAGCGTTTCGACCGGGACGGCGTCGAGATGGGCCGTGCTCTTCGCTCGTGCGCCACTTCGGAAAACGACGGTGACAGGCGGCCCATGCTCGGTTGGCTGTATATGACGCTCGCACATGACTGGAGCTTGATCTATCTTGAAGTTTCGGTTTGTCCGGAATCGTTCGATGCCGTTGCGACGCAGACGGAGGCGGTGTGGAACAGTGCCGTCTGGCCTGCGGCGATACCCGAGGATCAAGCGGAGGGGCACCTTGAGGATTTCAGGTCGTTTGCGCTGGAGCGGGCCGCCCTGCGCAACCGGCTCCATCCCTACTGCAACCCCTATTGGGAAGTCTCGGATGTAGCGGGGATTTTTGGTTCGCTGGGCGATCCAGGCCACGCGGGGTATCTGATGCCGCGCATGTGGAGCTACAAGTTTTCAACGCCGGATGGCATCGAGGAGAGTCGGGTCGAGCATATCGAAATCAACATGGGCTACGGAGCGCCTTCGATGTGGCTGTGGGCCATGCATCGAACGGATTCCGACGGTACGGAGTATCTCCGCTCGACGGCGGAGGTCGAGGGCTATGGCGTGGTCGACATCGCCCATTACGACTACAACTCCTTCTTTGTCTGGTACGTCGCCTCGGACGGCACGCCGATCCTGCCCGAAGAAGCCCCTCATCCCAGCAAGTGGGTCGTGTTTTCCGGCTGGAACGGCGAGCCGTGGCAGCGCGTGGTCGGCGGGTAGGGCTAAGCCTCTTCTACGACGAATCGCCACGCGCACCCGCAGCCGGGCAGAGTCTGCTCGGGATAGCAGCTGATGTGCGTGCATATCCTGCGACGCCGGCCCGAGCCTGCGTCGCAGGCTTTGAGCCATGCCTCCATCCGGGCCTGCGCCGCTGGTCCGGGTTTTTACGGCGCGGGCTACGCCGCCGACCCCAGCCGCTCCCGCTCGCTCTCGAGCAGGGCGCGCAGCGTCTGGGCGGCCCCGCGGTAGAACGGCGTTCCCGCTCGACGCTCGAGCTCGTCGCAGAACTGCGGCATCCAGGTCAGGGCATGGTCGATGACAAAGTCCCGGTATGCCCGGCATGCCTGGAGCGCCTCGTCGCCGTTCCCGGCGGCAGCATGTTCGAGCAGGGCGGCCATGAAGCCCAGCTCGATGGAGACGTGGTCCTCGGGGATGCGGCACGCATCGTCGACCGCAAAGCCCGCCTTCGCATAGGCGTGTACCGCCTGGTCGCGCGCCTCCTGCATCATGAGGTGCTTCGTGCTTGTATAGACCGATGCGTGGGGCGCGACCGGATGGGGTGACATGCCCAGCAGGCAGGAGGCGTGGTCGGCGGCCAGCTCGCGCCTCGCGCGCTCGAGCCCCTCCCCGTCGAGCCCGGCCAAATCGCGCGCGAATCCGTCGAGTTCGGTGTCGGTCTGCAGGTCGTTTGCCGTGGCGGCAAGCGATGCGAGGGCGTCTGCGCCGATCTCGTCGTCTGACAGGGCGCGGGCAAGAAAGGAGTAGAGGCTCGCCAGGGACCGCAGCTCGTCTGCGGGGTGCTGGACGGCGGCCATCTGCCCGCCGGTCGGGGTTGTTTGTTCGGTGGTGGTAGTGCTCATGGCTGGTCTCCTTGTCCTGGCCGTCGATGTTTGCCGGCGTGTCGTGTCAGCCAAACGGGCGGTTCGTGGCCAAAAACTTCGATCGGGTATCGTTGCGTTCTACAAATGTCACAACCTGCTCTTTTAATGGACGGAATTTCCCTGTCGGCCGCCATGGGGCCTATTCGGGCGATTTTTCGGCCGCTTTCGCCCCATGCCACTCTTCACGATCCCCGATTATGGCCAGACGGCGCCATCTTCCTTGACACGCCTGCCCGCGGGCGTCGGCCACCCACGGTCGATTGGCGTCTACGGGTGCCAACCTGCCCGCAGACGTCGCCTGCCCGCAGGCATCAGCCACCTGCGGGCATCAACCGCCCGCAAGCAGCCGTTATCCGCAGGCGGCCGCAGCGGGCAGCGGCCCGCCCCGCACACGGCAGGACGGGCCGCCCGCCTTTCGACCCTACACCTCGATCGTCACGTGCGGGCGGTAGGCCACGAACGTGCAGGGCAGCGTGTCGCCCTCGAGCCGCGCGCCGTCCTTCTCGGCGGCAAGCGCCTCCATCTCCTCGATGGGGCCCCAGTGCAGCGCCTGGGTAGGGCAGGTCGCCACGCAGTGGGGCTGGCCGTCGGAGGTGCGCCCGCAGCCGATGCAGGTGTCGCACTTGTCCATCTTGCCGTCGGTCGTGCGGTACTGGGGGATGCCGAAGGGGCACGCCCCGGCGCACGTCTGGCAGCCGATGCACGTCTCCTGGTTCACCACGACCGAGCCGTCCTCCTCGCGCTTGGTGATGGAGCCGGTGGGGCAGGCCTCCATGCAGGCGGGGTTCTCGCAGTGGCTGCACGCGGTGGACACGAACGTGCGCGTCACGTTGGGGAAGGTCCCCTCGCAGGTCTCGACCACGGTGCGGCGGGCCCACATGGCGGCGTCGATGCCGTTCCACTGCTTGCAGGCGATTTCGCAGGCGTAGCACTTAATGCAGCGGCCTGCGTCGACGTAAAAGGCGTACTGGTTACTCATCGGTGCCCTCCTCGGCGTCGGCCGCGGTCAGGCCCGCGGGGATTTCGGACTCGTCGAGCTTGCTGATCTTCACGAGCGTCTGCTTGCCCATCGACGAGTGGAACGGGTCGAAGTTTGCGATCGTGCCGTCATAGAGCTGGTTGACCTCGCTGCCGCCGTCGAAGCACCCGTAGCCGGGTTCGCCGAGCTCTTCGCAGCTCTGCCACCAGCCGCGCTTGCCCATGAGGACCTCGGGGGAGATGCCCTCGAAGTACTCGGCCACCATCTTGACCCAGCCGTGCGGGGACTCGATCTTCATCCAGTCGCCGTCGGCGATGCCGTACTTCTCGGCCGTGGCGGGGTTGATCTTGACCCAGGGCTTGCGGTTCTTCTCGCGCAGGTAGGGCAGGCCGCCGAAGTAGCTGTGCACGCTCAGGCGGTGCGCATGGACGTCGGAGAAGATGAGCGGGTACTCCTCGGCCAGCTCGGGCGTCTCGGCCAGGCCCTCGGGCGGGCCCACGTAGACGGGCATGAACTCGAGCGTGCCGTCGTCGCGGTTGTTGGGCATGCCGCCGATGATCTCGTTGTAGCACTGCACCTTGCCGTTGGGGAGCTTCTCGAACAGCTTGGCGTACTGCTGGTACTCGGGCTCGGTCGCCTGAGCGCCGTCGGTGCGCGGGACGAAGATGTAGCCCTTCTCGCGCAACTCCTCGAGCGTGAAGCCGGTGGGCTCGACCTGGGAGCGGAGCAGCTCGTCGAAGTCGCCGTTCCAGAAGTCCTCGCCCATGCCCATCTTGACGGCCAGGTCGCAGTAGAAGCGCCAGTCGGAGCGGCTCTCACCGAGCGGCTCGGCGATCTTCTGCTCGATGCCGATGAACGTGCCCTCGACCATGTTGCGCGAGCTGACCTGGCAGCTGTCCTCGTAGCGGGTGCAGGCGGGCAGCACGTAGTCGGCGTAGTCGCATGAGGGGCTCCAGGCGGTGTCCATGACGAAGAACAGGTCGAGCTTCTTCAGGGCTTCGGCGACCTGGGCGGGCTGGCGCGTCTGCGACAGCGGGTTGGTGGCGTGGGCGAACACGGCCTTGAGCGGGAACGGGTCCTCGGAGAAGACGCTCATGATGCCGCGATAGGCGGCCGAGGTGGGCTCGAGGAAGAACTTCGAGGTCGCCCAGGTCTCGGGGTTCTGGTACCAGCGCGGCCATTCGGGCGCCACGAGCTTGGAGCGGCTGGCGGCGAAGCCCTGCTCCTCGTCCTCGGGGGTCATGGGCAGGCGGTCCGAGAGGGTGGGCGTCTTGTTGAGCTTGCTGCAGTCGAACATCTCGGGGGGCAGCACCAGGCCCGCGCCGCCGCCGCCGGGGATGTCGATGTTGCCGGTGATTGCCGCGATGAGGTTGATGCTCATGCAGGTGTAGTTACCATCGTTGGACTGGTCGCCGGCGGAGTTGCCGTACATGATGCCCATGGGCTTGATGGTGCCCATCATGCGGGCGATCTTGTAGATCTGCTCCTCGGAGATGCCGGTGATGGGGGCGGCCCACTCGGGCGGGAACTGCTTGACGTGCTCGGCGAGCTTGTCGAAGCCGTTGCACCAGTTCTCGCAGAAGTCGTGGTCATAGAGGTCCTCGCCGATGATGACGTTCAGGATGGCGAGCGCCAGCGCGCCGTCGGTGCCGGGGCGCACGGGGACCCACTCGGTGGCGTAGCTGGCCAGCGGGTCGAGCATCGGGCGGATGTCGATGAACTGCAGCTCGCCATTGTCCATGGCGTTGAAGCGGCGCCAGGGGTTGGCGCGGTCGACCTCGTTGTTGACGTCGGCGTTCTCGCCGTTGACGCCCCAGTTCACGAGCAGCTTGGTCTTGTCGAGCTGGTAGGGGTAGGTCTGGGCGCTCGTGCCGATGGTGATCTCGCGGCTCGAGGTGATCTGCGTCTGGCAGATGGCCGAGTGCATGTAGTTGGGCGAGCCGTAGACGTTGAGGAAGCGGCGCCCCATCTGCATGACGAACTTGCACTCCTGCGGCGACCACAGGGCGAAGGCCTCGGGGCCGTACTGCTCCTTGATGTCGAGCAGGCGCGCGGCGATGTCGTCGAGCGCCTCGTCCCACGTGCAGCGCTCGAACTTGCCCTCGCCGCGCTCGCCGACGCGGCGCATGGGATACTCGATGCGCTGGGGGTCGTAGAGCGCCTGCATGGCGGCGTTGCCCTTGGCGCACAGGCTGCGGCAGCCGTAGCCCCAGTTGTTGCCCGCCTCGGGGTTGCCCTCGACGCTGACCCAGCGGCCGTCCTTCACATAGCACAGCGTGGAGCAGAACACCTTGGCCGGGCCGCACATGTAGCACCAGGAGTGCTTGACCTCGGTCTCGCCGGCGGTGGCCTCCTCCGCCAAGGCCTGGTTCTCGGTGAGCCATGACGTCCCGCCGAGCGACCCGGCGGCGGCCAGCGCGCCGAGCGCCGCGCCGGTCTTGAGGAGCGAGCGCCTGCTGATCGTGCGTTCCATGGAACCTCCCTCTCGTGAGTTCTCGTTACCGAACGCCTCAACGGTACCGGCGGGAACGCATTCTGTAACGTCGAGTCTTTTTCTCGAGGCTGAAAGGCCATCTCAATAGTTTTTATTTCTGGTATCTGAGCAGGAGGTATGTTGCTGACTATGCGTTAATTCAACCGTTTTGGGGCAAGCGACTGCACGGGGACTTTCACAACGAACGAATACGGCGGCGCATCGTATCGCCCGTGCCGTTAGAATGGAAAGGGGACGAAATCGCCGATATGATGCAGGTGCGTTGGGGGAGGATTCCGTGAAGGGGCTTGGTATGCGCAGAGCGGGGGCGGATGGCTCGGTTGGAACAGTGCCGGTCGCCCCGATGCAGATCGTTGGCCTGGGATGCCTTCAGGCGTGGACGTTTATAACGTATATGAGCGGGCTCATCCACTACGACGTGTCGCGGGCGAGTGGGGTGTTCAGCCATCTCAACCACGCCTATATGTTCTGGTGTGTTGGGGCCGTGGCGGTGTCCGTTCTTGGGGCTGTGCCGTGGGAGGCTGTGCGTGCTCGCATGCGCTTCGCCGTAGCTGCCTTGAAGTCACCGTCCGGTGTCGCCGCGGTTCCCGATCCTACATTGACCCCACGTCGCCGTCTCATGCGCGCCGTCGATGTCCTCGCGTCGTTTCTGCTTGTAGTTTTCACCTGCGTGCTTGTGCTTGCCGAGCAGAGGCCTCCGGGTAGGCCGTGGTGTTGGATTGCCGCGTTCGGATCGGGCATGGCGACGGGCGCCCTGTTCTGGAGTTGGGCGACGGTATATGTGGGGAGCATGGGGCGCTACATCGGCGCCCGGTACGGAGCCGCGTTCGGGGTCGCCGCGTTGGTCTACATCTTTGTGCTGTCGTTGCCCTTGGCGGTGGGCATTGCCCTGACGGCGGCGTTGCCGCTTGCCAGTTTGGTCTGCCTCAGGGTTTGCCCTCCCACGCGTGCGGCCATGGAATCACGCCGCACCATGCCCGCGCACAGCAGGTCGGTGTTCGCACGCGCCATCGTGGCGGTCGGTCTTGTCGGTCTTGCCGAAAGCTGTGCGCGGACGGCGTTCCAGTCGTCGTTCACCTCGGTCGATCCGCTTGTGCGCGGCTGGGTTGTCGCGGGATCGATTGCCGCCGCGGCTGTCCTCATCGCCATCACGGCGCGGACAAGGCCGGGCCGTGACACCGTGGGTCGCGTGAACCACGTGCTTATGCTCGCGATGGCTTTTCTCTTCCTGTTGACGCCCGCCCTGTGGGGCGTCGGGGTGGCGGCCGATGTCTCGACTACAATGTGCTACGGCCTGTTTTACCTGTTCGCGTGGACGGCGCTCACCCAGATTACGAGTTCATACCGCCTCAACGTGCGCGTTTCGTTCTGCTATGGGCTCGGCGCGGCGTCGCTTGGCTGTTTGGTGGGAACACTCGTGGGTTCGATTCTAATCACGTATGTCGGATTGGGCTATCGCCTGCAGATTGTGCTCGCGCTCGCCTGCGCCGCCCTGGTGTTCGCGTCGTTTTTGTTCGTCGCCGACGACCGGACGTTCGTCGAGCTGTTCGATGCCGACGACGAGAACCCCTCGACGCCGCGGCGCTTCCAGCTGCGCTGCGAGCGCATCGCCCAGCTTTACGGCCTGACCCCCAAGGAGACCGAGGTGATGACGCTCATCGGCAAGGGCCGTTCGGCCCAGCGCATCCAGGAGGCGCTCGACGTGTCCGCCAGCACGGTAAACACCCACGTGAACCACATCTACCGCAAGATGGGTGTCCACAGCCGCCAGGAGATGCTCGACCTGCTCGAGCGCGAGGAGGGGTAGCCGGCGCGCCGGGCGGGGGCGGGCGGCGTTGCAGGCGGGCGGTCTGCGGGCGTCCTGCAAGCCGGGCGGGCGGCCTGTAGGCGGGCGGTTGTCTGAAGAATCGCACGTTGCGAACGATTTTCGGGAGCTTTGGATGCCCGTGCGCCCGATATAAACTGACCAATTTTCGTAAATGGAAAAAAGTTTAGCATCTGGGACCAAGGCGACGTGCACCACCCCCTCCGAATCGTTCTTATCGGCGATTTCTTCAGACAACCCGCGTTTTGGGATGCACGGATTCTGCGGGGTATACTGATGGCGTGTTTCCTTGCGCGTGCGATTCCCCTGCGTTTGGAGGTGCCCCGAGCCCGTGCCCAAAATGAAAGCCGCCATGACCGCGGACGACTACTGGTCCCTGCCCGACGGCGTCCGCGCCGAGCTTATCGACGGCGAGCTGCGGGACCTTGCCTCGCCGAGCAGGAAGCATCAGGAAATCGTCGCCGAATTGACCTACGCCATCAAGGTTCACATCGTCGCCCACGGAGGCTCCTGCAAGGTCTATCAAGCGCCCTTTGCCGTAAATCTGTTCGGCGACGACTCGACGTTCGTCGAGCCCGACCTGTCTGCGGTGTGCGACCGCACGAAGCTGTCGGACCGCGGGTGCGAGGGCGCCCCCGACTTCGTGGTCGAGGTCGTCTCTCCGGGCAACCCGGGCATGGATTACGTCACCAAGCTCAACCTCTACAAGGAGGCCGGCGTGCGGGAATACTGGATCTGCGACCCCGAGCGCGAGCGCACGCACGTGTACCGCTTCGAGGGCGATTCGGTGCCGTCGATCTATCCCTTCGCGTCGCCGGTGCCCTGCGGTGTCTTTCCGGGGTTCGAGATGGACTTCGCGGCCGTCGTCGCGGGGATGTGAGACGCGTCCGCCCTGCGCCTGCGCCCGCTACGCCTGCGCCTGCTTCAGCAGCTCCTCCAGCTCGTCGACGGTGAACGTGTAGGTGCTGTTGCAGAAGCTGCACACGAGGTCGGCCGGCTTGCCGTCGTCGATGAGGCCCTGGAGCTCGTCGACGCCCATGGCGAGGAGCACGCGCTCGGTGCGTTCGCGGCTGCAGTTGCAGCGGAACTCGACGGGCCGGGTCTCCATCGGCTTGAAGTCGAGGTCGCGCAGCACGAGCCCCAGGATATCGGTGGGCGTCATCCCCTGTTCGAGCAGGTCGGTCACCGGGGCGATGCCGTCGAGGTTCGCCTCGAGCCGCGCGATGACGTCTTCGGGGCAGTCGGGCATCAGCTGCACGATGAAGCCGCCCGCCTGTTTGACGCTCAGGTCGGTGTCGACCAGCACGCCCACGCCGACCGAGGTGGGCACCTGCTCGCTCGACACGTAGTAGGCGGCGATGTCGTCGCCGATCTCGCCGCTGAAGAGCTCGATCTGGCTGGTGTAGGGCTCGCCCCAGGGGACGTCCTGCACCACGGTGAGGCTGCCCCGGCCCACCGCGCCGCCCACGTCGAGCTTGCCGGCGGCGTTGAGGGGAAGCCACACGTCGGGGTTGCCGGCGTAGCCCTTGACATGCCCCTGCTCGTCGGCGGTGACCGTGAGGCTGCCGATGGGCCCGTCGCCGCGCACCGCGAGGGAGATGAGCTCTCCGGGGTCCTTGAGCATGGTGCCCATCATGGCGCCGGCGGTGAGCAGCCGGCCGAGGGCGGCCGTGACGACCGGGCTGGTCTGGTGACAGTCGCGCGCCTTCTGCACGAGGGCGCGCGTCGTGGCGGCGAACCCGCGCACCATGCCGCCCGCCGCGGTGCCGCGCACGACGTGGTCGGCCGAGGGCGCGGCCTGCGGGGTCTGGGGCGCGCCGGCGGTCGTCTCTGCGCTGTTGCGTGCCGCTTCCGTGCCGTCCATGTGCATGCCGTCTGCCGTGTCCATGCCGAAGGCCTCCCTGGTCGAGCCTGTATCCTGTCGATCGTGCCCGTAGGCTGGACAAGTATGGCATGAACGTCGCCGCCATGCGTGGAGAAACGGCGCCGCAGGCATGGTGAATGTGTCGCAAATTTGCAACATCTTGCGATGTTATAAATTTAGTACCATCATTCGGATGGTTGATCTTCTGCGAACGATTTTCGCCTTGTCTGCAAGGACGCTTGCCGACGAAGTCTACCGATGAACGCGGGGAGGGAGTCATGCAGCCGATAGCCATACCGCGTCAGGTGAGCTATGCCATACGTGCCGCGCGCGAGAAGGCGGGTCGAACCCAGGGGGAACTGGCGGAAAGTGCCGGCGTGTCCCGCCAGCTCGTCATTCGTCTCGAGGCCGGGCGTGCGCCGGGCATCCAACTCGACAAGCTTATGGCCGTCCTCGATGCACTCGACCTCCATCTTTTCGTGGCCTCGGGGAAGGCGGACGATCCCGACGGAACAACGCCTCCGATCGAACGCCCGGCTCGCCAGGGGGCACTGTATGACGAGGTTTTTGGGCAGCTGCTGCAAGAGTCGGCGGTAGACGCCTCCCTGTTCGCGCCGTGCAACGGGAGGCGGGCATGACGGGGCGGCTGGGCGTTTATATCGCAGGCGTGCGTGCGGGCGTCCTCGACCGCGACGCGCGTGGTGGCGAGACGTTTGCCTATGAACCGGGCTATGCGGGGGTTCCGCTCTCGCTGTCCATGCCGCTCTCTGCCGAAACGTATGGTCGGGCGGCGGTTCGGCCCTTTCTCTTTGGCCTGCTTTCCGACAGCCGCGAAACGCGCAGGGAGTTGGGGAGACGGCATGGGGTTTCGGGCGAGAACCCCCTGGCGCTGCTTGAACACATCGGTTTGGATTGCCCCGGTGCGGTTCAGGTTTGTCCGGACGAGTCGCCCGAACTCCTCGAACGAACCGATTCGTTGGTTGCCCTTTCCGAATCGGATGTCGCCATGCGGCTGCGCGATCTCAACCGCTCGGACGACGCCTCCTGGATCCTCGATGACGAGCATTGGTCGCTTGGGGGGACTCAAGGCAAGTTTGCGATCAGATTGCGCGGCGACGCATGGTTCCGATGCGAGGGTTCTGCTGCCACCACGCACATCGTCAAGCCGGGCATAACGCGGCTTAAGTATCAGGCTCTCGACGAATATGCGTCCATGCGGCTTGCAAGGGTGGTCGGGTTGCCCGCCGCTTCGGTGGCTTACCGCAATTTCGAGGACGAGCCGGCGATTGTCGTCGCTCGTTTTGACCGTCGAGAGCTTCCCGATGGCTCGGTGGTGAGGATTCATCAGGAAGACATGTGCCAAGCCCTTTCGGTCATGCCCGACCACAAGTATACCTTTGAGGGAGGGCCTGCCGCCGCCGACATACTTGCGCTTCTCGGCAAAGCCGATCCCACCGGGCGAAGCGTCCGGTCGTTTGTGCTCATGCTGTTCTTTAACTACCTCATTGGCGCCTCGGATGCGCATGCAAAAAACTACTCGGTGCTGTTGGGACCGGACGGTGCCGTTGCGCTTGCGCCGCTTTACGATGTGGCGTCGATATTGCCCTACGAGAATTCGTCCCGCATCGAAGCGCGGGCCGCCATGGGCATCGGTGGCGAGAACAGGTTCGGGCGCGTCGGCGGCGGTGCGGTGCGGCGGTTCGCTCGGCAGAACGGGCTGGACGAGGCCCTGTGTTTGGATGCGATGGGAAACCTGGCAGACCGCATTTTGCTCAACCTCGATTTGGTGCGCGACGACGTCTCGCTCCTGCAGGGAGGGGAAGAGCTGGGCGAACGCCTGTTTCCCGCCGTCGCGCGCCTGTGCGATGCGACGCTTGCCCAGCTGTAAGCCCACGGGTTTCCTTCGTCCTGAACGCCGCCGCCATGCGTGGAGAAACGGCGCCGCCGCCGTCCGCAAAGCCCGTGCAGTCGCACTCCCCGTCCCCCGCGGGGCGGCTCCATGCCCTACACTGTGAACCACGCAGCCTGATGGGAGCCTGAGCATGGAGTCTCTGTATCGCAAATACCGCCCGCAGACGTTCGACAGCATGGTGGGCCAGAAGCACATCGTGATGACGCTCGAGAACGCCCTGACCGAGGGGCGCACGGCGCACGCCTACCTGTTCAGCGGCCCGCGCGGCACGGGCAAGACCACCACGGCGCGCCTGCTTGCCAAGGCGCTGCTCTGCGAGCACGGCCCGACCCCGCATCCCGACGGCACCTGCGAGCAGTGCGAGGCCATCGCCGCCGGCACCAACCCCGACGTCTACGAGCTCGACGCCGCGTCGCGCACCGGCGTCGACAACGTGCGCGAGGAGATCATCAACCGCGTAGCCTTCGCCCCCACGCGCGGGCGCTACAAGATCTATATCGTCGACGAGGTCCACATGCTCACGACGCAGGCGTTCAACGCCCTGCTCAAGACGCTCGAGGAGCCTCCGTCGCATGTGGTGTTCGTGCTGTGCACCACCGACCCGCAGAAGGTGCCCGAGACGATCCTGTCGCGCTGCCAGCGCCTCGAGTTCCACCGCATCACGACCTCCGACATCGAGGAGCGCCTGGCCTACGTGTGCCAGTGCGAGGGGTTCACCTACGACGAGGGCGCCCTGCGGCTCGTCGCGAAGCACGCGCGCGGCGGCCTGCGCGACGCCCTGTCGATGCTCGAGCAGCTCTCGGTGTTCGGCGACGGCGCCGTGAGGCTCGAGGACGCCCAGAACGTGCTCGGCGAGGTGTCCGACGACGCGCTCGCCTCGATGGTGCGCATGGTCGCGGCGCGCGACGTGGCCGGCTGCTTTGCCCAGGTGGCCGACCTGGCGGACCGCGGCGTCGACGTCCCCCAGTACGTGCGCGACCTGACGCGCTACGTGCGCAACGTCTACGTGGCGAGCGTGGCGGGCGAGAAGGGGTTCGAGGACCCGGCGGTGGCCGAGGGCCTGCCCGGCATCGCCGCCGAGCTGGGCGGCCCCGACCGCATCGCCTACATGCTCGACCTTCTGGGGAAGCTCGAGTCGGACCTGCGCACCTCGCTTGACCAGCGCCTCTCGCTGGAGGTCGCCCTGACGAGGATGGCGCGCCCGTCCTCCGACCTCACGCTCGAGTCGCTGGCGGCGCGGGTGGCGGATCTGGAG
>DBEYOB010000140.1:0-22320 GCA_048173955.1 Coriobacteriales bacterium
GGCCAGTCCTTCTCGGAGCGCGCGCGGGCGCGCGCCGCGAGGATCGCCTCGGCGGCCTCGTCGACGTCGGCCCCCTCGTAGCCGGCGAGCTCCTCCGCCATGCCGACGAGCGCGAGCGGCAGCTCGCTGCGCTTGACGGGCAACTCGATGCCGAGCAGGGAGAACGCCCCCAGGATGCCGGCGGCGCATGCCGTCGCGGCATCGGCGTCGACGGCGCCCGCGGCCTTCTCCAGGTAGACGTTGGCCTCGGTCACGAGGTTGAAGTAGGCCGCCAGGGCGCCGGCGGTGTTGAAGTCGTCGTCCATGCACGCCTCGAACTCGGCCGATGCCGCCTCGGCCGCCGCGACGAGGCCCGCGGCAAGCTCGGCGTCGGCCGAGGCGCCCGGGTGCGCGACGCCCCAGCGCAGGTTCTCGACGGCGGTCGCCACGCGCTCGAGCGACCCCACCGCGCCGCGCAGCCGCTCGAACGAGAAGTCGAGCGGGCTGCGGTAGTGGGTCTGCAGCATGAGCAGGCGCAGCGCCGCCGCGGGGTACTCGTCGAGCACCTCCCTGAGCGTGTAGAAGTTGCCGAGGCTCTTGGACATCTTCTCGCCGTCGACGAGCAGCATGCCGGTGTGCATCCAGTGGTTGGCGAACTCGCCCCCCCAGCGCATCCTGGCCTGGGCGCACTCGTTCTCGTGGTGCGGGAACGCCAGGTCGCTGCCGCCGCCGTGGATGTCGACGGGCATGCCCAGGTAGCGGTGCACCATCGCGGCGCACTCGCTGTGCCACCCCGGCCTGCCCGGGCCCCAGGGCGAGTCCCACGTGGGCTCGCCGGGCTTTGCGGCCTTCCACAGGGCGAAGTCGAGCGGGTCGCGCTTGAGCTCGCCCGCCTCGATGCGCGCGCCGACCATCAGGTCGTCGACGTTTCTGCCCGACACGCAGCCGTAGTCGGGGTCGGAGCGCACCGAGAAGTAGACGTCGCCGCCCGAGGCGTACGCGTGGCCGCCCTCGACGAGGCCCCCGATCATCTCGATCATGGCCGGGATCTCCTCGGTCGCCCGCGGTCGGATGTCGGGGTCGAGGATGCCGAAGCGGTGCATGACGTCGATGAACGCGGCGGCGTTGGCGCGGGCGAGCTCGGCCGGGTCGACCCCGCGCTCGTTGGCGCGGTTGATGATCTTGTCGTCGACGTCGGTGAGGTTCTGCGCGAACGTGACCTCGTAGCCCCGCGCGACGAGCCAGCGGCGGATCACGTCGAACGACAGGAAGGTGCGGGCGTTGCCGATGTGGATGTCGTCGTAGACGGTCGGGCCGCACACGTACATCGAGACCTTGCCCGCGACGAGCGGCTCGAAGGGGACCTTGGCGCGGCGCGCCGAATCGTAGAGCTTCAACGTGTTCATGGGTTCACCAATCTTGTCGGTCGGATGCAGGGTGGGGAGGCGCCGCACGCGCATCCGCCGCCGGGACGGGCGCGGCGGGTCGGGCGGCACGCCGGGAGCCGAGGGCTACCGGCCGCAGGTACACTCCATGAGGACGACGGCCCAGGCGGCTATCCCCTCCTCGCGTCCCACGAAGCCGAGGCGCTCGGTCGTGGTCGCCTTGAGCCCGACGCGCGCCGCGTCGACCCCGAGGGCTCCCGCGAGGCGGGCGCGCATCTCGTCGCGGTAGGGGGACAGTTTGGGGGCCTGCGCCGCGACCGTGCAGTCGGCGTCGACGAGCTCGCACCCCAGCGAGCGGGCGAGCTCCATCGTCCGCCCGAGGAGCACGAGCGAGTCGGCCCCCTCAAACGCGGGGTCGGTGTCGGGAAACAGCTTGCCGATGTCGCCGCCGCGGCAGGCCCCGAGCACGGCGTCGGCCAGCGCGTGGGCCACCACGTCGGCGTCGGAATGGCCGAGCAGGCCGCGCTCGCAGGGTATCTCGACGCCGCCCAGCACCAGCCGGCGCCCGGGTGCGAAGGCGTGCACGTCGAAGCCGTGGCCGATGCGCAGCGCCGTCAGCGGCGCGCTCATGCCTGCCCCTCGACCGCTCCGTAGCGCTGGCGCAAAAACGCCTGCACGGGGGCGAGGTCCTCGGGCACCGTGAGCTTGATGTTGTCGCGCGGGCAGTCGACGAGGACCACGTGGCCGCCGACCCGCTCGACCAGCGAGGAGTCGTCGGTGCCGACGAAGCCCTCCTCCATCGCCGCCTGGTGGGCGGCGCGCAGGACGTCGGCGTGGAAGATCTGGGGGGTCTGGGCGATCCAGAACATCGAGCGGTCCGGGGTGCCGACCACCGAGCCGCCGTCGATCACCTTGAGCGTGTCGATCGCCGGGTGGCCGCAGACGACGCCGTCGGCGTCGAGCGTGCCCTTCAGGACGTTGATGGCGTGGACGATGGTCTCGGGCAGGATGAGCGGACGGGCCCCGTCGTGCATCGCGATGAACTTGAATTCGGGCGGCACGGCCTCGACGCCGTGCATGGCCGACTCCTGGCGCAGCGCCCCCGAGGCGACGAAGTCGACGGGGGTCACCAGGCCGTAGGGCTCGACGGCGAGCGAGCGGTACTCGTCGATGCGCTGCGGGGGGCACACGACCACGATGCGGCCGACCATGCTCACCGCGTCGAACGCCTGGAGGCACCAGGCGAGCAGCGGCTTGCCGAAGACCGGCATGAGCTGCTTGCCGCCCGGCCGCCCGAAGCGCTCCCCCGAGCCGCCCGCGACGACGACCGCGGCCACGTTCGCCTTCTTGCCGACGCAGCCGCGCCCCTGGGGCGCCGGCTCCGCGGCGGCATGCGCGGGCATCTCGTCGAGGGCACCCGCGAGGACCGCAGGCTCTATCACGGTGTCGCCGATCGGGTACGCGGACGACTTCGAACCATCGTTGCTTGCTGCCATGGGCGCCTCGCTATCCCTTCTTGCCCCACATACGGTACAGACTGTCCACCAGGATGGGCGGGTTGTTGACGCCCATGTCCCCCAACTTCGCAGGGTCGCGCGTCACGTCGTCCATGAGCGCCTGCAGGCTGCCGTACTCGCTGACGATGTTCTCCACCGCGTCGGTGGGAACCGCGGTCGAGCGCGAGAGCGTGCGCAGGCCGAGCGGCGTGACCACGCTGTCCTCGTTGAGGTCATCATAGCCAAGAATGTGCGCGATGCGCGCGGGGGACGCCATCTCGCGCGGGCTGAGGGTACCAAACTCCCGGCGGATGCGCCGGGCGTCCTCCTCCGAGGAGTTGGCCGCGTAGTCGCGGATCGCCAGCAGGTACTCCTCCTCCATGCCGCCCGCGAGCTGCTCGAGCTGCCGGCGGACGATCTTGTCGTTCGTGCCGAGCTGGGGCAGAAACGAGCAGACCTGCGACGCCGCCTGCAGCAGCAGTTCGAAGCCGCCGTAGACGCGGGTGATGTCGGCGAGCGTCACGTAGTTGTCGAACTCGAGGGCGGTGAGGCGCGACAGCAGCGCGTCGAGCGAGTCGCGGCTCGTCTGCATGGCGATCGTCAGCTGGTTGACCTCGTTGCCCAGGTCGGAGGCGCTGCGCAGCTGGAAGCTGCGGCCGCGCGCGTAGATGGCGATGTGAGAGCGCCGCTCGGAGACGGAGACGACGATCGCGTCGGTCACCATGCTCATGCGGGCGGCGGTGCGGTGGCGCATGCCCGTCTCGGACGTCGGCATGCTCGGGTCGGGGTTCAGGTGGAAGTTGGCGCGCAGGATGGTCGTCAGATCCTCGTCGATGACGATGGCCCCGTCCATCTTGGAAAGCTCGAACAGACGGTTCGAGGTGAACGCGATGTTGAGGGGGAAGCCGTCGTTGCCCGAGGCGAGCACGCGCTCGGTGTCGCCGATGCAGATCAGGGCGCCCAGGCGACCGGCGAGGATCATGTCGAGGGCGTTGCGCAGCGCCGTTCCGGGGGCGGTGCGCCTGATGGCCTCCTCCATGCGCTCCTGCGCGTCGTGCGTCTGGGCCATGGGACCCTCCCCTTCCACGCTGCGATACCGCCCCGGGCCGCCGTGCGCCGCAAGCGCGCGCCGCCGGCCGGCCGGGACCTTCCCCTGCCTTCGCTGATTGTATACAAAAAACGGCGGCGTGCAGGCCACAGAGCCCGCACGCCGCCGCAAATCGCGGTTTTCGCAGGTTTTTACCCTCATTCGGTCCCGCCGTCGGCCCGGTCGCACGACCGGCCCGGGTCGGCGTCGCCGCGGGCGGGGCGTGCCCGCCGCGGACGGCGCGGCCGCTAGTCAGACGCGCCGCTCCCCAAGACGCTGGGGACGGAGGGCGCGGCCAGGCGCGGGCGGGAGGGACGCGCGATGCGCTCGTCGTTCATCGTCTCCCGGCGGCGCGGGGCGGGAATCTCGCCGGCGGCCCACGAGAAGTCGAGCTTGCCGTCGGACACGCCCACGGTCACGACCTGGCCGGCGGAAAGCGCGCCCTCGAGGATCTTTTCCGAGAGCGGGTCTTCGACCAGCGTCTGGATGGCGCGGCGCAGCGGGCGGGCGCCGTAGGCGGCGTCGGTCCCCTCCTTGGCGATGAGGGTCTTCGCCTCGGGGGTGAGGACGATGTTCATGCCGCGCGCGATGAGACGGTCGCGCAGATCCTCGATGAGCAGGTCGACGATGGACAGCAGCTGCTCGTCGGTCAGCGAGTGGAAGACCACGATGTCGTCGACGCGGTTGAGGAACTCGGGCTTGAAGAGCTTCTTGACCTCGCCCATGACATTCTGGCGGATGGCGCGGTCGTCGAGGCCGCCGCCCGCGCGCTCGAGGGCGAACCCGAGCGGCGTGGTCTTCGCGATCTCGCGCGCGCCGATGTTGCTCGTCATGATGACGACGGTGTTGCGGAAGTCGACCTTGCGGCCCTGGCCGTCGGTCAGGCGGCCCTCCTCGAGGATCTGGAGCAGGATGTTGAACAGGTCGGGGTGCGCCTTCTCGATCTCGTCGAACAGCACGACCGAGTAGGGCTTCTGGCGGACCGCCTTCGTCAGCTCGCCGCCCTCGTCGTAGCCGACGTAGCCGGGCGGGGCGCCGACGAGCTTGGAGACCGCGTGCTTCTCCATGTACTCGCTCATGTCGAAGGTGATGAGGGCGTCCTGGGTGCCGAACAGGAACTCGGCGAGCGCCTTGGAGAGCTCGGTCTTGCCCGTGCCCGAGGGGCCCAGGAAGATGAACGAACCGGCGGGGCGGCGCGGGTCGCGCAGGCCGGCGCGGCTGCGGCGGATGGCCTGGGACACCTTGGTGACCGCCTCGTCCTGCCCCACGATGCGCTCGTGCAGCACCGACTCCATGCGCAGGAGCTTGTCGGTCTCGGCCTCGGTGAGGTTGGTCACGGGCACACCCGTGGCGCGCGAGACGACCGAGGCGATGTGCTCGGGGGTCACGTCGCCCGTCACGGCGCCGCCCTGCTCGCGCCATGCGGCCTCGAGCTCCGCGACGCGGCGGCCGAGCTCCTTCTCCTCGTCGCGCAGGCGCGCGGCGCGCTCGTAGTCCTCGCCGCCCGCCGCCTTCTCGCGCTCGGCGCGCACATCGGAGAGCTTCTGGGCGCACTCCTCGAGCTCCGCGGGGCGCGCGACGCTGTGGATGCGCACCGTCGCACCCGCCTCGTCGAGCAAATCGATCGCCTTGTCGGGCAAGAAACGGTCCTGGATGTAGCGGTCGGCAAGGCTGACCGCAGCCTGCAGGGCCTCGTCGGAGTAGTGGACGCGGTGGTGCTCCTCGTAGCGGTCGCGCAGCCCCTCGAGAATCGCGAGCGACTGCTCGGGGCTCGGCTCGCCCACCATGACCGTCTGGAAGCGGCGCGCGAACGCCGAGTCCTTCTCGACATGCTTGCGGTACTCGTCGGTCGTGGTGGCGCCGATCACCTGGATGTCGCCGCGCGACAGGGGCGGCTTGAGGATGGCGGCGGCGTCGAGCGACCCCTCGGCCGACCCTGCGCCGATCAGGGTGTGCATCTCGTCGATGAACAGGATGATGAACTTGTCCTCGATCGCCTCGGCGACGACGCGCTTCAGGCGGTCCTCGAACTCGCCGCGGTACTTGGCGCCGGCGACGAGCGCGGAGACGTCGAGCGTCCACACGTGGCGCCCCGCCAGCATCTCGGGCACGTCGCCGGCGACGATGCGCTCGGCGAGCCCCTCGACCACGGCCGTCTTGCCGACGCCCGGGTCGCCGATGAGCAGCGGGTTGTTCTTCGTGCGGCGCGCCAGGATCTCCATGACGCGCTCGGTCTCCGCCTCGCGGCCGATAACCGGGTCGAGCTTGCCCTCGCTGGCGAGCTGGGTGAGGTCGCGGCCGTACTCGCGCAGGGCGCTGCCGTCCTCCCCCGCCGCATCGGGCGAGGCGAAGCCGGCGGGGATGCCGCCGAAGCCCGCGGCAACCCCGGCCGCCGGCGGCGTCGTGTGCTTGGGGGCGAGCTCGCTCACCGCGTTGCGCACCGCGTCGACCGACACGCCCATGCGCGACAGCGCTTCCATGGCGACGCCGTTGCCCTCGCGCAGGATGCCGAGCAGCAGGTGCTCGGTCGCGATGTAGGACTGGCCGAGTGACAGCATCTCGCGCAGCGCGCCCTCGAGCACGCGTTTGGCGCGCGGGGTAAACGGGATATGGCCCGCCGGCGCGGGCTCGTCGGGCTTCTCGGCGACCTGCTTGATCTGCTCGAGCGCATCCTCGTAGGTGACGTCGAGGCGGCGCAGCGCCTGGGCCGCGATGCCGTCTTCCTCGCGAATCAAGCCCAACAGCAGATGCTCGGTGCCGACGTACATCTGCCCGAGCTTGCGGGCCTCCTCTTGGGCAAGGACCATGACCTTGCGAGCGCCGTCGGTAAACTTCTCGAACATGAGATGGCGCCTCCTTCGTTGGTTCTCACGCGTGTGGCGGGCGGGAAGATAATCGTACAAGCATACCGGAGGGATGCCGCCCCATCCCCCACCGCCGGCAAGAACATCCGGTTTCCACCCTTGGTACCCCGGTGCCGCCGGATTCGATCAACCACGCAGCCCTACTATACGCGTCTCGTCATAACATTCATATCTTGTACTGAGAATATCTATCAGTTATGCACTGAGATTATATTGTGTCGTGAGTTAAAGTCCAGTTGAGGCCCGGAAGAGGAGTGGGGCGAAGATGGGGCTGGTTGGAGGCCGGGGTCGGTTCGGGGTTTGTTCGAGGCAAGATCGGGCTCGAGGCTTGGACCGGTTGGAGATCGAGGCTGGTTTTGCATAATACTCCATCTTGTTTGCATATTTTTTTCCAGCCTGCATCCGGCTTTCCCAAATCTCGCCGACCACTCGCTAAAAAGGCGCCTTACTGCGCAAGCCGCACCCCATCTGGGTCACCGCGCAGGTGCCGTTCAATCGCATCGGCGATTCCATGGGAGGCGTTTTGCCTGTTGAGAGCCTTCGAGTATGAGCCGCCCGAACATGCAGCTTATGCAGATCGCCCGAACCGTGCCATAACTTGACCAACAAGGCCCCTTTTTAGCAAGTGCCCCCTGGAATCCTGGAGGGAACGGGCATATTTATTCTGCTATTTATAATATGCTTCTTCTTTGCCTGCTTTCATGCTCCCGTTGAGGGAACTCGGGACGTACGATTGACAGAACCCAAACCGTACGAAAAAAGCCCCGGGCGCAAGCCCGGGGCTTTTGACATCTTTGACTCAGGCGCCCGGCAATACCGCGCTTGTCAGCGCCCTGCTTGCCAACGCCGCGGCGGACATGGCATCGGGCAGCGGCATGGCGTCGGGCACGGCTCGGCATCGCCGCACACCGCGCGGCGCGTGGCCTACGCGCCGCACAGCTCGCAGGCCACAAAGTGGCCGGGCGAGACCTCGCGCAGCGGCGGGATCGCGGCGGAGCAGCGCTCGCACGCCTGGGGGCACCTCGTGTGGAACCGGCAGCCCTCGGGGACGTTGAGCGGGCTCGGGAGCTCGCCCGACAGGATCACGCGCTTCGTCTGTGCAGCCAGGTTGGGGTCGGGAATGGGCATCGACGAGAGCAGCGCCTGCGTATAGGGGTGCAGGGGGTTCTCGTAGAGCTCGTCCGACGGCGCCACCTCGACGAGGCGGCCCAAGTACATGACGCCGATGCGCGTCGAGATGTGGCGCACCATCGACAGGTCGTGGGCAACGAACAGATAGGTCAGGCCCAGCTCGTCCTGCAGGTCCTCGAGCATGTTGACGACCTGCGCCTGGATCGAGACGTCGAGCGCCGAGATCGGCTCGTCGCACAGGATGAACTCGGGCTGCACCGACAGGGCGCGCGCGATGCCGATGCGCTGGCGCTGACCTCCGGAGAACTCGTAGGCGAACTTGTTCATGTCGTCGGGGTGCAGCGACACGCGGCGCAGGATCTCGACGACGCGGTCGTCGACCTCGTCGGCGGAGAGGCGCTGCCCCACGCACATCGGCTCGGCGATGATCTCGCGCACGTTCATGTGCGGGTCGAGCGACAGGTAAGGGTCCTGGAAGACGATCTGCATGCGGCGGTGGATGTCGACGAGCGCCTTGCCCTTGGCGTCGGTGATGTCGGCGCCGTCGAAGACCACCTTGCCCGACGTGGGGTGGTACATGCGGATCAGGGTGCGCCCGAGCGTCGACTTGCCGCAGCCCGACTCGCCCACCAGGCCGAACGTCTCGCCCTTGTGGATCTCGAGGTCGACGCCGTCGACGGCCTTGACCACCTGCTTGGTGCGTCCGAAGAAGTTGCGCACGGGGAAGTGCTTGCACAGCCCCTCGGCCTTGAGGATCACCGGGCTGTGCGCGACGTCGATCCCGTCGGCGCCGCGCTGGTGGCACGGGGCGGGCGGGGCCGTGTAGGTCTTCTGCTCGCTCATTCGCCTTCGACCTCCCCTCGGGCCTGTTCCTGCGCATCGAGCTCGTCGGACGAGAAGATGCAGCGGGCCTGCTGGCCGTTTCCGTAGTCCTTCCAAGCTGGGATCTGCTCGCGGCACCGGTCGCACGCGAACTCGCAGCGCTCGGCGAACGGGCATCCCGCCGGCGGGTCGATGAGCGAGGGCGCCGACCCGGGGATCGCCACGAGGCGGCCGCAGTCGCGGCCCCGCGGGTTGGGGATCGCGCCGAGCAGCGCCCGGGTGTAGGGGTGGCGCGGGCTGTAGAAGATCTGGTCGGTCGTGCCGTACTCCATCGCCAGGCCGCCGTACATGACCGCAATGCGGTTGCACAGGCTCGCGACGACGCCCAGGTCGTGGGTGATGAGCACGACGCTCATGCCCTCCTCGTCGCGCAGGCGACGCAGAAGGTCGAGGATCTGCGCCTGGATCGTCACGTCGAGCGCCGTGGTGGGCTCGTCGGCGATGAGCAGGCGCGGCTTGCAGCACAGCGCCATGGCGATGAGGACCCTTTGGCGCATGCCGCCCGAGAACTCGTGCGGGTACTGCTTGAGGCGCATCTCCGGCGAGGGGATGCCGACCTGGCCGAGCACGCGCACGGCCTCCTCGTCGGCCTCCTTGCCGGTGAGACCGCGATGGCGCTTGAGAACCTCGCGCAGGTGCGAGCCGATCGTCTGCAGCGGGTCGAGCGAGGTCATGGGGTCCTGGAAGATCATCGCGATCTGCTTGCCGCACATCGCGCGGCGTTCGTCCTCGCCCATCGCGAACAGGTCCTGGCCGTCGAACACGAGCTCGTCGGCCTCGACGTCGGCGTTGGAGGGCAGAAGGTCCATAACCGACTTCATCGTGACGCTCTTGCCCGAACCCGACTCGCCCACCACGGCGAGGAAGTCGCCGTCGTACACGGCGAGGTCGACGCCGCGCACGGCCTGCACGAGCTGGCGGTGGGAATGGAACGTGGTGCGCAGGTTGCCCACGCGCAGCAGCTCCCGAGGCGATGCCTGCGAAGCGGCGGGCGCCGCGTCGGCGCGCCTATCGGCCGTCTGCTCCATCAGTCGTCACCCCTTTCGCCGCTCATGACCTGCGGGTCGGCAAAGACGCGCAGGATGTTGCCGAGCTTGTTGAACGCAAAGATCACGATCACGATCATGAGGCCGGGAACGAGCGCCATCATGATGTTGTTCTGCATCGTGGCCTGGGCGGCCTGCAGCAGGCTGCCCCAGGAGGAGTCGGGCTGCTGGATGCCCACGCCGAGGAACGACAGCGACGACTCGGTCATGATCGCGCTGGCGAGCGAGGTCGTCGAGGCGGTGAGGATCGTGGGCAGCGCCGAGGGCACGATGTGGCGCACGATCACCGACAGCGTCGAGACGCCGCACAGCTGGGCGTACTGGACGAAGTCGCGCTCCTTGATCGACTGAGTCTCGGCGCGCACGATGCGCGAGATCTCCATCCACGAGAACAGGCCGATGACCAGGATGATCGAGGTTATCCCCTGCCCCATGAACAGGGCGAGCACGGTGACGAGCACGAGCCACGGGATCGACGACAGGATGTCGACCAGGCGCATGAGGATCGCGTCGACGATGCCGCCCAAAAGACCGGCGATCGTGCCCACGAGGATGCCGATCACAAGGCTCGTGAGCATCGCGAGCACGCCGACGAGCAGCGACACGCGGCCGCCGTAGAGCACGCGCGCCAGGTAGTCGCGGCCGTACTCGTCGGTGCCGAAGATGTGCTGCCACGACGGGGCGGCGAGGCGGTTGGCGAGGTCGGTGGCGTTGGGGTCGATCGGCAGGAGCGGCGCGACGACGCAGGCCACGATGATGATCAGCAAAAGCGACAGGCTCACGATGGCGGTCTTGTCGCGCTTGAACGCGAGCCAAGCCGCCTCGAGGCGGATGTTGCGGCGCCGGGGGCGCTCCACCGGCAGCGCGGCGGCGGTTGCGGCTTCAGCCATCAGCGGGCACCTCCCTGGCGGACGCGGGGGTCGATGAGGGCGCACAGCACGTCGGCGAGCAGGTTGCCCAGGACGACGAGCGTCGAGGACAGCACGAGCACGGCCATGACGATGGGATAGTCCATCGCCTTGATCGCCGTCATGAAGTACGGGCCGACGCCGGGCCACGAGAAAATGGTCTCGGTGATGATGGCGCCGGTGACGAGCAGCGGCATGGCCATGCCCAGACGCGTCACGACGGGAACCAGGACGTTGCGGCACACGTGCTTGAACATGATCTGCGCGCGCTTGGCGCCGAACGCCTGCTGCACCTGCACGTAGTCCTGAGTCATCTGAGTGATGGTGGAGCTGCGCACGTAGCGCAGGTTGTCGGGCAGAAACGCCACGGTGAGCGTCACGAACGGCAGGACGTAGTGGCGCGCGATGTCGAGCGCGCTGCCGTCGCCCACCGTCTGCATGCCCACGATGGGCAGCCACCCGAGCCAGTAGCCGAAGACGAAGATGAGCAGCATCGAGAACCAGAACGTCGGGATCGCGATGCCGACCGAGGCGATGCCGTCGATGATCTTGTCGGCGCGGCTGCCGTGGTGCGAGCCGGCGACGATGCCCAGCACGATGGCGAGCACGTACGCCGTGAGATACGCGGGCAGCACGAGCATCATGGTGTGGGGGATGCGGATGAGCAGCTGCGCGGCGACGCTGTCCTTCGTCGTGATGGAATAGCCGAAGTCGAACGACAGGATGCTCTTGAGCCAGGCGAAGTACTGGACCCACAGCGGGTCGTTGTAGCCGTAGCGGTCGCGCAGCGCCTCGATCTGCTCGGGGCTCATGCGCGGGTTGATCATCGTGTCGATGGCGTCGTAGGGTGCCAGCTGCATCAACAGGAACACCAGGATGCTGATGATCAGCAGGACCGGGATGGCCACGAGGATGCGCTTGATGATGAACTTGGCCAAGGTGCGTTCTCCCTCCCTCTCTTAGTCGAGTTCCCCTAGGCCCGTACACGCGGGCGGGGCGCCTGCACGTGCTGCACAGGCACCCCGTCAGATTGTAATGCTGTGCCCTTACACGAGCAGGACTACTCCGTCATGTCGAGCTTGGAGAGGTCCTCGAAGGTGTAGACGGGCACCAGGCCGGCCTCTTCGATGTTCGTGACGTTGCCGGTGGTCACCAGCAGGCGCAGGTTGGAGTAGAGCGGGTAGAACGCGCCCGTGTCCTGGAGCACCTTCTGCAGCTCGACGTAGATCTCGCGGCGGGCGTCGGGGTCGGTCTCGGCACGGCCCTCGTCGAACAGCTCGTCGATCTGGCCGTACTCGTCGGCCGTGTAGTGCATGTAGTTGGCCGAGCCGTCGGTCTTGAACAGCGCGGTGTAGGTGTCGGGGTCGATGCCCATGATGTAGCCGCCGAAGTACATGTCGTAGTTGTTGTCGGCCTCGTACATGGCGGTGGAGAGGGCCGTGGCGTCAACGCCCTGCAGGTTGAGGGTGATGCCGGCGGCGGCGGCCTGCTCCTGCATCATGACCGCGGCGGCCTGCTGCAGGGTGTCGGAGCCGGAGTAGGCGAGCGTCAGCTCGAGGTTGCTCACGCCGGCCTCCTCGAGCAGGCTCTTGGCCTTCTCGACGTCCTGGGCGTAGATCTCGACCTCGTCCTCGCTGGCGGCGTACTGGTTCTCCGGCGGCAGGAAGCTCCACGGCAGCTCGTAGTAGTCGCTCGACAGGCAGGCGGCGTCGGCGATGGCGGTCTTGTCGAACGTGTACAGGACGGCCTTGCGGACGCGCTCGTCGGCCACGGCCTCGCGCGCGCAGTTGAAGCACATGTAGGCGACGCGGCCCTCGCTGTAGGGGGTCACGACGAGGTTGTTGCCCTCGATGTCCATCTGCTGGACCTGGTTGGCGGTGCCGATCCAGGCGTTGACCTCGCCGGCCTGGATGGCCGTCATGCCGGTGTTCTCGTTGGTGATGATCTGGAACACGACGTTGTCGATCTTGGGGGCGCCCAGATAGTAGTCGGGGTTGGCCTCGAAGCTGATGTACTGGCCCGGCAGGTACTCGACGAGCTTGTAGGGGCCGCTGCCCACGGGGTTGTCGACCGTGGGGTCGTTCTCGAAGTCGGTGACCTCGCCGTAGACGCTGCGCGGCATGATCATGCTGCCGCCGAGCATCTCGATGGCGCCGGCGTTGAGGAACGGGAACGTCGCGGTGAAGGTGTGCTCGTCGATCTCCTCGAAGGTGACCATGCCCTGGTCGCCGTAGTTGAGGTAGGACTGCTGGTTGGCACCGTCGGTGTCGCGCATCGTCTCGAGCGAGAAGATGCAGTCGTCGGCCGTGACGGGGTCGCCGTTGATGAACGTGGCGTCCTCGCGCAGGTGGATGGTGTAGGTCAGGTGGTCGTCGGACTCCTCGTAGCTCTCGGCCAGGAAGTACTCGATGCCGTCGGCGTTGTACTGGAACAGCGGCGAGAAGATGAGCTTGAGGGTCATCAGGCCGTAGCGGTCGCTCGTGGTGATGGGGTTGGGCGAGACGCTCGGGTCGCCGGCGATGGCGTAGATGAACGTCTTGCCGCTGCCCGAGGCGGTCTCGTCGGCGGCGTCGGTCGCGGCGCCGTCGTCGGCCGGCTCGGTGGTGCCGGTGTCGCCGGTGTTGCCGCAGCCCGCGAGCGCCAGGCCCGCCATCGCGGCGGCGCCGCCGGCGAGGGCCATGAACGAGCGGCGGGTCAGCTTGCTGTTCGAATTCTCCATACCGTGCTCTCCTTCGTTGGGAGGGACTGCGTTGCGCAGGGCCCCTACGTTGCACAGGACCGACTCATATAACCGGTTGGCAAAGTATAAACACGACGCACCGCCCGGCAAAAGACCGAATGGGGCGAACGGTGCAAATAGGGTTATAGCAGACACGGGGCGCCGGACGGGCCGCGCGCGGCGGGGCGAAACAGGTCGGTAACAACGACGCCCCGGCCCGGCCTGCGAACGGGCTGCAGGCGGGACCGGGGGCGAGGGGCGGGCGCGGGGCGAAAACGGAACGGGCCGGCACCGGGCGGGCGCGCGGCGGATGAGCGGCGAGCGCGAAGGCACGAGGGCGGGCGCGCAGGGCGCGGACGCCGGGCTCTCGGGTGGCAGGCGCCGAACGGGCTAGGCGCGGTCGTGGCCGCAGGTGCAGCCGTCGCCGCAGGCGCAGTCGTCATGGCAGCAGTCGTCGTCGCAGCCGCACCCGCACGAGCAGCCGCCGTCGCCCTCGAGCCCCAGGACGTGCGCCAGATGGGGAGCTGCCTCGTCGAGGGCGATCTTGACCTCCTCGTGGGTCTCCATGTCGCGCACCGTGACCTGGCCGGCGGCGAGCTCGTCGGGGCCCATGACGACCGCAAAGGCCGCACCGCACTTGTCGGCGAGCTTGAACTGGCTCTTGAGCGAGCGGCCCTGGCGGTCGGCCTCGACGATGAAACCGCCGTCGCGCAGGCTCTGGACGAGGGCGAAGGACTCCATGGCGACCTCGGGCCCGGTCACGGCGACGTAGACGTCGGGCTTGACCGGCTCGGGAACCGGCGCGTCGAGCGCCTGCATGGCGAGGGCGATCCGCTCGAAGCCGGCGGCGAACCCCAGGGCCGGGGTCGGCTTGCCGCCGGCCGTCTCGACCAGCTTGTCATAGCGGCCGCCGCCGCCGATGGCGTTCTGCGCGCCGAGGCCGTCGGCGACCTGGACCTCGAAGACCGTGCGCGTGTAGTAGTCGAGGCCGCGGACGAGGCGCGGGTCCTCGATGTAGGCGATCCCCTGGGCGTCGAGGTAGCCCTTGACCGCCTCGTAGTGGGCGCGGCAGTCGTCGCACAGGGCGTCGACGATTTTGGGGGCGCCCTCCATCACCTCGTGGCAGTGCTCGTTCTTGCAGTCGAAGGCGCGCAGCGGGTTGGTGTCCGCGCGGCGGCGGCACTCGTCGCACAGCTCGCCCTCGTGGGCACGGATGTAGTCGGCGACCGAGGCGCGGTAGGCGGGACGGCACGCGTCGTCGCCCATCGAGTTGAGCAGCAGGCGCACCGAGGACGCGTCGATGCCGAGCGACTCGATGAAGCGCATGAACATGACGATCATCTCGGCGTCGGCGGCGGGGTCGGTGGCGCCCAGGCACTCGGCGCCGATCTGGTGGAACTCGCGCAGGCGGCCCTTCTGCGGGCGCTCGGCGCGGAACATGGAGCCGGCGTACCACAGCTTGGCGGGGGCGCCGCCCTGCGGGACGAGGTTGTGCTCGACCAGGGCGCGCACCGTGCCCGCCGTGCCCTCGGGGCGCAGCGCGAGCCGCTGGTCGGCCTTGAGGTCGGCGGCCCTCCCCTCGCTCACCTTGGCGTAGCCGTCGGGCGACAGGACCGTGAACATCTCCTTGCGCACCACGTCGGTCGCTGTGCCCAGGCCGTGGACGAACACGTCGGCCTGCTCGAACATGGGGATCTCGACGGGAAGGTAGCCGTAGGTCGTGAAGACCTGCTCGGCGGTCTCGCGCATGTAGCTCCACAGGATGGCGTCGGCGCCGATGAGGTCCTCGGTGCCCTTGGGCTTGTTGATGGGCATGTGGTCTGCTCCTTGGGGTGTCTTCCGGAAAGGCGCGGGATGCGGGCGGGGTGCCGCGGCGACGCCCACGCGCCATGCGATACGGGTCAGATGGTACTCCCCCGCACGCCCCGCAGGTGCGCGCGCGTGCGCAAACGACAAAAAGTGCGGGCGAGGCGCGAGGGAAGGCGGGCGGAGGGGCGGGGCCGCTCGGGGCACGGGCGAAAGGGATGGCGTGGGGCACGGGCGGAAGGGCGGCGTGAGGCGCAGGTGGGCGCGGGGCGCAAGCGAAGGGGCCGCGCGGGGGCGAGCGGAGACGGGGGCGAGCAGCTGGCATCAATATTTAAATTTTTGCCAAAATCGAACGGAATGCACGAGCAAGCGATCTGTAGAAGCGTGCTCAGCGCACTTTACCAGACCCGCCTTTTCTACGACCTGCCAACGACCTGGTGTTTCTTTGGGGCACGCCGAACCACGGCCAGCTCCCTCGTACAAAACGTGGGCTTTCGGCATGCAAACCGGCACGTTTTGGCAAAAATACACATTTTGATTTTACGGCACCTCGCGCGCCTGCCCCCATCCTAACCCCGGCCGTGCGGACCGGCGCCACAGGGGCGCGATCCCGACCCCGCGGCCGGCACGCAAGCGCTATCATGGGCAGGTGGGCCCCGTCCCCCGTCCGCACCGCCTCCGCACGCCGCGCCTCGCACCCCACGGCGTCCGCGGCGCTTCCGCGCGCCGCGCCCGCCGCATCCCGCACCCAGCCCCAGAAAGGACCCCGCATGACCGGCTCGCCCCTGCACCTCTTCCGCAACGACTACTCCGAAGGCGCCCATCCCGCCGTCCTCGACGCGCTGGTGCGCACCAACGCGGAGCAGAGCGTCGGCTATACCTGCGACGACCACTGCGAGCGGGCGCGCTCGCTCATCCTCGAGGCCTGCGGGCTCGACCCCGCCGAGGCGAGCATCGAGTTCGTCTGCGGCGGCACGGCGGCGAACATCGTCTGCCTGTCGGGGCTGCTCGACCGCCCGTACGACGCGGTCGTCTGCACGCCCGACGGCCACATCAACACCCACGAGACCGGGGCGATCGAGGCAGCCGGGCACAAGGCGCTCCCCACGACGGACACCGACGGGTTCGTGAGCGTCGCCGCGGTCGACGCGATCGTGCGGGGCAACGCGGCGTTCGGCAACCACATGACGCGCCCGCGCGCAATCTACGTGAGCGACACCACGGAGCTGGGAGGCGTCTACCGCCGCGCGCAGCTCGAGGGGCTCGCCGCCTACGCCCACGCGCACGGCATGAAGCTCTTCCTCGACGGGGCGCGCCTGGGGAGCGCGCTCACCTCGCCCGCCAACGACCTCACCCTGCCCGAGGTCGCCCGCCTGTGCGACGCCTTCTACATCGGGGGCACCAAGAACGGCCTGCTCTTCGGCGAGGCGGTGGTCATCCGCGATGCGCAGCTGCGCCGCGACTTCCCCTGGCTCATGAAGCAGCGCGCCAACCTGCTCGCGAAGGGCCGGCTGCTCGGCGTGCAGTTCGAGGCGGCGTTCGCGGGCGGCGAGGGCGGCGTCTGGTGGGAGTGCGCCCGCAACGCCAACGAGCGCGCGAGCGAGCTGCGTGCCGGACTGCTCGCCCAGGGCTGGAAGGAGTGGCGCGAGAGTCCCTCGAACCAGCTGTTCTTCGAGGTCGACGCCGCGTCGGCCCGGGGGTTCGAGGACGCGCTCGGCTGCGAGGAGTTCTTCGACCTGGGCGAACGCAAGGTGGTGCGCCTCGTGACGTCGTGGGCGACCACCCCGACCGACGTCGAGGAGGCGCTGGCCTTCACGGCGACCCTGCGCGGGCGCGCCTAAGGCTGCCTTGTGCCGTGAGCCCCCTTGCGCAGCTTGGGCTTGAGGTGCACCACGAAATGGTTGCGCTCGAAGTCGAACTGCCCCTCGTCGCGCAGGCTGGCGAGCTCGCGCGAAAGGGCGGCGCGGTCGACACAGAGGTAGTCGGCCAGCTCCTGGCGGTTGAACGCGATGTCGAACTCGTTCGTCCCGCGGCGGCGCGCCTCGTACTCCAAAAACGCGAGAACCTTGCCGCGCATCGTGCGGCGCAGGCGGATGTTGAGCGTGGTCATGATCTCGGCGTCGAGGTCGGCAACGGCCTGGGCAAGGTTGCGCTCGACCTGGGCGACGTAGCGCTGGCACTGCTCGCAGTTCACCGGCACGTGGTCGGTGTTGAACAGGATGATGCGGCACTCCTCGCGCGCCACGACGTCGAACGACGACCACGACGACGAGCCGAACACCTTGCCGTAGGATATGACCTGGCCGGACACGAACAGATGGAGGATCGAGCGGTTGCCCTCCTCGTCGTAGACGTAGCCGTCGGCCTTGCCGCGAACCAGGTAGGCGGCGTAGTTCTGGGCGACGTTGGCCTCGCGGACCAGCTCGCCGGCGTCGTAGGCGATATAGGTTGCCTGCAGGCACGCGAGCACCCGCTCGCGCGCAGGGCCTTCGATCCCCTTGAGCAGGGGAACGTCTGGTGGAATCTCATCCACCGGCACGATATGGCGCATGATGCCCCTCCCAAGGACGTTTGCTCGACTGCCTATTGTACGGCACGCGGGGGCAGCCCGCGACCGGCGCGCATCGGGCGCTCGCAAAAAACGGCGCGCCGCTCCGAGGGTGGATGCGGCGCGCAAAGGAGAGAGGTCGAACGGGCCGTGGAGGGTTGCCCGTCCGGAGGGAGTCGGAACGATCCGCCTTTGCGTCCGTTCCGCTGAGGCGACTTGAACTATAGGGAACCGCCTCAGAAAAAGCGGTTGCAAATGTCACCGGAGGCGAAATTGGCGAGAAGTTTTTCCTCGGAGGCCGCTTGCCTGCCCGTTTGGGCCGCTCGCCTCGATTTCGCCCGCAGGTCGCCCGCGCAGGGGCGCAGGAAGACCGCGCGCCAACCGGGCCGGATCCGGGCCGCGGCGGGCGGCGTTGCAGCAACCGCTCCCCGGCGCCGTTGCTCCCCTACGCGCGCTGGCGCTCCACGAGCTCGCGGAAGATGCCGCCGCGCTCCATGAGCTCCTCGTAGGTGCCGTCCTCGGCGATGCGGCCACCGTCGAGCACGAGGATGCGGTTGCAGGTGCGGATCGTCGAGAGGCGGTGCGCGATGACGACGCGGGTGCACTTGAGCCTGTCGAGGCTGTCGCTCACGATGCGCTGGGTCACGTTGTCCAGGGCGCTCGTGGCCTCGTCGAACATGAGGATCTTGGGCTTGGGCGCGATGGCGCGGGCGATCATGAGGCGCTGGCGCTGGCCGCCCGAGACGCCGCCCGATCCCTCCGAGATCATCGTGTGCATGCCCATGGGCATCGCGCGGATGTCGCGTCGAGGCTCGCCAGGTCGTGCCCGTCGTAGTAGACCGCGCCCTTCTGGGGGGCCTCGAAGCCCAGCAGCAGGCGCATGAGGGTCGACTTGCCGCACCCGGTCCTGCCCACGACGGCCACGTACTGGCCGGGGCGCACCTTGAGCGACAGTCCGTCGATGATGGGGGCCTGGCCGCCGCCGTAGGAGAATGTGACGTTGTCGAGCTCGAAGGCGCCCGTGATGCGCGGGAGCACCTGCCTGCGCTCGGAGACCTCGGGCAGGGTGCGCAGGATGGGCGCGGCCATGTCGAGGTGCGGCTTGATCATCGCGATGGAGCCCGCCGCGCCCGTCAGCGCCGAGAACGACCCCGACACCATGCCGAACGCCGCGGAGAAGGCCATGTACTGTGAGACCGTCACCCCGGCGTCGACGGCAACGAGGTAGATGAGCGCGGTCCCCACCAGCGAGACGGCCGTCTGCATCGTCGCCGCCAGGCGCACGGCGAGCGGTCCGTTGTAGGTGATGCGCACGAGCTTCTGGTAGATCGCGGCCCAGGTGGCAAAGGCGCGCCGCTCCGCCCCGGCGAGCTTGATCTTCTGGATGCCCCCGATCAGCGAGTACTGCCAGCCGCTCAGCTCGGCGGAGTACTCGAGCTCCTTGCGCGACACGCGGATCTGCAGCAGCGTGGTCGCCACGCCCACCGCCACGTTCACCAGGATCACGAGCAGCGCAGGCAGCGCGAGCGACGGCGCGATGGCAAAGACCTGGCCGATATAGGCGAGCGAGAACACCGAGGTCAGGGCCGTGTTCAGCACGATGTTCTCGATCATGGCGGCAATCGCGCGGATGCTCGTGAGGCGCGAAGCGAGGTCGCCCGACGCGTACTGCTTGAAGAACGGCGCGGGCAGCGACAGCACGCGCATCATCGCCGCCGCCTCCACCGCGACCGACAGCTTCGTGTCGATGCGCGAGAGCACGAGCGACTTCGCGCCGCCGACGAGCGCCTGGGAGACAGTCGCGCCGAGCAGGAGCGCGACGATCGGCAGCAGCAGCCCCGCCCGGCCCGATTCGACCAGCGGGCCGAACAGGACCTGGTTCACCGCGGGCAGCAGCATGCCCAGAAGCGTCGCCGCGAGCGTGGCGAGCGCCACGAGGACGTAGTCGGCCGCGTCGAGGCAGCGGAACATGTAGACCAGGATGTCGCGGACCGCGGGCTCCTTGAGGGGAAGCGGCCGGTAGAAGCAGTACGCCTCGTCGGACAGGCGCGCCGCGCTGCGCTCGTTGACCCGCACCTTCGATCCGGTGGCGGGGTCGACGAAGCAGTAGCCGCCCCGCTGCGGAACGAGCGCGACGTCGTCGGCCGAGGTGCCGGGGCGTTTGCCGGTGACCGCCGCCGAGAGGTCGCGCATCGCGCGGTCGAGCAGCGCGTCGTCGTTGGCGCGGCGCTCGTGTATCTGGCTTTCGAACCAACCCATCGCGGGTCCTTTCGTGCTCGCCTATTCCTGGGCCACGAGGCGCGCGTAGGCGCCCCCCGCCGCGTAGAGCTCCTCGTGCGTCCCGCGCTCCACGACGCGGCCCCGGTCGAGCACGACGATCTCGTCGCAGTCGCGGATGGCCGAGAGGCGGTGCGCGATGATGATGCAGGTGATGCCGCGGCGGCGGATCGACCGCATGACCTGGGCCTCGGTCACCGCGTCGAGCGCGCTCGTGGCCTCGTCCATGATGAGGATCGTGGGGTCCTGCACGAGGGCGCGGGCGATCTCGAGGCGCTGGCGCTGGCCGCCCGAGAAGTCGCGGCCGCCCTCGAGCAGCCTGTGCTCGTAGCCGCCCTCGCGCTGGATGATCACGTCGTGGATGCCGGCGTCGCGCGCGGCGAGGATGACCTCGTAGTCCTCGATCGAGTCGTCCCACAGGCGGATGTTGTTCGAGACGGTGTCGGCGAACAGGATGATGTCCTGGTCGACGACGGCGAGCGAGCCGGTGAGGATCTCGCGCGGGATCTGGGAGGCGGGCGTCCCGTCGAACGAGACGGTCCCCTCCCAGGGCTGGTAGAGCCCCGAGACGAGCTTGGCAAGCGTCGATTTGCCGCAGCCCGACGCGCCCACGAACGCGACGCTGCCGCCCGGCGGGACGTCGATGCTGAAGTCGGAGATGAGCGGGTCGGCCAGGCGCGAGTAGCCGAAGGTCACATGGTCCATGCGCACCCCGCCGCGCAGCTTGCCGCACGGGTCGCCCTCCCTGAGGGCGGGCGCGCGGCACAACGGGTCGGTCTCGTAGTCCATGACGTCCTGGATGCGCTCCATGTCAGTGCGCATCTCCTGGAACGACTGCATGGTGTTGATGAGGCTCTGGGCGGGGGCCACGAACTGGGAGAGGTAGCCCTGGAACGCCAGCACCATGCCGACGGTGAACTCGCCGTTGAGCACGAGCCACACGCCGCACGCGAGCACCGCGATGTTGGCAGCCGAGGTCACCAGGCCGGGGACGAGGCCGATGTACTGGTTGAGGCGGGCATACTTGACCTGCTGGGCGTTCGCGCTGGCCTGGAAGCCCGCCCAGCGCTGGAAGAACCCCGACTCGGCCCCGCTCGCCTTGATCGTCTCGACCATGTCGATGCCGGCCATCGTGGCGCTCGCCAGGTTCGACTGGTCGCGCATCTGCACGCGCATGATGTTGACGCGCTCCTTGGAGATGACCCGCGCGACGAAGATGTTGAGCACCGTCGCCGCGACGCCGATCGCCGCGAGCATGGGCGAGTAGCCCACCATGATCGCGAGGTAGACGACGAGCATGGCAAAGTTGACGAGCAGCGGCGCGAGCTGGCCCACCATGCGCTGGGCGACCGAGGAGTTCGAGGTCGCGCGCGCCGCGATGTCGCCCGCCATGCACTGGGAGAAGAACTCCATGGGAAGGTGGAGCACCTTCCAGATGAACGAGGTGTACAAGACGACCGACATCTTGCCCTCGACCCGCAGCAGCCAGATGGCGTTCATCGCCGCGATGACGACCTGGGCGGCGCCCACGAGCGCGAGCGCGACCACGAACGGGACGAGCCAGTCGGGGTTGGAGCCGGTGAGGAGGCGATCGGTGAAGATCTGCGACAGCGCCGGGTTCACGATGCCGATGACCGAGGTCACCGCCGCCGTGATCGCGACGAAGGCGAGCGCCGCCACGCTGCCGCGCAGGCGCTCCATCGCGAACGAGGCGATCGACGCCGGGGCGCCGCCGGGCTCGAAGCCCTCGCCGGGCTGCATGCACAGGCAGATGCCGGTGAAGGAGCGGTCGAAGGTCTCGAGGTCGACGTGGTACTCGCCGCGGCCGGGGTCGTTGAGGTAGACGCGGTCGCCCTTGAAGCCGCGACACACCACGAAGTGGTTGAAGTTCCAGTGGACGATGCAGGGGAAGGTCGCCTGCTCGCGCAGCTGCTCGGGCTCGTAGCGGAAGCCGCGCGCCTCGAAGCCGTAGCCGCGCGCCGCCTTGACGACGTTCAGGGCGCTCGACCCGTCGCGCGACACGCCGCAGTCCTTGCGGACCTGCTCGAGGGGCATCCACTTGCCGTAGTAGGCGGCGATCATCGCGAGGCAGGCGGCACCGCACTCGAGGGCCTCCATCTGCATAATCTGGGGGACCTTGTCGGCCATGACGCCGGCCGGCTTGACCTTGGCGGCGCCGACCGCGGCGCGGC
>DBEYOB010000141.1:0-23007 GCA_048173955.1 Coriobacteriales bacterium
CACCAGCAGCACGCACTCGCCCTTGAGGCCGCCCTCCCCCGCGGCGCGGTCGGCGACCAGCGCGGCCAGGTCGGGGGCCGGGGCGCGGAGCACCTCCTGGTGGAGCTTCGTCAGCTCGCGGCAGAGCGCGGCGCGCCGCCCCGGGAACGCCCGGCCGATCGCCGCGAGCGAGGCGGCGGCACGGTGCGGGGACTCGTAGAACGCCAGGACGGCGGGCAGGCCGGCGAGCTCGGCGAGCAGCCGGTCGCGCTCGGCGTCCCTGCGCGGAAGAAAGCCCCCGAAGTAGAACGCCTCGCATGCGAACCCCGCCGCCGCGATCGCGCAGGTCACCGCCGAAGGCCCGGGGACCACGTCGACCGGGACGCCCGCGTCGAGGCACGCGTCGACGAGCCGCGCCCCCGGATCCGCCACCGCGGGCATACCGGCGTCGGAGACGAACGCGACGCGCTCGCCCGCCAGCATGCGCTCCACCAGCTGCGGGGCGCGCCGGGCGATCACGTTCTCGTCGCAGCGCTCGAGGCGCCCCTCGATTCCGAAGGCCGCCAGCAGCCTGCCGGAGACGCGCGTGTCCTCGGCGCACACGACGTCGGCGGCGCGCAGGGCGTCCGCCGCGCGCGGTGAGAGGTCCCCCAGGTTGCCGATGGGCGTGCCCACCAGCGTCAGGCCCCCCTCGGACCGTCCCGCCCGTCCGCCGCGCCCGTCCGCGGCGCACGCCGCGCCGCCCATGCCGGCCCCTTCCATGCAGACCCCTTCCGCCGCCGCCGACCGCGCGCGCGGAGTCCGCCCGTGTGCGCCCGCCGACGATTTGCTACCTGCCTGCGTTTTACCACACCACCGTCACACAATAGGGTTTGCGGGCATGCTAATAAGAGAAATCCGGCAAACGCGCCGCCGATTCGGTCGGCCGCGCCGCGCGGGGCTCCGCAGTGGCCCCGGCCGGTCGCGAGACGCGCCCGCAGCGCGCCCGCGCGGCAACGGAAACTGTGGCTCGAGGAGCGGAGGCAACGTGGGCATCATAGGGTTCCTCATCGCCTTCCCGTTGGTGGCGGCGGCATTGTGCCTGATCGCGCCCAACCGGCGGGTTCGCGGGGTCGTCGTATATGTGGCCGCCGCCTGCATCGGCGTGGCCGCCATCGTGCTCGCAAGCGGTCACCTGACCGGCGGGTCGACCTACTATCCCGTCTCGCCGCACTTGGTGAACTGGGTCTGCCTGGTCGTCGACCTGGCCCTTTCCGCCTACGTCATGTGGCGCGCGCTCAGCGCCGGGCGGCGCGGGGTGTTCGCCCTCGCATGCCTGCAGGCGCTTCTGGTATGCGTCCTCGAGTTCGGCGTCGCCGGCGGCATCGATGTGCGCAACGCCGTCTACGTCGACACCCTGAGCTCCATCATGGTCCTCGTCATCGGCGTGATCGGCAGCGGCATCGTCGTCTACGCCGTGGGCTACATGCGCGACTTCCAGCACCATCAGGACGAGCTCGCCGCGCGCGGCGAGGAGGCGGCCCCCGACCGCCAGAGCGTCTTCTTCGCCGTGATGTTCCTGTTCCTGTCGGCGATGTTCGGCATCGTGCTCTTCAACCACCTGGTGTGGATGCTCACCATGTGGGAGGTCACCACGGTCTGCTCGTTCTTCCTGATCGGCTACACCCAGACCCGCGAGGCCACCGCCAACTCGTTCCGCCAAATCTGGATGAACCTCCTGGGCGGCATCGCCTTCACGCTCGCCCTCATCTACACCGGCTCCACCGTGGGCATCATGGAGCTCGACCGCTTCGTCAACATCGGCCTCATCAGCCCGAGTTTCGCGATGCTGCCGCTCGGTCTGCTCTCCTTCGCCGCGCTCACGAAGGCGGCGCAGATGCCCTTCCACACCTGGCTGCTCGGCGCCATGGTCGCCCCGACGCCCACCAGCGCCCTGCTCCACTCCTCGACGATGGTCAAGGCCGGCGTCTTCCTGCTGATCCGCCTCTCCCCGCTCATGGGGACGTTCGTGGCCGGCAACGTGCACTCGAGCCTGAACCCGGTCGGCGTCTCCGTCATGCTCGTCGGCTGCATCACCTTCCTGCTCTGCTCGATCGTCGCGATCACCCAGAGCAACGCCAAGCGCGTGCTCGCCTACTCCACCGTCGCCAACCTCGGCCTAATCGTCACCTGCTCGGGCATCGGCACCGCCGCGGCGGTGTGGGCCGCCATCTTCCTGCTCGTGTTCCACGCGGCCGCCAAGTCGCTGCTCTTCCTGTGCGTCGGCACCGCCGAGCACCACATCGGCAGCCGCGACATCGAGAGCATGGACGCGTTGGTCTCCCGCATGCCCCGTCTCGCCTGCCTCATGGCGCTCGGCATCTGCGGCATGTTCGTCGCGCCGTTCGGCATGCTCGTCTCCAAGTGGGCCGCCCTGGGCGCCTTCGTCGACTCCGGCCTGCTCGTGCTCGTCGTCATGATGGGCTTCGGCAGCGCGGCCACCTTCTTCTTCTGGGCCAAGTGGCTCGGCAAGATCCTCTGCAACGTGCGCGGCGCCGAGTCGGTCGAGGAGGGCGTCCACAGCGCCGAGTGGGTCGCCCTGGGCATCATGGCGGCAGCCACGGCGCTGCTCGCCGTGTTCCTCCCGTTCGTCTCCGAGGGCGTGGTCGCCCCCTACGTCGCGCGCCTCGTGGGAGGATCGCTCGTCTCCCCCGCGGCCGGCGACCTGGCCGTCATGGCCATCATGGCGCTCGTCATGCTCGTCGTGCCCGTCTCGGTGGTGCTCAAGGTGAAGTCCGACCACGCCGAGGACCGCGGCGCCCACCAAGTCAACCTGGGCGGCGTCGCCCTGTCGGAGACGACCTTCTCCGGCGCGCTCGGCGGCGAGGTCGCCTACACGCAGCGCAACTGGTACCTCGACCGCGTCTTCAACGAGGAGAAGATCAGCCGCTGGGGCGGCGTGGTGTGCATCCTCGTCGCGCTTGCGGGCATCGCCTGCGCCCTGGGCATGAGCTACCTTTCCTTCTTCGTGGGGAGCGTGATCTAGGATGGCACCCGTTTTGAGCATCGTGCTTGCCGTGCTGTTCGTCGTCTTCGGCGGGGCGCTCGGATGCCTGCTCCAAGGCGCCGACCGCATCGTCTCCGCCCGCATGCAGGGCCGCAAGGGCCCAAGCATCTGGCAGCCGTACTACGACGTGCGCAAGCTCCTCGAGAAGGACCCCAAGGGCTCCGCTCCGGCCATGACCATGCTCTGCGGCCTGTCGCTGCTCTGCGCCGTGGTCGCCGGTGCCGTCTTCTTCGCGGGCGGGAACTTCCTGCTGGTCGTCTTCACGATCACGCTGTCGAGCCTGCTGTTCGTCCTGGCCGCCTACATGAACCCCTCGCCCTTCGCGCAGATCGGCGCGCAGCGTGAGATTTTGCAGGTGATGTCCTACGAGCCCATGGTGCTCTTCGTCGCCGTGGGTATCTATCTGGCGAGCGGGTCATTCGAGGTGAGCGCCCTGTTCGACCGCAACGTGGCGCTGGTCGTGCTGCAACCGCTCGTCTTCCTGGGCTTCCTGTTCGTGCTGACGATCAAGCTGCGCAAGTCGCCCTTCGACCTGTCGGTCGCCCACCACGCCCATCAGGAGCTCGTGCGCGGCGCCACGACCGAGATGAGCGGCCGCACCCTGGCGCTGGTCGAGGTCACCCACTGGTACGAGAACGTGCTCTTCCTGGGATGGGTCGGCATGTTCGTGGTCACGGCCAACCCGCTGTCCGTCGTGCTCGCCGTCGTCGTCGCCCTGGTCGTCTGGCTGCTCGAAATCTGGATCGACAACAACTTCGCCCGCGTCAAGTGGCAGGTCATGCTCAAGGGCGCCCGGGGCGTCGCCCTGGTCGCGTCCATCGTCAACTTCGCCGTCTTCTACTTCGTGGAGAGCGGCGGAGTCGTGATCCTCTAGGAGGGGGCACATGTCCTACACCAGCAAGTCCCCGTGGCTCATCCACTACGACGCCGCCAGCTGCAACGGCTGCGACATCGAGGTCCTCGCCTGCCTCACGCCGCTCTACGACGTCGAGCGGTTCGGCATCATCAACACCGGCAACCCCCGCCACGCCGACATCTTCCTGGTGACCGGCTCGGTGAACGAGCAGGCCGCCGGCGTCATCCGCCAGATCTACGACCAGATGCTCGAGCCCAAGGTCGTCATCGCCGTGGGCATCTGCGCCTGCTCGGGCGGCATCTTCCACGACTGCTACAACGTCGCAGGCGGCATCGACAAGGTCATACCCGTCGACGTGTACGTGCCCGGCTGCGCGGCGCGTCCCCAGTCGATCATCGACGGAGTCGTCAAAGGCCTCGAGATCCTCGAGAAGAAGCGCGACGCCCTTGCCGCCGGCGCCCCCGTCCCCAAGGGCACGATGCACACCGCCGACGACGACGTCCCGCGCGTCAACATGGGCCACGGCGCCGCCGCATCGGCGGCGGGCGACCCCGCGCAGCCCGAGGCGCCCGCGGCAGACCAGACAGCCGAGAAGACCGAGGAGGCAGAGCGATGAGCACCGCCCTGTTCGTAAACACCACGCTCGACGAGCTGCTCGCGCGCGCCGCCGAGTTCAAGGCGAAGGGGTGGCGCTTCGTCCAATGCTGCGCGACCCGCGACGGCGAGAACATGTTCGAGCTGCTCTACACGTTCTGCGATGACGCGACGAGCGAAATCGCCAACCTGCGCCTCGTCGTCGCCGCCAACGACGAGGTCCCCAGCGTCGGCGCGCTCTTCCCCTGCGCGTTCATGTTCGAGAACGAGATGCACGACCTGTTCGGCATCGGCATCAGCGGCATCACGCTCGACTATCGCGGCGGTTTCTACCATCTGCACATCCCCACGCCCATGGCGCGGGGCGAGCTGCGCGCGGCCAAGAAGGCCGCCAAGGCCGACGGACAGGAGGCGTAGGGCCCCATGGCAGAGAAGACCATCATCCCCTTCGGCCCGCAGCACCCCGTGCTGCCCGAGCCCGTGCACCTCGACCTCGTCCTCGAGGACGAGACGGTCGTCGAGGCCATCCCCCAGATCGGCTTCGTCCACCGCGGGCTCGAGAAGCTCGTCGAGAAGCGCGACTACCAGCGCTTCGTGTTCGTGGCCGAGCGCATCTGCGGCATCTGCAGCTTCGGGCATTCGGCAGGCTACAGCCAGGCGATCGAGGGCCTCATGGGCATCGAGGTCCCCAAGCGCGCCGAATACCTGCGCGGCATCTGGCACGAGCTCTCGCGCATCCACAGCCACCTGCTGTGGCTCGGCCTGGCGGCCGACGCCATGGGCTTCGAAAGCCTGTTCATGCACAGCTGGCGCCTGCGCGAGCGCGTGCTCGAGATCTTCGAGAAGACGACGGGCGGCCGCGTGATCCTGTCGGTCTGCACACCGGGCGGCGTGTTCAAGGACATCGAGAACACCGAGCTCCGCGCCATCGCCGACGTGCTCGCCGGTCTGCGCTCCGAGTACGACCAGATCGCCGACACCTTCCTCGAGGACAACTCCGTCAAGAGCCGCCTCGTGGGGGTCGGCGTGCTCACCGCCGACGAGGCGCGCGAATACGGCTGCGTCGGCCCGTTCGCGCGCGCAAGCGGCCTGCGCACCGACGTGCGCCTCGCGGGCGAGGGCGCCTACGGCGAGCTTCTCGACTTCGAGCCCGTCCTGGCGACCGAGGGCGACTGCTATGCGCGCTGCAAGGTGCGCGTCCAGGAGGTGCACCAGTCGATCGACATCATCAACGAGCTCATCGGGCGCATTCCCGACGGCGAGGTGCGCACGCCCGTCAAGGGGAACCCCGAGGAGGGCTCGCGCGGCGTCGCCCGCATGGAGCAGCCGCGCGGCGAGGCGTTCTACTACGTCAAGGGCAACGGGACCAAGTACCTCGACCGGTTCCGCGTGAGAACGCCGACCTCCGCCAACATCCCCGGCATGGTCGCCGCCATCGCCGGCTGCGACCTCGCCGACGTGGCGAACATCGTTTTGACCATCGACCCCTGCATCAGCTGCAGCGAGCGATAGAGAGGAGGAGCGATGGGCGAGTTCAAGCTCGGGCGCATGACGCTCAAGAGCCTCTTTTCCAAACCGGCGACCAAGCTCTATCCCGTCGAGCCGCCGCAGTTCTTCCCGACGTCGAAGGGGCACGTGGTCATCGACACCGACCGCTGCCGCTTCGACGGCAGCTGCGCCAACCTGTGCCCCACCGGCGCCCTCGAGGTCGACCGCAAGGCGCTCACCTGGTCGATCGACCGCTTCAAATGCATCCAGTGCCGCAACTGCATTGAGGTGTGCGTCGAAGACGCCCTGCACATGGAGAACACCTACGCGACCCCCTCGACCGAGCATGTGCGCGAGGTGTTCGAGGTGACGCCCGTCGACCGCGAGCGCCGCGAGCGCGAGGCGGCCGAGAAGGCGGCGCGCGCCGCGAAGCTGCGCGAGGAGGCGATGGCGAAGAAGAAGGCGGCCGCCGCTGCCGAGAAGGCAGCGAAGGCCGAAACGGGCGAGAAGGGCGAGAAGGGCGCGAAGGCCGAAGCGGGGGCGGAACCGACTGCAGGCGCAGAAAGGGAAAAGGCCGCCGGCGCGGAACCGGCCGCAGGCAACGAATGACCACGCGCGATTCGTGAGCGCGACAAGGCGGGCTTTCTGCGGGAACGCGGAGGGCCCGCCTTTTATGTGCGGCGGGCGGTCGAAAGCGCGGCGGGCGGCCAGGCAGCCAGGCGGTCGAAAGCGCGGCGGGCGGTCGAAATGCCGTCGAGTGCGTGTTCTTGAAGAAGTACTGGTCAAATGACCATCGAATGTATGCGAAAACCAGCGCCCGACATGCCTTTACCAGAGCAGCTCTTTGCATCGTCCCAGGTAGATGAGTTGCTCCCTACTATCCCGACCTTCGGGAGCCTTCAAACAGCACGCATTCGATGGCCATTTGACCAACACTTTTCGCAGAACACGCACTCGCCCGCTTTTTTGCCATCTCCGGCGGTCCCGCACCGCCATCCAAGGCACGCCTGACCCGTACTTGGCCCCGCGCCTGACCCCGTGCCCGGCCGGACCTTACCACATCGCCCCGCCGAGGACGAAATCGAGCGCGCGGGGCCGCACGCCCGGGTAGAAGCCGATCCACGAGCGGGCAAAGTCGAGCAGCTCGAGCCCGAGTCCGCCCTCGCGCGGCACCGGCTCCATGGCGATCAGGTCGGCGAAGCGCATGCCGAGCAGGGTCTGCGCCCAGGCGAGGATCACCGCCTCGACGGGACGGCCGGTCTCGGCGTCGGTGCACGCGGGGCAGACGACGCCGCCCTCCCCCAGTGCAAACGCGACGCGCTCGCCGCGCGCGGCGGCCCCCGCGACGTCGACCGCCTCGCCGCAGCGCACGCACTGGTCGAACGACGGCCGATAGCCCTGCATCGCCGCCGCCTTGAGGACGTAGGCGGCAACGACCAGGCCGAGGCGCTCCGCGGGAACGGGCGCAAGCGCGTCGAGCGCGGCGACGGTAAGCGGGTAGAGGCGCGCATCGTGGGCGCCTTCCACCGTGAGCTCGGCTGCCGTGTCGAGCACGGCCGCCGCCATGGCGGACCGCTCGATCTCGCCCGCATACGAGGCGCGCGAGACGACCAGGCGGCCTTCCGTTATCGTGTCGAGGGTGCGGCCGCGATGCAGGAGCAGCGAGACCTCGTTGCCCAGGTCGACCACGCCCGCCAGGCGCGCCCCCGGCTTGCGCGCACCTTTGGCGACGGCGCGCACCTGGACGGCCTCCTCGCCGCCGCAGAGCAGGGTCACGATAAGGTCGGTCTCCCCCAGTTTCGTGCGGCGCAGCACGAGCCCTTCCGCGCGGTAGCTTCCCGGCATGGTGCGCCCTCGCTACGCCCGGCAGGTTTCCGCATCGCCGCGGCGGGCGGACAGGGCGTCGACCAGGGCATCGAACTCGCCGAGTATCTGAGCCCCGTGGGAGGTGCCCAGGCGCGTCGCGCCCGCCTCGAGCATCGCGACGGCATCGGCGAGGCAGCGGATGCCGCCCGCGGCCTTCACCTGCACGCCCGGCTCCACCGTGGCGCACATGAGGCGTACGTCGTCCGCCGTCGCCCCGCGCGGTCCGAACCCCGTGCTCGTCTTGACGAAGTCGACGCCGAGCGACGACACCAGGTCGGTCGCCCGGCAGATCTGCTCGGGTTCGAGACAACCGGTCTCGAGGATGACCTTGAGCAGCGGCCGGTCCTCATGATCGTGGCCGTCGTGCCCGCCGGCATCGTGATCGCGCCCCTCGCCGCAGGCGCACTCGCCGTCGCAGGCGCAGCCGTCGTCGCAGCCGCACGCGCACCCGTCGTCCTCGTCCTCGGGCTCGGCATCGATGGTGCGCAGCGCCGCGAGGATGGGGTCGGCGACCGCGTCGTAGCTGCCCTCGAGAAACGCCCCGTAGTTCATCACGAGGTCGAGCTCGCCGGCGCCGGCGGCAAGGGCGAGCGCCACCTCGAAGCACACGCCCTCGGCCGTCTGCTGGCCATGGGGGAAGGCGACGACGCAGCAGGCGCGCGTCGGGCTGCCCAGGCGTTCGAGCTCCCATGCGACACGTCCCACGTTGCACGGCTGCACGCACAGGGTCGCATATCCCTCCCCCGCGTTGTCGCGCGCCCAGGCGGCCACGCGCTCGGGGCCGGCCGAGGGATCGAGCAGCGTCTGGTCGATGCTGGCGGCAAGGCCGGCGCGAATCTCGTCGACCGTGGCCTCGTCGCCCTCGCACACCAGGGCGGCGAGGCGCCCCAGCAGCTCCTCCGGCGTCGCCGGCGCGCCCACCCTTACGCCCCCTCGCCGTAGCCGAAGCGCTTGATCTGCGCGGCGTCGGAGCGCCAGCCCGGCTTCACCTTGACGTTCAGCTCGAGGAACACCTGGTTACCCAGGAGGCGCTGCAGGTCGTGGCGCGCCTGGCTGCCGATGCGCTTGATCATCTTGCCGCCGGCGCCGATGATGATGCCCTTCTGCCCCTCGCGCTCCACATAGACGGTCGCCTTGATGGTCGAGATGTCCCTGCGCTCGTTGTAGTGGGTCGAGTCGACGACGACGCCCACCGAGTGGGGAACCTCGTCGCGCGTGTTGAGCAGGACCTTCTCGCGGATAAACTCGGCGATGACGACCTCGATGCGCTGGTCGGTGCGCATGTCGGTCGGGAACCACCGCGGGCCTTCGGGCAGGCGGTCCGCCACCAGGCGCAAAAACGAGTCGACGTTGAAGCCCTCCTTCGCCGAGAGCACGATGACGTCGTCGAAGTGGCAGAACGCCTCCATGCGCTCGACCTGGGCGCGCGCCTTGTCCTGGTCGACGATGTCGGCCTTGGAGACGACGAGGATCTTGTGCGCCTTCGACTCGGCGACGTGCTGGGCGACCCACTCGTCGCCGCGCCCCGCCTCCTGCGAGCCGTCGACCAGCATCGCGACGACGTCGACGTCCTTGAGGGCGTTCAGGGCCGAGATGTTGAGCTCCTCGCCCAGCGCGTCGACCGGCTTGTGCAGGCCGGGCGTGTCGACCAGGACGATCTGCATGTGCGGCTCGTTGTAGACGGCGCTGATGCGGTGGCGCGTCGTCTGCGCCGTCGGCGAGGTGATGAGCAGCTTGTCCCCCACGATGGCGTTGATCAGGGTCGACTTGCCCGCGTTGGGGCGTCCGACGAGCGCGACGAAACCGCTCTTGAAGGGTCCCTCGTAGGTCGCCGGGTGCATGTTGGAGTCCGGCTCGCCCTCCGCCCCGCCGTCGGGGTCGGAGCCCTCGGAGGAGCCGGCGAAGAACGCGTCGATAAGCGCGTCGCCGCTTAGCCCCTCGCAGCCGTCGGAACCCTCCCCGTCGAAGCCCTCGAATTCGTCGTCGACGGCCATGTCGCCTTCATATGCCTTGTCGGTGCTGGACACGCTTGCTCTCCCATCGTCGAGGTGGTCGCGTCCGGGCGCCGCGCGGCGCCCGTCCGTCTCTTGCGACCAGCATAACGCCTAGGCGCCCCCGCCGAAGAGCAGAAGCGCCGCCCGCACGTAAATCACCAGACCGGCGACGCCCACGCACGCCGACAGGGCGAGCACGGCGCCGGCCGCGAGGTCCTTGGCGTACTTCGCGAGCGGGTGGATGTCGGGCGACGCCAGGTCGACGACCGACTCGATCGCCGTGTTGAGCAGCTCGGCGCACAGGACGAGGCCTATCATGAGGACGACGGCGACCCAGCTCATCGCGTCGAGGCGCAGCGCGAAACCCGCGACGACCGCCGCAGCCCCCATGGCGAGCATCACCTTGAAGTTGCGTTCGCGCCGTATGGCCGCGCCGATGCCCTGCAGGGCGTAGCCGAACGACTCGAAGAACCCGGGGTGTCCGCCGTCGGGCATCATCGGGCATCACCCCGTGGCGGGGCGGCGCTGCCCTCGACGGCGTGGTCGACCGTGGGGCCCACGTTGAGCTCGTCGGCCGCAACGCTCGCGAAGGGGGCGAGGTAGCGGCGCTCGAGCGCCTCCATCTCCTCGGCCTCGTCGGGGTCCTCGTGGTCGTAGCCCATCAGGTGCAGGCAGCCGTGGACGAGCAGAAGGCGCATCTCGTCGGCCGCGGCGTTGCCGAACCCGGGCGCCTGGCCCTCGACGACCTCGGGGCACAGGATGACGTCGCCCACCATGAAGACGCCGTCCTCCTCATCGATGGCGAACCCCTCCCCGGACTCCTCCCCTTCGGCGCACTCGTCGAAGAACTCGTCGGGGTCGTCGATGTTGAACGAGAGGACGTCCGTCGGCCGGTCTATGCCGCGGTACTCCCGGTTCAGCTCGTGGATCTCGTCGGCCGTCACGAAGCTCACCGAGACCTCGCACGGCTCGACCGCCCCTTCGGCGGACAGCACCGCGACCACGATGCGCTCGACCTCCGCCGCGTCGATGATGCCCTGCCCGACCTCGTCGTTTACCGCGACGCGAATGTCATGCCCCTCCATAGGTATCCCCTTCCGCCGCCGGCCTTTCGCCGGCGGTCTCCGAAGCGCCGCCGCGGCGGCGCGCCTCAGCCTTCCGTTCGGCCTCGTCGTAGGCTGCCACGATGCGCGTCACCAGGCCGTGGCGCACCACGTCGGCCCCCGAGAGGTCCACGAAGGCGATCCCCTCGATCCCGGCGAGGATGGAGCGCACGCCGGCGAGCGACGAGCGCCCCTGCGGCAGGTCGGTCTGGGTGAGGTCGCCCGTCACCACGAACGTGCTGCCGACGCCCAGGCGCGTCAGGAACATCTTCATCTGCTCGCGCGTGGTGTTCTGCGCCTCGTCGAGGATCACGAAGGCGTCGCCCAGCGTGCGGCCGCGCATGAAGGCGAGCGGCGCGATCTCGATGGTTCCCAGCTCGAGCAGGCTCTTGGCGCGCTCGCGGTCCATCATCGAGAACAGCGCGTCGTAGAGCGGCCGGATGTAGGGGTCGACCTTCTCCTCGAGCGTCCCCGGCAGAAAGCCCAGGCTCTCGCCCGCCTCGACCACCGGGCGCGTCAGCACGATGCGCCCCACCTCGCGCCGGTTGAGCGCGGCGACCGCCATCGCCATGGCGAGGTAGGTCTTGCCCGTGCCCGCCGGCCCGATGCCGAAGGTGACGGTGTTGGCACGGACGGCGTCGACGTAGCGCTTCTGGCCGGCCGTCTTGGGACACACCGCATGCCCGCCGTAGGTCAGGATGACGTCGGAGCGCAGGTCGTGCGGTGCGAAGGCGTCCTCGCGCAGCAGCTCGATCGCGCGCTCCACCGAAGCGACCGTGGGGCGCTCCCCCGACCGCACGGCGTCGAAGAGGTCGGTGAACAGGCGGGTGAGAACCCTCACCTCGGTCGGGTCGCCGACGATGCCCACGTCGTCGCCGCGCACGGTGACCGTGGCTGCGAAGCGCGACTCGACGAACCTCAGCAGCTCGTCGTCGGTCCCCGTCACCAGGGCGGGGTCGACGTCGGGCGGGACCATCAGATGCATGCGGTCGCTTCCCAAAAACTCCCCTTTCGCACGGCGGCGCCCCGCATCGGGACGCCTGAAGGGCGCGCCTTTTGGCCGTCGCCCCTACTCGGTGGCCCCGACGTAGCCGTTGGGGTTCATGCTCTGCCAGCGCCAGGCGTCGGCGCACATGTCGTCGATGCCGTAGCGCGCCTTCCAGCCCATGAGGCGCTCCGCCTTCGAGGCGTCGCAGTAGATCTCGGCCACGTCGCCGTCGCGGCGCGGGCAGATCTTGTAGGGCAGCTCGCGGCCGCACGCCCTGCCGAACGCCTTGACGACGTCGAGCACGCTGTAGCCGTTGCCCGTTCCCAGGTTGAACACGTGCACGCCCGTCTTGCCGCGCATGTAGTCGAGGGCGGCGACGTGGCCGCGGGCGAGGTCGACGACGTGGATGTAGTCGCGCACGCCGGTACCGTCGGGCGTGGGGTAGTCGTCGCCGAAGACCTGCACGCATGCGAGCTGGCCGATGGCCACCTTGGCCACGTAGGGCACGAGGTTGTTGGGGATACCCTTGGGGTCCTCGCCGATGAGACCCGACGGGTGCGCGCCGATGGGGTTGAAATAGCGCAGCAGCATGACGTTCCAGCTGGGGTCCGCCGTATAGAGGTCGCGCAGCATCTGCTCGTTCATGCTCTTGGTGCGCCCGTAGGGGTTCGTGGCCGGCTTGAGGGGCGACTCCTCGGTGACCGGCACGGCGTCGGGGTCGCCGTAGACCGTGGCCGACGAGGAGAACACGATGTCGCGCACGCCGTGGTCGCGCAGGGCGCGGGCGAGCTCGAGCGTGCCGCCGAGGTTGTTCTGGTAGTACTCGATGGGCTTGTGCACCGACTCGCCCACGGCCTTGAACGCCGCGAAGTGGATGGCGCCGACGACGGGATGCTCGTCGAGGATGCGGTCGAGCAGGGCGCCGTCGCGCACGTCGCCCCGGTAGAAGGCGCGGACCGGCCTGCCGGCGATCTTCTCGACGCGCTTGAGGGCGACCTCGCTCGCGTTGGACAGGTCGTCGACCACCACCACGTCGTAGCCCGCATCGAGCAGCTCGACGCAGGTGTGGCTGCCGATGAAACCGGCTCCGCCGGTGACGAGGATGCATCCCTTGTCGGAGGAAGAGGCCATGGGTGGGGCTCCTTTCGGGTGAAGCGGGCGGCGCCCGCAGGGACGCCGCCCGAAAGGTTGTCGACCAGATGATACCGTCTCGCACGGCCCGGAGAACCGGACGGCGGCAATCTGCACGGGACAATCGGCGGGTGCAGGCTCGGCGCCGCCGGAGGCGGCTAGCCCTCCTTGCGGGAGCGCAGCAGGCGGAGCGGCGCCGTCAGCACGCGGCCGAGCCGGTAGGACTTCGAGCCCGTGACGGCGTCGAAGTCGCGCTGCAGACGGTCGCGCTCGTCCTTGAGGGCGCCCAGGTCGGCCTGGTGGATGTCGAGCTGTCTGCGCAGCCACGACACGCCCTCCCTGAGCTCGCCGATCAGGCCCTCGCGCTCGCTTTGAACCTCGCCGACCGCGTCGTAGACAGCCTGCCACAAAAGCAGGTCGGTCACATCGGCCGCGCCGTCGAAGTCGCGCACGACGTTGTGGCGCGTCACGGAGGCGTCGAACATGTTGCGCCAGAACGCCGCTCGGTCGAACGACTGGACGTCGGCGACGTGCTCGCGCGCCGCCGCGCCCGCCTCCCGGCGCAGGTCGGCGTCGGAGAGCAGGGCGACGACGCTGCGCGCGAGCTCGGAGGTGTTGCCCATGGGGACGGTCGACAGGCCGCGCTCGTCGGCGCACAGCATCAGGTAGGGCATGTCGTACATGACGCAGGGCACGCCCATCGCCATGGCCTCCTGCAGCACAAGCGAGTACCCTTCGAGATGCGTGGTCATCAGGAGCACGTCGGCCCGCTGGTAGAACGAGGGCATCTCCTCTTCGGTGTGCTCGCCTGCGAACTCGACGCAGGCGCCGAGGCCGAGCTCCTCCGCCCGGGCGCGCATCTGCTCCGTGTAGTCGTCGGGACCCGAGCCGACCAGGACGAGGCGCGCCTCGGGCAGCTCCGCCACCACCTTGCGCATCGCCTCGAAGGCCTCCTCGAGGTGCTTCTCCTTCGAGAGGCGGCCGACCCACAGCACCGTCGAGCCCTTGTCGAGGCGTGCCGGCTCGCGGTCGGCGAACGACGACAAGAGCGGGTTCGGGGTCGCGTGGGCGTTGCGGTTGTAGGTCCCCCAGTAGCGCTCGTCGACCGCGCTCAGGCACGCCACGCCGTCGGCGAAGGCGTAGCACGGGGCGAGCGCGCAGTGGCGCGCGCCGCCGTATCCCGCCAGCGACGAGAACGTTCCGTGGGCGTGCACGATGAACGTGATGCCGAGGAGCTTGGCCAGCAGGGCGTCCCACGGCATGGCGAGGCCCATCCACTCGTGGTAGACGAGCAGATCAATGCTGTAGGCCTTGAGCACGCCGGCGAGCGCCCGCGCACGCTCGGGGTAGCCGCCGCACAGGTGCGACCGCCAGCCGGGCACATAGGCGCGCTTCACGCCGAACGGCAGCGGCTGGTCGTTCTCGGCAGGGGCGTCGTCGGTGATGAGCACGACGTCGTAGCCCATCCTCTGCCACAGCAGCATCAGCTCGCGCGCGACGCGCTCGATGCCGCCCAGCGAGAAGCGGAAGTAGTAGACGCCCACCGTGCGCACCGGCATGCGCGCCGCCGGGACGGCGCCGGAGCACGTCGCGCACGACAGGACCTCGAACGCCGCGTCCCAGTAGCGCGCGGCGAGCTCGCCCACCGCCTCCTCGGGCGGAAGCGTCCGCAGGGCGTCGACCACCTCCCCGGCGGCGACGCGCGGTTTGACGGGCATCGTCAGACGCAGCTCCTCTTCCGTCACCGGCGTCCCGACGGCAGCTCCGCCGTTACCGTTGGCAGCATCCATCGCAGTTCCCCCTGTTCGCCCTATGCCCGGTCCCGCTGCGCCAGGTACTCCTTGAACGTCGGCGCAACGGCGTCTTTGGCCGACAGGTTCGGCGCGCCGCCCAGGTCGGGCCAGGCGACGCCGATGTCGGGGTCGTTCCACACGATGCCGCCCTCGTCGTCGGGATGGTAGACGTCGTCGCACTTGTAGGCGAACACCGCCACGTCGCTCAGCACCGCGAAGCCGTGGGCGAACCCGCGCGGCAAAAAGAGCTGGCGGCGGTTCTCCTCCGTCAGCAGCTCGCCGACCCAGCGGCCGAACGTGGGGCTTCCGGGACGCAGGTCGACGCCCACGTCGAACACGGCGCCGTGCACGCAGCGGACCAGCTTCGCCTGGGGGTGGTTGATCTGGAAGTGGAGACCGCGCAGCACGCCCTTCGTGGAGCAGGACTCGTTGTCCTGCACGAAGCGCGCCGCGATGCCCCCCGCGACGAACTCGGGCTCCTTGTAGGTCTCGGCGAACCAGCCGCGCGCGTCGCCGAAGCGCTTCGCGTCGACCACCACGACGCCCTCGATGTCGCTGTGCGTGAACGTGAAGTTGCCCATCAGCCGATTACCTCCCGCTTGCCGTACATGCGCTCGTAGTACCCCTGATATGCGCCCGACGTCACGTGCTCGACCCACTCCTGGTGGGCCAGATACCAGTCGAGCGTCTTGACGATGCCGACCTCGAAGGGCGTCTCGGGCTTCCAGCCGAGCTCGCGGCCGATCTTGGTCGGGTCGATCCCGTAGCGGCGGTCGTGGCCCAGCCGGTCGGTCACGTGCTCGATGAGGCTCTCGTCGACCGAGGCGTCGACCTCGTCGTGCACGTAGCCGACGATTTGGCGCACGATCTGCATGTTCGTGCGCTCGTTGTGCCCGCCGATGTTGTACACCTCGCCGGCGGGGGCGCGCATCAGCACCAGGTCGATGGCACGGCAGTGGTCCTCGACGTAGAGCCAGTCGCGCACGTTCAGGCCGTCGCCATAGACCGGCAGCTTTTGGCGGGACAGGGCGTTGCGCAGCATGAGCGGGATGAGCTTCTCGGGGAACTGGAACGGGCCGTAGTTGTTCGAGCAGCGCGTCACGTTGACCGGCAGCCCGTAGGTCGACGCATAGGCGAGCACGAAGAGGTCGGCCGCGGCCTTCGAGGCCGAGTAGGGGCTGCGCGGGGAGAGCGGCGTGTCCTCGCGGAACAGGGCCGAGGGGTCGTCCTCGGGAAGCGAGCCGTACACCTCGTCGGTCGAGACCTGCAGGAAGCGATGGTCTCCGAAGCCGCCCCCGGGAAGCGCCCACGCGTCGCGCGCGACGTCGAGCAGCGCCTGGGTGCCGGCCACGTTCGTCTGGCAGAAGATGCCCGGGTCGACGATGGAGCGGTCGACGTGGCTCTCGGCGGCGAAGTTCACGATGTAGTCGGGCGCGTGGTCGGCGACCGCCTTCGCCATCGCGTCGCGGTCGCAGATGTCGGCCTGGACGAAGGTGTGGCGCGCATCGTCGAGCACCGACGCCAGGTTCTCGAGGTTGCCCGCATAGGTGAGCTTGTCCACGGTCACGACGCGGGCGTCGGGGTGCTTCGCCAGGATGTGGAGCACGAAGTTGGACCCGATGAAGCCCGCGCCACCGGTCACCAGATAGGTTTTCACAGAGAGCCTCCCGTTTGCTCGCATGCCGACGGCCTGCCGCCGGGCTTCTAATCCCCTCGGACGTCGAACGTGATGCGGTGCTCGGCCACCTTGCGCAGGTGCTCGCCGTAGGGGGACTTCCCGTACGCCTCGGCCGCCTTCATGAGGGCGTCGAGGTCGATCCATCCGTTGTAGTAGGCGATCTCCTCGATCGCCGCGATGGCGAGGCCCTGCGTGCGCTCGACGGAGCGGACGAACTCGCACGCGGAGTACAGCGACTCCATGGTGCCCGTGTCGAGCCACGCGTACCCGCGGCCGAGCGTCACCACGTCGAGCGAGCCGTCCTCGAGGTACATGCGGTTCAGATCGGTGATCTCGAGCTCCCCGCGGGCGGACGGCTTGACCTGCTTGGCGAAGTCGCACACGCGGCCGTCGTAGAAGTACAGGCCGGTCACCGCATAGTTTGACTTGGGGTGGCGCGGCTTCTCCTCGATGGAGAGGGCGCGGCCGCTCTCGTCGAACTCGATGACGCCGAAGCGCTCCGGGTCGTCGACGTAGTAGCCGAACACCGTGGCGCCGCGCTCCCGCGAAGCGGCCGCCTTGACCTGCCTGCCCAGCCCGTTCCCGTAGAAGATGTTGTCGCCGAGCACGAGCGCGCAGGGCTCCCCCGCCACGAAGTCCTCCCCGATGACGAACGCCTGGGCGAGTCCGTCGGGCGACGGCTGGACGGCGTAGGACAGGTTGACGCCGTAGCGCGACCCGTCGCCGAGCAGCCGCTCGAAGTTGGGGAGGTCCCGCGGCGTCGAAATGATCAGGATGTCCCGGATGCCCGCAAGCATCAGGGTCGACAGCGGATAGTAGATCATCGGCTTGTCGTACACCGGCAGAAGCTGCTTCGAGGTCACGGCGGTCAGCGGGTAGAGGCGCGTGCCCGAACCCCCCGCCAAGACGATTCCCTTCATCGGCCCTCTCCTTCCTCCCGCCAGCCCAGGCGCTCGCATGCGCGCGCGACCGTCTCCCGCACGTCGCCCCGCGCGCTGCGCGCGGCGTCGAGCATCATCGCGCGCACGGGCGCGGCGTCGCCGTAGGTGACCGGCGAGTCGTACGGCCGGTCCGGGAACGCCCCGTACTCGAGCTCGAGCCCGAGGGCGTTCTGCTCGATGAACCGCAGCGCCTGCTCCTTGAGCGAGACCGGCTCGCCGGTGCAGCAGTTCACGATCTGCGACGCGCCCGGGTGCAGGGCGGCCACCGCGATCTGGACGGCAAGGTCGTCTATGTGGATGAAGTCGTAGCGGTTCTTGCCCGACGTGAAGGGGAAGCTCGCCTTCCCCTCCCGGGCGGCGCGAACCATCTTGCCGAAGATCGACTGGCTGCGCAGGTCGTCCCCGTAGATGTAGTAGCCGCGCAGCCATCTGAAGCACGTCGGCGTCTGGGCGTCGAGAACCCCCATGACCGCCTCGCGCAGCGCGTTCTTGGCGACGCCGTACAGGTTCTGGGGGCTGCACGGCGTCGACGCGCAGATCGCCCCCTCGTGGTAGCCCACCTCGTGCATCGACCCCATGACCGCGATGCGCGGGCAGCCGGCCTCGGCCAGGGTCCGGACGAACTCGTAGTGCCGCGGCAGGTCGTCGAGGTGGGTGGGGGCGTTGTGCGAGAAGCCGTTGCGGTAGCCGAGGTGGATGCAGGCCTGCGGGGACCCGAGCTCGGCGAACAGGGAGGCGTCGCCCGCCCTCGCCAGCACGTCGCACGCCACGAACGCGGCGCGGGGGTCGACGTGGTCGCCGTGCATGCTGACCGCCGTGACGCGCATGCCCATGTCGAGCAGCGCGCCCACGACGTGGGCGCCGATGTAGCCGTTCGCACCCGTCACCAAAACATGCTGAGGTTCCAACATGAGACCTCCCGACATCTACGCCGCACGGCCGAGCTCCTCCCGCCTGCGCGACCAGGCGGTCAGGCGGCGGCCAAGCCTGCTCGCCGGCCTTTCGACGGCGAACCACGAAACCATAGCACAGGGCAGCGTCAGGCAGAACGCCAGCAGGGAATACACCATCAGGCCGAACGCCTCCGCCCCCAAGAAGTGTACCAGCGTTTGCTGCACGGGGAACGCCCAAAGGTAGACACCATACGAATAGTCGTGCTCGGCGAAGACGCGGCCGAAGCGGGCGGGCTCGGCGAGGCTGAACGCGAAGGTGACATAGGGCAGCAGCGCCAGCACGAACAGCTCGTACTTCCAGTAGGACCCGACGTTGACGGAGGCCATGACCAGCAGGAGCAGGAAGGCGACCTGGACGTTCAGGAAGCGCTTCGCCCCCGGGCACACGGCGAGGAAGCTCCCGATGAAGAAGTAGGGGACGAGCACGACGCCGTCGGCGATGTTGCTCCCCCACACCACGCACGAGAAGCTGACCACGCCGGCGAGCTGCAGGACCGACGCCACCGCGCTCCCGAGCGCGATCGCCGCGGTCCCCCACCGCCGCATGCGCTCACCGCGCAGGGCGACCAGGCACACCGGCAGGATGAGGTACATCGAGAACTCGACCGGGAGGGTCCACAGCGAGCCGTTGACCGCGTTGGGGTACACGTTGTCGGCAAACACCCCGGGCAGGGCGTACTGCGGGTTCATCAGGCAGTTGAGCAGATAGCGCCACGTCCCCGGGTTTGCCAGATAGTCCGCCACCGACAGCGTGCTCAGGAGGGGCCCCAGCACGAAGGCGCTCGCCAGCGTCACGAAGATCAGCCCCGGGAAGATGCGGAACACCCGGCGGACGAGATAGCGGAACGGGTCGGGGTCGCGCTGGTAGCTCTGCGCGATCAGGTATCCCGAGAGCACGAAGAACACCTTGACGGCGAGCGAGGAGACCTCCTCGCCGCATATCTGGGGGACGGGAAGCCCCGTCAGGTGCGCCATGTGGCCGTAGATGACCGCCGAGGCGGCGATGAAGCGGATGACGTTGATGTTGTTGCGGCGGTCCGACGCCTCGTCGGCCACGAACAGCCGCGCGAGGCGGCTAGCCATTGCCGTGCAGCTTTCTGTCGAACCAGCGGCGGGCGCGCCCGATCTTGAGGCCCGTCTTGCCCATCGCGACCTGGTCGATGTAGAAGTCGGGGACGCTCGGGAGGAGCTTGAACGCGAAGTCGACGCGCGACAGGCGCATGGCGTGGGGCAGCTCGAAGGCGACGAACGGGTCCTTCTTGAGGTACACGATGTGGTTGCAGTCGACCTGGTAGCCGTTGTGGAAGGCGCAGTCGGCGAAGTCGAGGGTCGTCTGCGCCCCGTTGACCTCGGTCAGGCGCATCGTGAACTCGCCGAGCACCTTGAAGGGGGAGCCGAGCGGCGTGAGGGCAACCATCGCGGCGGGCGCCCCGCCCTCGAACAGGAAGCTGATGTCCCACTCGCCCGACCCGAGAAGGGCGGGCATGTGGCGCGACTTCAGCTTGGACAGCTTGCCCTCGTGGAGGTTCGCCACATCGTCCCACACCGCCGTCAGGCCTTTGGGCTCGCCGAACAGCAGCAGCTCCGCCGAGCGCGACAGCGCCTCGCGCGACGTGGCGGCGGAGGGGGTCTTCGAGCGCACGTCGTCGACCGCGCCGGCGCCGAGCAGGTACGGCGCCTTGTTCATCTTGTCGACGATCAGGGCGTAGTTGACGTCCCATTCGCGGCTGTCGTGCAGCGTGTGGGAGCTCTCGGCGTTCACCCAGAGGCGGTAGATGGCCGTCACCTCGTCGAGCGACGCGACGCCGCACACTGAGTAGACCCGCATGAGGAAGTCCCAGTCCTCCGTCGTCGTCAGCGACTCGTCGAAGTCGAGGCGGAGGTCCTGAAACACGTAGCGGGGGAACGCGAGCCCCATCAGGGGGCACGAGTTCATCGAGAGCTGCGCGGCGGCGTCGAAGTCGCGGCAGTACGACGGGTCGAAGGTCTTGTCGGAGCGCAGCTCCCGATGCCCCTCCTCGCCGGAAACCCCGCGGGCGCTCCAGTCCTGCGTCACCACATACGAATGCAGCATCCTGCCGTCGTGCTCCTCGGCGAGGCGCTTGAAGTTGGAGACCCAGGTGTCCATGATCAGGTCGTCGTCGTCGAGGACCGCCACGTAGCGGCCGCGCGCGATGCCGAAGCCGATCTGGAGCGGCGTCGTGCGCGTCCCGCGGTCCACGTCGTAGTACGCGATGCGGCTCCGCAGCCCTTCGGGAAGCTCGCGCAAAAGGTCGAGCAGTGCGGGGCGGACGTCCTCCCCCACCTTGTGGCCCATGACGAGCAGCTCGAAATCGTCGTCCTGCTGGGCGGCCAGGCAGAGCATGACGTCGGTCAGTTCCTCGAGGCGCTTGCCCTGGGTCCTCATGACGATCGTCAGGAACGGCTCGCCCTCGCGACGCGCGCCCTCGTCGGCGAAGCAGAGCGGCTCGGGCGCTTCCAGGGGCGCCCGCTCGGGCAGGGAGAGCCCCTCCATGTACTGGGCGGCCGACGTGTTGCAGGGAAGCGCGAACTCCCCCCGCACGTATCCGTCCTTCCGCTCGACGCTCACGTAGGGCGCCTGGGGCGTGGACGGGGCCTCCCCCGCGTTCTGAATAGTCATTGCGTGGTCTCCGTTTTCCATCGAGAACTGCCGTCTGCGCACGGGTTGCCGGGCGCCTACATGTTGAAGCGGACCGTGGCGTACCCCGCGTCGTTGATGTCGGCGACCTTGTGGCCGGGGTCGAGGGGGGCGGGCAGCCTGCCCGACGCCTGACGGTCGAGGAACTCCCGGGCGGCGCGGCCGTAGACCTCGTCCTCGCTGTTCTTGTATATCTCGAGCAGCTTCTCGCAGCGCTTCCCGTAGGACCACTTGTGGGTCATCAGCAGCAGGGCCAGAGCGGAGTAGTACTCTTCCGCCGTCGTCGCCTGCCAATGCCCGTGGCTCGTGAGGTACTTCGGGTGGTAGACCGGGGCCAGCGGCTGGTAGATCAGGCTGTACCCGGCGAGCCGGATGCGCCAGGAGAAATCGACGTCGTCGCAGTACAGGAAGAACGTGTCGGCATCGAACCCGCCGACCTCGCGGAAGACGGGCGCCGGGACCATGATGCAGGCGCTGGTCGACCAGGGCGTCTCCTTCGTGGCGAGGTCGTAGTCCTTGGGGTGTTCGATCGGGACCTGGCGCGCCTCCACGAGCCCGGCCCTGACGTCGGTCCGCGAAAACGGTGCGAGCATGCGCTCGAAGAAGCGCGGGGCGTATTGGATGTCGGGGTTCTGGACGACCACGTAGTCGGCCTCGCACCGCTCGAACATCCGGTTGTGCCCGCGCGCCGTGCCCGTGTTCTCGTCGAAAAAGACGTACTCGTACGAGAACCACGGCGCGTAGCGCTCCCTGATCGAGGCGACCTCCTCCGACGTCAGCACCGCCTCGGGGGAGGCGTCCCCGTGGACGACGCTCACGCGGCCGACCGCACCGGCGCGCTCCCGGTCGACCCGGACGGCGTTTTTGATGCTGTCCAACGAGCGATAGAGCGACGCGCGGTCCATCTTGTACACGACGGTCTGTATCTGAACCGAAGTACCCTGCATGTTGCACCTTCCATGGCCCGTTTAAGCTGCGTTTCGATGCATGCTGCGCACTAGGCGAGCGAATCCACGATTATAGAGAGTCCGAATCCGTACGACGAAGACACCGCCCACCTTCCACCGAGACTTTCAAGATAGGGGGCGCACCCGCGGTCGACGTGCTCGAACCTCGGGTCGACGCACTCGTTCACGAGGTCCTCGGTGCTCGCGTACGCCTTCAGGTGCTGGACCTGGGCGCGGATGCCCGCCCTGACCGAGGGGAACGTGGCCCCTCCGGCGCCCGCGCCGGTCGCGCCCAGGCCGCAGAAGTTGCACTGCTCGGCCTTGACGTCGCCCCCGAAGCGCAGGTAGCCGGTCTCGTAGACCAGCTGGGCGTACACGGCCAGCGGGTCGACGCCCTCGGCCTCGGCCTCCTCGACGAGGATCGTGAAGAACTCCTCGGCCGTCGCGGCGCCCTTGGTCTTGTAGGTGTCGGCGGGATAGATGCCGCCGGCGTCGGCGAACGCCTCCGCGAGGGTCGCGGGGTCGACGTCGGACTCGTCGTTCATGATGGGGTGCAGCCGGGAGGAGAACGTGGCCGAGCCGAGCTCGACGGTCTTGTCCCCCACCGCGGCCCATGCGCCGACGCGCTGCTCGTTCCCGTTGCACGAGGACACCGGGACCTCGGCGCTCCACGACCCGTCGGCGGCGCGGTATGCCTGGACCCAGCGCTCGGAGCCGGCCTCAAGGTCGGCGACCGCGAACGAGACGTTCCACACGTCGGGGAAGCTGCCGCCCTCGGCGGTCAGCACGAAGGAGGCGGAGTCGTCGGACAGCGCGACGGACGCGGTGCCCTCGATCGGCTCCTCGGGAGCGGGGAACGAGGAGGAGGCGCTCGCCAGCATCGAGGTCTGCGAGCCCACGGTGGCCCAGACCTGGACGGTGCACGCCCCGGTGCCGTGGGCCGAGCGGGGCACCGACGCCGACCAGCTGCCGTCCTGGGCGCGCACGCCCT
>DBEYOB010000142.1:0-57623 GCA_048173955.1 Coriobacteriales bacterium
GTCTCCCTACTCCTCCAGGTCTCCCTACTCCTCCAGGGCGCCGTCGCCGAAGAGGTCGATCGGCCGCAGTCCGGCCCGGGAGCGCTCGATGGCGTCGCGGCTCCCGAACACGCAGGCCGTCCCGGTGGCGGCGAGGCGGTCGAGGGACGGCGCGAGCGCCCGCACGGCCCCGGGCTCGGCGGCGAGCTCCTCGGCGCGCACGCGGCTGCGCCATCCCGCCTCGCGGTGCGCGAGCCAGTCGCCGTCCTGGCGCCGTGCGACCAGGCGGGGTTTTTGGGGCGCGTCGTGCGAGGCGACGGTGCTCACGACGTACCCCTCCATCTCGCGCGGCTCGGGTTCGAACGAGGCGAGCCACGCGCCGGCGCGGTCCATGCGCTCGAGCGAGGCGTCGAGGTTGGGGTCGCGGAAGGTGTAGTATCCCATGTTGCCGTTCGTCGCGACCCTGAACCCGCAGCCGTACGCCCCGCCCTTCACGCGGATCTCGTTCCACAGGTAGCCGTAGTTGAGCGCCTGCGCGGCGACAGGCCAGGTGCCCGAGTAGGCGGCGCCGGTCAGGTGCCCGGAGGCCGCCTTCGCGACGAAGCACACGTCGCTGGGGACGACGAAAGCCTCGCCGCCCTGCACCGACTCGGGTATCGCGAGCGTGCCGTATGCCCCCGGGGCCTGCGGGGCGAGGCGCAGGGTCCCGCCCGCCTCCCAGAAGCGGTCCATGTCCGCGCGCTCGCCGGTGAAGCTGTGCAGGTCCGACCCCGCCGCGAAGACGCGGCGGCAGACGTCGGCGAGCGTCGCGGGCAGCCTGTCGGAGCGGGCGTCCCAGTCGGCGAGCAGGCGGCGCACGAAGCGGTAGTAGTCGACGTTTCCGAAGTGCTGGGCGAGGCGGCTCCCCTTCGAGGTGTACCCCCAGGCCCGCGCGAGCGCATAGGTGTGGCCGGCATTGGCGAAGGCCTGCTCGCTGTCGAGGCGCTGCTGCTGCAGGATCGTCCTGATGCTGCCCGTGTCGCCGAAGTCGGTGGAGGACCACACCTCGGAGGGGATGGCGGCGAGGTTGGCGACGTTTTCTGCCAGCGCGCTCGCGCCGACGACGAGCCACGGGGTCGGCTCCCCGGTCCGGCAGTCCTCGTACACCGCGGTCGAGAACGAGAGGCGCCCGAGGCGCGACTCGATGAGCGTGTCGAGCTGGGCCGCCGTGTGCTCCGCGGTCGCCAACTTGCCCAGAAGCGTCGCGGCGAGCGTCGCGTAGTGGAGCTCGTCCCAGGTGAGGCAGGACAGGTCGAAGTAGTGGTAGACGTAGTCGATGCGCCGGGTGGGGACCTCGTGGTGCAGGCAGGGGAGCGGCGTGCCCTCGACGGGGCCGAACGCCGGCTCCTCGCGCGCGGGGCCGATGTCGGACACCCCGAGCCGGGGGAGGGTTGCCAGCGCCTCGGGGGCGTCGGGCTCGTCCTGGGCGGCGCGCAGGGCCTCGACCGCGGAGCGGACGGCGGCGAGCCCCTCTTCGCCCATCTCGGCGGCGGCGCGGGCAAGCGCGGTCTCCTCTTCGTCGGCGCAGCCGTCCCCCTCGCCGTCGAGCGGCACGAGCTCAGCGGTGGCGCGGTGGCGCGCCCCGACGAACATATCGCGCACCAGATCCTCCCAGTACGTTCCCTCCAGCCCTGCGCGCAGCTCGGCGAGCGCGTCCTCGTAGCGCAGGTAGTCGCAGGGCATGCCGTCGTCGTACAGCCAGCCGCTCATGGCGTTGATGGCGAGCGCGACCCCGTCGGCGTAGCCGAAGTCGCGCTCGCGTAGGCCGAAGGCGGCCGCCTCGAGCGAGGCGACGAGGTTCTCGCGGGGGACCCCCTCGCGCGCCATGCGGGCGAACTCGGACTCGACGAGCTCTCGGAAGGTCCGCTTCGCCCCGGGCTTCGCCCCGCGCAGCTCGATGGCGAAGAACGGCTGGAGCAGGCCGTCGTAGACGAACGCGTCGACGTCGCAGCCGAGCCCCGCGTCGAGCAGGGTGCGCTTGAGCGGCGCCTCGTTGCTGCCCATGAGGGCGTCCGCGAGGATCTCGGCGGCGAGGCAGCGCGTGCGGTCGCGGTAGGTGCCGAACACGTAGCCGAGCATGACGGCGGCGTTCTCGGGCGGGGTCGCCATGGTGCACACCGCGTCGTCGTCGACGACGGGCGCCTGCAGCTCGAGCGGGTTGGGCGCGCCGGCCGGCCGCGGGGGGCACGAGAGGTAGCGCTCGTCGAGCAGACGCAGCTCGCGCTCGAGCGACATGTCGCCGTAGAGCACGATGCGCGCGTTGGCGAGGTTGTAGTGGCGCGCGTGGGTGTCGAGGAAGCCCTCGTAGGTGAGCTGGGGGATGGCGCGCGGGTTGCCCCCCGACTCGTGCCCGTAGGCGGTGTCGGGGAACAGGGCGGCGTTCAGGCGGTTGAGGACGACCTCGTCGGGGTCGGCCAGGGCCCCCTTCATCTCGTTGAGCACGACGCCGTTGTAGCGGAGCGCGGGGGCTTCGTCCCCGTCGCCCTCTTCGACCTCGTAGTGCCACCCCTCCTGCTCGAAGATCCCCCTCTTGCGGTAGAGCATGGGGTGCAGCACCGCGTCCATGTAGACGTCCATGAGGTTGAGCAGGTCCTGCTCGTTGGTGCTCGCGACCGGGTACATGGTCTTGTCCGAGAAGGTGAGGGCGTTCAGGAAGGTCTGCATCGAGGATTTGAGCAGGTTGACGAAGGGCTCCTTGACCGGGTAGCGGTCGCTGCCGCACAGCACGGAGTGCTCGAGGATGTGGAAGACGCCCGTGTCGTCGGCGGGCGGGGTCTTGAAGGCGATGGCGAACGACTTGTTCTCGTCGTCGTTGGCGAGCCACATGAGCGGCGTGCCGTGCGCGGCGTGGCGCATGACGTAGGCCGTGCCCTCGATCTCGGGCACCCCCTCGACGCGTTCGACGGTGAATCCGTGCAGCTGCGTCCCAACGGCGAGCTGAAGGTCGCGCTCGGCAGCGGCGTATGCCATGGGCCGTGCTCCTTTCCTGCTTGCGGTCGTCCGGTCGGCCCGCGGACGCGCGGTCGTGCGGGCCATGCAGCACAGTATAGGAATTGCGCGGCCGCACGTCATGGGGTTCGCAGCATATCCGCGCGCGGCCGGACCCCGCCGTCCCGCCCGCCGCTTTCCCGCTGTCGCGCTCGTCGGGCAGACGGTGCGCTTTTCAGCGAAAAGCGCTGCGGGCCGGCATCAGCCGGTTCCAACTCATGGTATTGTTATCGTCGCGTCATCGCTGTGTCTTGAAATGGTACGCATCCGGTCAGACGACGGTAAGGGCCCTGTCGCCCACCCCGTGGTTTGACATGCTCCGACCCGGGGGGTCCGATGGACTTTTCGTTCATGGCTATCGTCGGCGAGATGGTCGCCAACCCGCTGCTGTGCATCGTCATCCTGCTGGTGCTCGCGGTGGTGGTCGTCAACGGCGCCACCGACGCGGCCAACGCCATCGCGACGGTCGTCTCGACGCGCTGCATGAAGGCCCGCTCCGCCATCGCCATGGCGGCGGTCTGCAACTTCCTGGGTCTGCTGCTCATGTCGCTCATATCGACCGCCGTGGCCGACACGATCTCCGGCATGGTCAACTTCGGCGGGGACGGGCAGATGTCGCTCGTCGCCCTGTGCGCGGCGATGGTCGCGATCGTCGTCTGGGGCGTGGTGACCTGGATCTTCGGCATCCCGACGTCCGAGTCGCACGCCCTCATCGCGGGGCTCACGGGCGCCGCGATCGCCCTGCAGGGATTTTCGGCGGGCGTCAACTGGGGCGAGTGGGTCAAGGTCCTCTACGGCCTGGTGCTTTCGACGGTCCTCGGCTTTGCGAGCGGGTGGCTCATAGCGCGCGGCACCGGGTGGCTGTTCCGCTCGGTCAACCGCTACAAGGCCGAGACGTTCTTCTCGGGCGCGCAGATCGTCTCGGCGGGCATGCTCGCGTTCATGCACGGCGCGCAGGACGGGCAGAAGTTCATGAGCATCGCGATGATGGCCATCATGCTTCAGATGGGCCTGACCGGCGAGCCGGGCAGCTACCCCGTGTGGATCATGCTCGTGTGCTCGCTCGCCATGGGCGGCGGCACCGCCATCGGCGGCAAGCGCATCATCAAGTCCGTCGCCATGGAGATGACGAAGCTCGAGAAGTACCAGGGGTTCTCGGCGAGCCTGGCGGCGTCGCTGTGCATCCTGCTCGCCACGCTGACGGGCGTGCCGGTCTCGACGACGCACACCAAGACCACCGCCATCATGGGCGTGGGCGCCGAGAAGCGCCTCACCTCGGTGAAGTGGTCGGTCGCCAAGGAGATCTGCCTGACCTGGATCATCACGTTCCCCGGTTGCGCCCTGCTCGGCTGGGCGATGACGCGGCTGCTGATGGTGTTCATGTAGGCCGACGCCGCCGGTGCGCGCGGGGCCAGCGAGAAAGGGCGTTCCATGGGCAAGAAACAGAGGTTCGACTACTTCGACGCGTTCTGCATGCAGGCCGCCATAGCCGCCGAGGCTTCGCAGGCCCTCGTCGACCTGCTCGAGGACTACCATCCCGACTCCGATGAGTGGGCGCACGGCCACATCGAGAAGATGCACCTGATCGAGCAGCGCGGCGACCAGACCGCCCACGAGATCATGGACCGCCTCGCGGTCGAGTTCATGCCCCCCATCGACCGCGAGGACGTCACCGAGCTCTCGATGCTGCTCGACGACGTCATCGACCTCATCGAGGAGGTCGTGCAGCACCTCTACATGTACGACGTCCGCGAGCTGCACCCTTGTACGCTGCCCATGGCGCGCGTCATCGACGAGTCCGTCGACGCGCTGGCTGAGGCGACGCGGGCCTTCCACGAGTTCAAGAAGCCCAAGAAGCTCGGCCGCCTGCTCGTTGCCGTGCACGACAAGGAGTCCGAGGCCGACAAACTCTACATCGAGGCGAAGCGCGACGTCTTCGCGAACCACCCCGACGCCCCCGCGTCCTACCTCATCGCGTGGAACAGCATGTTCTCGCACATGGAGGAGTGCTGCGACGCCTGCGAGAAGGTCGCGAGCGTCATGCAGAAGATCGCCCTCAAGAACACGTAGGAACCGGCGGCGGGGCGGCCGCCGAGGGCGTTTCCCGGCCTCCCGGCCGACGTGCGTTTCCTGCGCGCGCACCCCTTGCTGGCTGCGCCATGCGCGCGTTGCGCTATCATGTCCCAGCGGCCCGCCGAGCGCTTCGTCTGCGCGGGGCGGGCTGCTGGCGTGCGCTGCGCCGTTTACGCATGCGCGCGCCGACCGGAGGATGCCGCCCGCACCGGCACGGGGCGGCAGAAGGCCACGCAAACGAAAGGCAAGGCATGTCGAGCGTTCTGAACGAGCATTCCACCCACACGCACACCTGCGGCGAGCTGCGCGCGAGCGACATCGGCGCGACCGTCACCCTCAACGGCTGGGTCCAGCACCGCCGCGACCACGGCGGCCTCATCTTCGTCGACCTGCGCGACCGCGAGGGGCTGACGCAGTGCGCCTTCGACCCTGACCTTTCGGGCGCCGAGGTGTTCCACGCGGCCGAGACGATCCGCCCCGAGTGGCCCATCTCCGTCACCGGCGTCGTGCGCGCCCGCCCCGAGGGCATGGCGAACCCCAACCTCGCGACGGGCGAGGTCGAGGTCCTCATCGGCGACATCACGGTCATCAACACCTCCAAGACCCCGCCCTTCCAGATCGAGGACGGCATCGTCACGGCGGAGGACACCCGTCTGCGCTACCGCTACCTCGACCTGCGCCGCCCCGAGATGCTGGGGCGCCTCAAGCTGCGCGACGCCTTCACCTGGGGCATGCGCGAGGCGCTGCACAGGCGTGCGTTCCTCGAGGTCGAGACGCCGATCCTCTTCAAGTCCTCGCCCGAGGGCGCGCGCGACTTCATCGTGCCGAGCCGCCTGAACCCGGGCAGCTTCTACGCCCTGCCGCAGTCCCCGCAGCTGCTCAAGGAGCTCCTCATGGTCTCCGGCATCGAGCGCTACTACCAGGTCGCCAAGTGCTTCCGCGACGAGGACCTGCGCGCCGACCGCCAGCCCGAGTTCACCCAGGTCGACATCGAGATGTCCTTCGTCGACATGGACGGCGCCATCGCCATCCTCGAGGACGTGCTCAAGGACGCGTTCGCCGAGGTCGGCGTCGACCTGCCCACGCCGCTGCGCCGCATGCCCTACTGGGAGGCGATGGACACCTACGGCAGCGACAAGCCCGACACGCGCTTCGGCATGCATCTCGTCGACGTGAGCGACGTCTTCAAGAACTCGCAGTTCAAGGTGTTCGCCCAGGCTGCCAACACCGAGGGACAGGTCGTCAGGTGCATCAACGCCAAGGGGGCCGGCACCTGGAGCCGCGGCGAGCTCGACAAGCTGCCCGGCATCGCCCAGAACTTCGGCGCCAAGGGCCTCGCGTGGATCGCGTTCCGTGCCGACGGCAGCGTGAACAGCCCCATCGTCAAGTTCTTCTCCGACGACGAGATGGCCGCCCTGCGCGCCGCGTGCGACGTCGAGCCGGGCGATTTGCTCATGTTCGCCGCCTGCGAGCGCAAGCTGGCCGACGAGGTGCTCGGCGGCATGCGCACCCACATGGCCAACGCCCTGGGCATCGAGCGCGCGGGCCACGACTTTCTGTGGGTCGTCGACTTCCCGATGTTCGAGTACGACGAGGAGGAGAAGCGCTACAGCGCCGAGCACCACCCCTTCACCCAGCCTTACGAGGCCGACGTCGACAAGATTGAGACCGACCCGCTCGCCGTGGGCTCCTACACCTACGACTTCGTGATGGACGGCTACGAGGCGGGCGGCGGCGGCATGCGCATCCACAACGCCGACCTGCAGATGCGCGTCCTCAAGCGCCTCGGCTTCACCGAGGAGAAGGCCAAGGAGCAGTTCGGCTACCTCATCGAGGCGCTCGGCTACGGCGCGCCCACGCTCGGCGGTTTCGCGCTCGGCCTCGACCGCGTGTGCATGATCCTGGCCGGCTGCGACTCGATCCGCGACGTCATGGCGTTCCCCAAGACCTCCTCGGGCGCCGACCTCATGAGCGCCGCCCCGAGCCGCGTCTCCGACAAGCAGCTCGACGAGGTCGCCCTGCGCACCACGGTGTAGCGGGCGACGCAGCCGCGCGGCTGTGCGGCGCGCGACAGACGATAAGGCGATAGCGGTGCGGACCCCACGGGCCCCGCGACGGCAGGCGGCGAAGGCGCCGTGGCCGCGCGGGGCCCGGTTTGCTTCATGTGTGGCCGGACTGAGCAATATGTTGATAATTGATACCAAAGCGCCGCCATGCGCACGACTGCGCGCCGTGCGCCGCCCGCCCGTGTGCTACCCGCGCCACCGCCTGCGCATGGCCTCGCTTCCCGCCCTTACGCCTTCCGTCCCGCCGTTTTCCCGTCCAATCGCACATCGTCGGCTCCGGTATCCCGTGCAAGGGGTAGACTGGTAACCGAAGCGAACGTCCCACGGGCCGTCTGCTTGCAGGGGCATGCGGCCCCGCGGCGCGCCTGGACGGGGCATCGAACGAAAGGGGCCATCATGGCTGAGAACGGTTTGGCGGACGGGTTGCGCAAGGTGTTCATGGCAGGCGTCGGTGCGGTGGCGGCAGTGGGGGAGCGCGGCGGCCAGGTGGTCGAGACGCTGGCCGAGCGCGGCGAGTCGGTCGTCAAGCAGGGCCGCGACCTCAACCGCGAGCTACTCCAGAAGGGGACCGACGCGGTGGGCGACGTCCGCGAGGACGTTCTGCGCGCGACGCTCGCGGTGCTGTCGCCCGCATCGCGTGCGAAGTTCGTCGAGGCCGCACAGCGCATCGCCGCCGAGCTCGACGCCGCCGACGCCGCCCGCGCCGCCCGGGAGTCCAAGGGCCGCGGGGTGACCGTCCCGGTCCAAGACGGCACCGGCCCGCTCGAGGAGCCCGAGGCCCAGGCCGCACCGGACGTGCCCGACGCGGCATGGGATCCGGCGGCACCGGACGTGCGCTAGGGCGCGCCTGAGACGAGGAGCCCCATGCCGTGCCAGCAGAACACCTCCGCACCCGGTTCGACGCTCTTCGAGCGCCTGACCCGCAGCGAGGAGCGCCGCGTCGAGCGCCAGTACGGCCTGACGCCCGCTTCGCGCCGCCGCCGCATGCGCCAGATCGTGCATGTTCTGCGCACCTCCGGCGCGTTCAAGGGGGAGATGACCCCCGAGAAGCTGCGTGGGCTGTTCGAGGCGCTCGGCCCCACGTTCGTCAAGGTCGGCCAAATCCTTTCGATGCGCTCCGAGATCCTGCCGCAGGACTACTGCGACGAGCTTGCGAAGTTGCGCGCCCAGGTCGAGCCCATGTCCTACGACGAGGTGACCGCGGCGCTCGAGGCCGAGTACGGCGCGCCGGTCTGCGAGGTGTTCGCCGAGTTCGACCGACGGCCCCTCGGCAGCGCGAGCGTTGCGCAGGTGCATCGCGCCCGCCTGCTCACCGGTGAGGACGTGGCGGTCAAGGTCCAGCGCCCCGGCGTCCGCAAGACGATGGCCAACGACGTCGACATCCTGCGCCAGCTCTGCCGTCACCTCGGCTTCATCTGGAAGAGCAACCAGATCATGGACCTCAACCAGATGGTCGACGAGCTCTGGAACACCATCGTCGAGGAGACGAACTTCCTGGTCGAGGCGCGCAACCTGCGCGAGTTCCGCGAACTCAACGCCCACTGCGTCTACATTGAATGCCCCAAGCCATACGAGGAGCTGTGCACCGAGCACGTCGTGGTCATGGACTACGTCGAGGGCATCGGGCTCGATCGCCCCGACGAGCTCGTTGCGGCGGGCTACGACCTCGAGGAGATCGGCGTCAAGCTGGTCGACAACTATGCCACCCAGGTGCTCGACGACGGGTTCTTCCATGCCGACCCGCATCCCGCCAACATCCTGGTGAGCGGCGGCAAGATCGTCTACATTGACCTCGGCATGACGGGACGCCTTTCGGCGCACAGCCGCTCGTGTTTGGCCGCCATCATCAGCGCGGTGGGCGAGCAGAACAGCCACGCCGTGGCCGAAGGGCTCGTGCGCTTCTCGCTGTCGAACCCCGCCAACGTCGACCGCGCCCAGCTGCTCGCCGATGTCGACGCCATCGTGGGAGAGTATGGCAGCACGAGCCTCAAGGACCTGGATTTGGGGCAGATGGCCTTCTCGCTGATCGAGCTCGCGCGCAAGGATCACGTCGAGCTGCCCGCGGTGGTCACGATGATGGCGCGCGGTCTGGTCACCCTCGAGGGCGTGCTCGACGAGTACATGCCCCAGGGCAACATGATCCAGATCATCCGCGACCACATCCTTTCCGAAAAGGGTGCGGCGGGCATGGTGCGGGAGGAGCTCGCCTCCCTTGCGACGGAGGGGCGGCGCGCGCTGCACGGCGCCCTCAACGCGGCCGGCGAATCGGGCGAGCTCATGAGGATGCTCACGCGTGGCAAGGTCAAGTTCAACATGAAGTTCGTCGAGTCCCCCGAGGTGCTCGGTCCGCTCTCGCGCATGGTCGACCGTCTGACGCTCGGCATCATCATCGCAGGCTTGTTCATCGGGTCGAGCGTCGTCTACTATGCAGGCATCCAGCCTGTCATCTTCGGTATCCCGGTCCTCGGTTTCGTTGGCTATGCCGGAGCGGTTATCCTGTCCGCCTGGGTCATCTTCGACATCATCCGCGGTATGCGCAGGCGGCGCTGAACCTCTGGGGGCGGCGTTGCCTGCCCGTTATCTGCCACAAAAGCCGTATAGTGATGCGCATTATATCAATCTATATATAGTTTTATCTTTTCTGCCAGGGATTCGAGGGGCACGTGCTATAAATGCCCCTTACTGAGCAAATCGCTATGGCGCGGCGGCTCCGTCTCTCCGCAAAGTCGATCATGCGGCGGGGTGAAGATTCCGCCGACGATTCCTTAACCTGCAGTTTCATGGATCATGTCCATGAAATCGCCCACGGTCGCACCGCTGCATGTCGGTTGTGCGGGCATGCGCTTGCACAGTAAGTCGCCTTTTTAGCGCGTGCTCCCGCAAAACCTGGAACACGAAAGATATTTATAGTAAAAATTGATCTTACAGGCATACAGCCGCACCAAACCGCCCGATATACCTCACGAAAGGCTGCCGGTGGTCGTGGCGCGCTGCCGCAAGGGAAAGGTGGGACCCCGCCCGTCTTCGTCCTCTCCGCGCGCTCCGTTTTCCCGGTCGACCTTTCTGCGACTGCGCATCCCGAGGGCGCTTTCTCGAATAAATTAGCATGAAAGGGTTTACTTTATAGTTAGGTATGTCTATCATTCTGTTGGCAAAAGGAACCAATGGCTAACATGACGGAAGGGGTGGTGTCGATGTCGGGAGCAATGCCGTTGTCGCTGGCACATGGCGGGAGCGTCGTGCGCGTCGAGTCCGTGCACGGTAACGAGGAGATGCATCGGCATCTCGAGTCGCTCGGATTTGTCTCCGGCACCGAGGTCGAGGTCGTCTCCCAGGCTTCGGGCACGGTGATCGTCTCGGTCAAAGGGGCGCGCATGGGCCTCAACGAGCGCACCGCGCGCCACGTCTACGTCAGATAGCCGTGCGTCTCGGCGTGTGCGGGACGCAAGGGAACGGCGAAAGGAGGTTATACCGGTGAAGACTCTGCGCGACATTCCGGTGGGGGGCAGCGCGACCGTTGCGCGCCTCACGGGTGAGGGGGCGCTCAAGCGCCGCATTATGGACATGGGGTTGACCAAGGGGACGAGCGTCGTCGTCCGCAAGGTCGCGCCCCTCGGAGATCCCCTCGAGATCACGGTGCGCGGCTACGAGCTCTCCATCCGCAAGGAGGAAGCCCAGCACGTCGTGGTCGAAGGCTAAACGAAGTCGAGCGTAGCTCGCAGGCCCCGCCGCGGCGATGGGGCCGGGACTACCCCAGGAAGGAATTCCATGAGCATCCAGATTGCTCTTGCCGGCAACCCGAACTGCGGCAAGACGACCCTTTTCAACCGGATCACCGGTGAAAACGGCTATGTGGGCAACTGGCCGGGCGTGACCGTCGAAAAGAAGCAGGCGCACCTTTCGGGCGACCGCGAGACGATCATCACCGACCTGCCCGGTATCTATTCGCTGTCGCCCTACTCGCCCGAGGAGGTCGTGTCGCGCGACTATCTGGTCAACGAGCGTCCCGACGTCGTCGTCAACCTCGTCGACGCCACGAACCTCGAGCGCAACCTGTACCTCACCACGCAGCTGCTCGAGCTCGGGCTGCCGGTCGTCGTCGGCCTCAACATGGTCGACCTGGTGCGCAAGAACGGCGACAAGATCGACCCCGCAAAACTGTCAAAGCTGCTCGGATGCCCCGTCGTCGAATGCTCGGCGCTCAAGGGCGACGGCGTGCAGCAGCTGGTCGAGGCGGCAAAGAAGGCAGCGTCGGCGAAGTCGGCTGCCGCGCCCACGGTGAGGTTCGGCGCCTCGCTCGAAGGCGCCCTCGCCAAGATCGAGGAGATCGTCGGTTCGGCTGCGCCCGCAGCGCTCAGGCGCTGGTACGCCGTCAAACTGTTCGAAGGCGACGAGTCCGCCGTCAAGGGCCTCAACCTTGCCTCCGGTAAGCTCGCCGAGGTTAAAACCATCGCCAAGGCGGTCGAGGACGAGTTCGAGGACGACGCCGAGTCCATCGTGACCGGTGAGCGCTACGACCTGATCGGCCAGATCGTTCCGCAGTTCCTCACGAGGGCCCCCAAAAAGGTCACGATGACCGAGAGGATCGACCGCGTCGTGACCAACCGCTGGCTCGGCATCCCCATCTTCATCGTCGTGATGTGCCTCGTGTACTACGTCTCGGTGGCGACGGTGGGCACGTGGGGCACCGACTGGGCCAACGACGGCCTGTTCGGCGACGGCTTCTTCTGGTTCGGCATCGGCGGCGACGCGTACACGGCCGCGGTCGAGGCGGGGCAGGACGTCGTCCCGCAGGACTTCGGCCCGTGGGTCGACGGCATCCCGGTGCTCGTGACCAACGGCCTTGAGGCCATCGGCGCTGCGCCGTGGGTCGTGAGCCTCGTGGTCGACGGCATCGTCGCCGGCGTGGGTGCCATCCTGGGCTTCGTGCCGCAGATGATCGTGCTGTTCATGTTCCTCGCCCTGCTCGAGGACTGCGGCTACATGGCGCGCGTCGCCTTCGTCATGGACCGCATCTTCCGCCGCTTCGGTCTGTCGGGCAAGTCGTTCATCCCGATGCTCATCAGCTCGGGCTGCGGCGTGCCGGGCGTCATGGCAACCAAGACCATCGAGAACGAGGCCGAGCGCCGCATGACGACCATGACCGCAACGATGGTGCCCTGCAGCGCCAAGCTGCCTATCGTCGCGCTGCTCATGGGTGCCCTGGTGGGCATGGACATGTCCACGTGGTGGATCGCCCCGCTCTTCTACTTCATGGGCGTGGCCGCCATCGTCATCTCGGGCATCATGCTCAAAAAGACCCGCTGGTTCGCCGGCGACGCTTCTCCCTTCGTGATGGAGCTTCCCGCCTACCACCTGCCCTCCCTGCGCAGCTGGCTGCTCCACATCTGGGAGCGCGTCAAGTCGTTCATCGCCAAGGCGGGCACCATCATCTTCGCCGCCACCGTGCTCGTGTGGTTCCTCTCGAACTTCGGCTTCGTTGACGGCGCATTCGGCATGCTCGACCCCGAGATGGCGCTGCCCGAGGGCGCCGCGAGCTACATGGACTTCTCGCTGCTCGCTGCGGTGGGCGGAGCTCTGAGCTTCATCTTTGCGCCCCTGGGCTTTGGCAACTGGGAGGCCACCGCGATGGTCGTCAACGGCCTCATCGCCAAGGAGAACGTCGTCTCCACGTTCGCCACGATCTTCAGCCTCGGCGACCTGGGTGAGGGCGACGTCGAGATGTGGGAGGCCTTCGGCCTCATGCTCGGTTCGACCGGTGCGCTCTTGGCCTTTGGTGCCTTCAACCTGCTGTGCGCCCCGTGCTTCGCGGCCATGGGCACCATCCGCCGGCAGATGAATTCCGGCAAGTGGTTCGCGTTCGCCATCGCCTACGAGTGCGTGTTCGCCTGGTGCGTCGGGCTCATGATCAACCAGTTCTACAACCTCTTCGTCCTCGGTACGTTCGGCGTCTGGACGGTCGTGGCCATCGTCCTGCTGGCCCTCATGCTGTTCCAGCTGTTCCGTCCCATGCCCGACTTTTCGAAGAGGTCGACCAAGGCTGCGGCGGCCGCCGCGTAGTCGAGGGTTGGGGCGGGTATAAGGTACCCGCACCCGGTCTCGCGAGAGCCGCGAAAGGAGGCCTCCGTGCCCATGAATGCTCCTACCGTCGTCGTGCTGCTCGTGGTCGCCGCGCTGTTCGTGCTCGCCGTGCGCTCGATCGTCAAGAAGCGCAGGGGAGGGGGCTGCGCCGGATGCTCGGAGGATTCCTGCTCCGGCCACGCGGCCGAGGACGCCTGCCCGTCGGCGCTGCGCGCTCTGGCCGACGTCGAGGCGAGGCTCGGGCCGGCGGACGGCAAGGCCAAAAGGTAGCCCCGGGTTCTGGCAGACGGGAATTGATGCGGCGGGGACGCTCCGGCGAGGGCGTCCCCGCCGCTGTGGGTTTCGCACGCAGGCCGTGCGCGCGCATGGTCGGCAACCCTTCGGTAACAATCCTGTGCCACGCTAGCGGGAAGCTAGAACCGTGAGGTCTCGTTGGCGGCCGGCCCGGCAGGGGCGGGCGTCGAAGGGAGCGCCATGCCTGCGATACAGAACGACGTCGAGTACGTGCTGCGCACCGTCGAGGAGCGCGACGTCCACTTCATCCAGTTTTGGTTCACCGACACGCTCGGCAACCTCAAATCCTTTGCCGCCACCCCCGGCGAGCTCGAGGACGCCATGATCGAGGGGCTCGGCTTCGACGGCTCGTCGATCGAGGGCTTCGCTGCCGTCGAGGAGTCTGACTGCACGGCCGTGCCCGATCCCGACACGTTCCAGATCCTGCCGTGGCGTCCCCAGCACCAGGGTGCGGCGCGCATGTTCTGCGACATCAAGCTTCCCGATGGGTCGATCTTCGACGGCGACCCGCGCGCCGTCCTGCGCCGCCTGTGCGACGCGGCGTACGACAAGGGGTACATGCTGAGCGTGAGCCCCGCCATCGAGCACTTCTACTTCACCGACTCCGCGCACAACGACCCGCTCGACTGCGGCGGCTACTTCGACCTCATGCCGCTCGATTCGGGCAACGACCTGCGGCGCGACACCGTGCTCATGCTCGAGCACATGGGCATCCCGGTCGAGTACTCGCACCACGAGGCCGCTCCCTCGCAGCACGAGATCGTCCTGCGCTACGCCGACGCCCTCCAGATGGCCGACTCGGTGATGACGCACCGCCTCGTCGTCAAGCAGGTCGCCCAGAGCTCGGGCTGCTATGCGACGTTCATGCCCAAGCCCATCGAGACGGCCGACGGCAGCGGGATGCACCTGCACGTCGCTCTGCACGACCTCGACGGCGAGAACCTGTTCTACGACGCGAACGACCCGGACGGCTACCAACTCTCGGTCACGGCGAAGCGCTTCCTTGCGGGCCTGCTCAAGTACGCCCCCGAGTACACGCTGCTGACCAACCAGTACGTGAACTCCTACAAGCGCTTCGTCGAGGGGTTCGACGCCCCGCTCTTCGTGACGTGGGCGCAGGCGAACCGCTCGGCGCTGGTCCGCGTCCCGCACTACAAGGCGGGCAAGAACCTCTCGAGCCGCCTCGATCTGCGCAGCCCCGACCCCGCCTGCAACCCCTACCTGGCGTTCGCCGCGGTCTTTGCGGCCGGCCTCGCGGGCATCGAGGAGGGGCTCGAGCTTCCGCCCGCGCAGCCCCACAACGTCTACGCCATGTCCGAGGCCGAGCTGGCCGCGGCGGGCATCAGGCGCCTGCCCACTAACCTCGGCGCGGCGATCGAGAGCTTCGAGCGCTCCGAGCTGATGCGCTCCACGCTGGGCGACCACGTCTTCGACTACATCGTGCGGGCGAAGAAGGCGGAGTGGGCCGAGTACTGCAGCCACGTGGACGCCTGGGAGCTCGCCAAGTTCCTGCCGGTCCTGTAGGTCCCGCGAGGGGAGGGGCCGCCTGCCGGAAGGTGTCCGGCCGGCATGCTCTGCAGGGCGTGGGGCGGCGCGCTGGCTGCGGGGCCGCTCCGGTTATGCCTCCCGCCTTCGGCGAGGGCGGTCCCGACGATTCTGAAAGGTGCCCGTATACCATGGAGCTTCGGAAGATTGCCAGCTTCACCGTGAACCACGAGGACCTCGAGCCCGGCGTCTACGTGTCGCGCGTCGACCGCATCGGCGCCGAGGCGGTGACGACGTTCGACCTGCGCATGACCGCGCCCAACCGCGAGCCGGTCATGGGCACGGCCGAGGTCCACACGATCGAGCATCTGGGGGCGACGTTTCTGCGCAACGACCCCGCATGGCGCGACCGCGTGGTCTATTTCGGGCCGATGGGCTGCCGCACCGGCTTCTACCTGCTGCTGGCGGGCGAGTATGCCGCGCGCGACGTCGTCGACCTCGTGACGCGCACCTTCGAGTTCATCCGCGACTTCGAGGGCGACATCCCCGGGGCCGCCCCGCGCGACTGCGGCAACTGGCGCGACCAGAACATCGACTTCGCGCACTGGTACGCCCGCCGCTATCTGGAGGAGACCCTCTACGGCATCGACGACCGCCATCTGGAGTACCCGGCGTAGGGGAGTTTCCGCACGGAGGCAGCGCCTGGCGGGGAGGCGCCGTGTCGGCATGGGGGCGCGGCAGGGGGGATAGGGGCGCTGCACCTGAGAAACCCCGGATGCGTGCAAAACGCCCTCGAGTGAACGGGCGAAATCGGGCGGATTTACCCATATGATGCTTCGAATGAAAAGTTACTTTATAAAATAACAAGTTGAGTTTCCTTTTGCTCAACTTATCGGTGTCGAAGCGGCGCCGAAGGTCCCTGACCGTCATTCACTCGAGGCGGTTTTGCACGCATCGGGCGATTTCCAGGTGCAGAAGGGGCGGGTGTCGTCCACCGCGACCGCAAGGCGCGCGTCGCGGACAAGGCTACGCGCCCTCCTGCGTCGTCCACCGCGACCGCAAGGCGCGCGCGGTATCCGCACGGCCCGCCTCCCCGTCGTCCGCCCACACCCGCTATCTCCCCGCGAGCCAGCGGTCCACGGCCGCCGCGCAGCGCACGCCCTCGTCGATGGCGTTCACCACCAGGGAGGCGCCGCGACGGCAGTCGCCGCACACAAAGAACCCGCTGCGCCCGGCCACGGCGAACGCCCCGCCGTCGCCGCGTTCCCCTCCGGCGCCCACGCACACCGGCAGGCTGCGCTCCCTGCCGGTCATGGCGATGCCCAGGGCGCCGAACGCGTCCTCCTCCGGTCCCGCGAAGCCGCGCGCCACGAGCACGAGCTGTGCGGGAATCTCGCGCTCGGTGCCGGCGACGGGCAGCGGCCGCCCGCTCGACCATTCCACCTTGCACACTTTGAGCGCCCGGGCGCGGCCGCTCCCGTCGGCCAGCACCTCGAGGGTGTCCGTCGACCACAGGCGCGGGTCGGTCCCCTGCAGGGCGGCGGCCTCCTCGTGGCCGTAGTCCTGCACGAGCACGTTGGGCCAGAGCGGCCAGCGGTCGCCCGCCGCGCGGTGCTCGGGCGGGGCGGGGTGGTACTGCAGCTGCGTCACGCTCGCGGCCCCTTGGCGAAGGGCGGTCGCCAGGCAGTCGGTGCCCGTGTCGCCGCCGCCCACGACCGCGACGTCCAGGCCGCGCGCCGAGATCGTCGAAGAATCGGGGTCGCCCGCAAGCACGGCGCGCACCGCCGCCTCGAGGTAGTCGAGCGCCGCGACGACGCCGGCGCTTCCGGACCCGGGCACGTCGAGCGCGCGGGGCTTGGTCGCGCCCACCGCGACCACCACGGCGTCGAAGGCCCCGCAGATGCGCGAGTCGGCGGCAGTTCCCAGCTCGAAGCGCACCCCGGCCCGCTCGAGCAGGTCCACCCGGCGCCCCACGATTTCCTTGGGAAGCTTCATCGTGGGGATGCCGTAGGTGAGGAGGCCCCCGGCCCGGTCGGCCCGCTCGTAGACCGTCACCGCGTGGCCTCTGCGTGCGAGCTCCCAGGAGCACGCCAGCCCCGCCGGCCCCGAGCCCACCACGGCGACGGTTTTGCCGCCGAGTCCCCCGCGCGGGGCGGGCGGCTCCACCAGACCCAGCTCGAAGGCTTTGTCGGCTATCGCACGCTCGTTGTCGCGGACGGTGGTGGGTTCGTCGTGCAAGCCCAGGTTGCAGGCCTTCTCGCAAAGCGCCGGGCACACCCGCCCCGTGATCTCGGGAAAGGGGTTGGTCATCGAGAGGCGCTCGTAGGCCTCCTTCCACAGCCCCCGCCACACAAGGTCGTTCCACTCGGGAATCAGGTTGTGCAGCGGGCAGCCCGTGACGTGGCGGGCGCCCCCGAAGGCGATGCCCGCCTGGCAGAAGGCCACGCCGCACGCCATGCACCGCCCCGCCTGCTCGCGGCGCGCGGCCTCGTCGGGCATCGCGGCGATCTCGTCCCAGTCGCGCACGCGCTCGGTTGCCGGGCGTACGGCGTGCTCGAGGCGCCCGTGCTTCAGGAATCCACCGATCTGACCCATGTCCTACTCCTTGTCTCGGGCGTCGTTGGGGGCGGTCATGCGCGCGAACGCGTCGCGCAGGGCGTCGTCGCGGGCCTTGCCGGCGGCCGTCTCCGACTCGATGAGGCGCACCATGCGCTCGTAGTCGACCGGCACGACCTTCTTAAAGCGGTGCCGCACGCTCTCGAAGCGGTAGAGCATCTTGATGCCGCGCGGGGAGTTGGTTGCCTTCACATGGTCGGCGATGAGCGCGCGGATCTGGGCCGTCTCGTCGGCGGTCGGGTCCGCGATGCGCACCAGGTCGGGGTTCGTGCGATCCGCGAGCGTGCCGTACTCGTCGAAGACGTAGGCGACCCCGCCGCTCATGCCCGCCGCGAAGTTCTGGCCCACCTCGCCCAGCACGAGCACGCACCCGCCGGTCAGGTACTCGCAGCCGAGGTTGCCCACGCCTTCCACCACCAGGGTGGCGCCCGAGTTGCGCACCGCGAAGCGCTGGCCGGCCAGGCCGTTCACGTAGCCCCTGCCGCCCGTGGCGCCGTAGAAGGCCACGTTGCCCACGGCCATGTTCTCGTCGAACTGCATGGGGGCGTTCTCGGGCGGGCGCACGGCCAGCGTGCCGCCTGAAAGGCCCTTGCCGAAGTAGTCGTTGGCGTCGCCCTCGATGGACAGCTCGATCCCCGCGGGCAGGAACGCGCCGAAGCTCTGCCCGCCCGACCCGCTGCAGTCGATGCGGATCGAGCCCTCGGGCAGCCCCTCGGGGTACGCTTTGGTCACCGTCGAGCCGAGCATGGTGCCCACGCAGCGGTTCACGTTGCCGATGTCGGCATGGAAGCGCGTGGGTGCCAGGCTTGCGCGCGTGGCCGCGGTGAGCGGCACGAACAGCGTGGCGTCGAGGGTGCGCTCCAGATGATGGTCGTAGGCCATCGCCGGGTCGAAGCGCACGCCGTCGGCGCCGGGGATGTCGGTCCCGAACGCCGGTTCTGCGCGCACGAGCAGGGCGGACAGGTCGACTGTGGCCGCCTTCCAGTTGCCGGGCGCTTCGACCTGGCGCAGGCATTCGACGTGCCCCACCATGTCGTCGACGGTACGGAAGCCCAGCCGGGCCATGATGCCGCGCAGCTCCTCGGCCACCAGCGTCATAAAGTTCACCACGTACTCCGGGCGGCCGGTGAAGCGCGCACGCAGCGACTCGTTTTGGGTGGCGATGCCCACCGGGCAGGTGTCCTGGTGGCAGTCGCGCTGCATGAGGCAGCCCAGGGCGATGAGCGGCGCGGTCGCGAAGCCGAACTCCTCGGCCCCCATGAGGCAGGCGATTGCGACGTCGCGGCCGGTGAGCAGCTTCCCGTCCGCCTCGAGCACCACGCGCGAGCGCAGGCCGTTGCGTAGGAGGGTCTGCTGGGTCTCGGCCAGGCCGAGCTCCAGGGGAAGCCCCGCGTGGTGCACCGAGTTGAACGGGGCAGCGCCCGTCCCGCCGTCGTGCCCCGACACGAGGATCTTGTCGGCCCCGCCTTTGGCCACGCCGGCGGCGATGGTCCCCACGCCCGCTTCCGAGACAAGCTTCACGCTCACGTCGGCGTCGGGGCTGGCGCATTTGAGGTCGAAGATGAGCTCGGCCAGATCCTCGATCGAGTAGATGTCGTGGTGGGGCGGCGGCGAGATGAGGCCCACGCCCGGCGTGGAGCGGCGCGTCTTGGCGATCCAGGGGTAGACCTTCTTGCCGGGCAGGTGTCCTCCCTCGCCGGGCTTGGCGCCCTGGGCGAGCTTGATCTGGATCTCGCGGGCGGTGGAGAGGTAGCGGCTCGTGACGCCGAAGCGCCCCGAGGCGACCTGTTTGATGGCCGACAGCGCGCTGTCGCCGTTGGCGAGCGGGACCTCGCGGGCGACGTCTTCGCCGCCCTCCCCGGTGTTGCTGAAGCCGTGGAGGCGGTTCATGGCGACGGCGAGGCACTCGTGGGCCTCCGCGCTGATGGAGCCGTAGCTCATGGCCCCGGTCTTGAAGCGCCGCACGATCGACGAGGCGGGCTCGACCTCGTCGAGTGCGATGGACGTGCGGCCCGCCGGGCAAAAGTCGAGCAGGTCGCGCAGGCGCACGGCCCGTCCCGGGCGGTTCACGACGGCGCTGTAGGCGGCGTAGGCCTCGGGGTCGCCCGTGCGGGCGGCCGTCTGCAGGGCGAAGACCATCGCCGGCTCCACCAGGTGCTCCTCTCCACCGGGCCGCCACGAGGTCTCGCCCGAGTCGGGCAGCTGGTCGGGCGTTGTCCCCAGGGCGAGCTCGCGCGCGGCGTCGAACCGGGCGTCGGCCTCGCGCTGCAGGCCCGCAAATCCCAGGCCCCCCACGCGGCTCACCGTGCCGGTGAAGCAGCTCTCCACCACCTCGTCGGCGATGCCCACGGCCTCGAAGATCTGGGCCGAGTGGTAGCCCTGCATCGTGGAGATGCCCATCTTGGACATGATCGACACGATGCCCGCCGTTGCGGCACGGTCGAAGTTGGAGACGGCCTCGTCCTCGACGGCGTCCACCAGCCCGCGGCGCACGCCGTCGCGGATGAGGGCGTGGGCGAGGTAGGGGTAGATGCCGCTTGCGGAGTAGCCCACGAGCATGGCGAAGTCGTGCGCGCCCACCGCGTCCCCGGTCTCGACCACCAGGTCCGCCTTGGTGCGCACGCCGGCGCGGATGAGGTGGTGGTGCACCGACCCCAGGGAGAGCAGGCTGGGGACGGGCACCTCGTCGGCGTCCGAGACGCGGTCGGAGAGCACCACGATGTTGCACCCGCGCGCCACGGCCTCCTCGGCCTGCGCGTCCAGGCGTGCCAGCGCCGCCTCCAGGGCGCCCTCCCCGCCGCCGCGCCGGTAGGAGCACGACAGGCGCGCCACCTTGAAGCCGGTCTTGTCGATGGCGCAGACGCGTTCGAAGGCGTCCCGGTCGAGGATGGGCGACTCCAGCCGGATGAGGCGGCAGTTGGAGCTGACGTCCTCGAGCACGTTGCCGTGGTTGCCCAGGTACAGGACCGTGCTCGTCACGACCTTCTCGCGCAGCGCGTCGATGGGCGGGTTGGTCACCTGGGCGAAGAGCTGCTTGAAGTAGCCGAACAGCCTGCGGGGGTGCTCGCTCAGCACGGCGAGCGGGACGTCGACGCCCATCGAGACGATCGGCTCCGACCCCGTGCGCGCCATGGGGGCGATTTGCTGGGCGACATCCTCGTGGCATATGCCGAAGCGCGCCGCCAGCGAGCTCAGGGTGTCGCCCGGGGGGAGGTCGAGCTCGGGAAGCGCGCGTCCCGCGGGTGCGGGGCGCGCGGGCAGGGGCAGGTCGGAGGCGCGGATCAGGTTCGCGTCCATCCACTCGCGCCAGGGGCGCTCGGACGCCATCGACTCCTTGAGTTCCTCGTCCCACAGGATGCGCCCCTGTGCCGGGTCGACGAGCAGCATCTGGCCGGGCATGAGCCCGCCCTTCATGAGCACGTTCTCCGGCGGGATGTCGAGGACGCCGGTCTCCGAAGCCAGGACGAGGCGGTCGTCGCGCGTCACCGTGTAGCGCGCCGGGCGCAGCCCGTTGCGGTCGAGCACGGCGCCGGTGCGCACGCCGTCGGTGAAGGCGATGGCGGCCGGTCCGTCCCAGGGCTCCATGAGGGTGGACTGGTAGGCGTCGAACGCCCGGCGCCGCTCGGAGAGGGCGCCGTTGTTGTCCCAGGGCTCGGGCAAAAGCATGCTCATCGCACGGGGCATGCTGCGCCCGTTCATGCAGAGGAACTCCGCCACGTTGTCCAGGATCGCCGAGTCGCTGCCCTCTCGGTCGACGATGGGGAGCACCCGCTCCAGGTCGGCGATGACGGGGGAGTACAGCGCCCGCTCGCGGGCGCGGATCCAGTTGAGGTTGCCGCGTAGCGTGTTGATCTCGCCGTTGTGCACGAGCAGGCGGTTGGGATGGGCGCGTTCCCAGCTCGGCGTCGTGTTGGTGGAGTAGCGCGAGTGTACCAGGGCCACGGCGGTTTCGACGGTCGCGTCGGAGAGGTCGAGGTAGAACGCGCGTAGCTGCCCCGCCAGCAACATGCCCTTGTAGACGATCGTGCGCGCGCTCATCGAGCAGATGTAGAACACGTCGCGCTCGGGGAGGCCGAGGGCGGCCGCCCGCTTCTCCATGGAGCGCCGGCACAGGTAGAGGGCGCGCTCGAACTCCTGGCCGCGTGCCACCGGGCCGGGCCTGAGCACGAACGCCTGCCAGATGCGCGGCTGGCAGGCGCGCGCGGTGGCGCCCAGGTCGTGCGCGTCGACGGGCACCTCGCGCCAGAACAGCACGGGCATGCCGCATTCGGTGCAGCACTGCTCGACGAGCGCGCGGGCCTGCGCGAAGAGTTCCGCGTCGCGCGGCAGGAACAGCATGGCGACGCCGTAGTTCCCCTCGTCGGGCAGCAGGTGCCCGCACTTCTGCGCCTCCTTGCGGAAAAACCGGTGGGGGACCTGGAAGAGGATGCCGGCGCCGTCGCCCGTGGTGCGCTCGAGCCCCGTCCCGCCGCGGTGGTCCATGTTGAGCAGCACGGACAGGGCGTCGCCGAGCATCTGGTGGGTGCGCACGCCCTTGATGCTGGCGAGCGCGCCGATGCCGCACGCGTCGTGCTCGAACTCTTCGCGCCACAGCCCGCGCTGCCGTGCGGCACCCTCGACGGTGTCGGCCATGGACGTCTCCCTCCCTCTCAGCCGCGCCGGTCTCGCCTCCGCGGCGGCCCGGCGCTTTCCGACGTTTCGGGCAACTTGTATGCCCCCCGTGTTTCGAATGCGAGAATTCGGGTGAAATAGAACGCGGATTTTTCGAAACGGAAACAGAGCGCCCTGCGGGGACGATGCGCGTATTCAAGGCGATACGCTGCGGTAATACAGTCGCAACAGAGCGTTTTTAAGCTATGCGGAACCGCGGTCGCACGCATGCGGCGCCGCGATTGCGCGCATGCGCCGCCGCAGTCGAGCGCATGCAGTTTCTATCGAGCGGCTCGCCGCGGCGGGTGCGGTGCGCTACGATGAGGGCGTAGATGCGCACGATGCGGGTTCTCAAGGTCGTTTCGGGAGGTACGGTTTTATCGGGAGGCAGGCCATGCACCACAAGACAGCGCTCTTTCTTTCTCAGACGGCGGACGGCCATGAGCGCATGCGGCGCCTCTCCTCGGTGCTCGACGTCTCGATTCTGCTCGCCGGCGTCTCCCGCTTTTCCCAGGCGATCGTCGAGCGCGAGTTCGACCTGGTGGTGCTCGAGATGGGCGGTGTCTCCAACGGGCAGGTCGAGAACATCGAGTCGACCCTGGTCGACAGCTCCACGCCGCTTCTGCTCGTGGTCGCCGAGTCCCAGATGCCCGACCTCCACCTTCCCATGCGCCCGGTGAGCGACTTCATCTGCGACACCGCCTCGGATGCCGAGTACGCCGTCCGCATCCGCCACCTGCTGTGGCCTGGCGAGGAGACCGGCGACGACGACGTCGTGCGCGTCGACGAGCTCGCGGTCAACCTTGCCACCTACCAGGTGCGCGTCGACGACGAGCCGGTCGACCTGACGTACATGGAGTACTCGCTGCTCGCGTTTTTGGTCACCCACCCCGGGCGCGCCTACTCGCGCGAGACGCTCCTGCGCCGCGTCTGGGGGTTCGACTACTGCGGCGGCTCGCGGACGGTCGACGTGCACGTGCGCCGCATCCGCGCCAAACTCGGCCCCCAGGCCTCGAGTCACATCGAGACCGTGCGCGGCGTGGGCTACCTGTTCAAGTTGTAGGGCGGGCAGGTGGTTTGCCCCTTGTTATCAAACCCCTAAAAAGAGGCGTTTCTGTGCAAAAGTTGGTCGAGTGAATTCCAAATTGGGATGCTTTTGCATGCAGCATCATGATGCAAAAAGTATAATCTATCGATTTAGAAAATTAATTTACTATTTTCGAATGTTATTTATCGGTGCATGACGCCCTGGAGATGCAGGGGCCGTTCACTCGGGCGTGTTCTGCACGCATCGGGCTGTTTTCGGGTGACGGCGCCCCGATCCGGCGTGCACTTCCCCTTCGCTCCGCTCCCGCGATCCGCCGTCCCGCCCGTTCCTTCCGGTAGTCCTGCACCCCTCCCGCGCCCCGCCGTCCCGCCCAGCGCCCGTGCCTGCGCCTGCAGCACGACCGCCTAGAGCCATTCGGTCACCTTGCTCACGAGCGGGGTTGGCATGCAGCCGCCGAGCCACTTGCCCCAGCTCGAGTTCATGATGGGGAAGAACCGCAGGCGCCGCGCGATGTTCTTGCGCATCGGGACGAGCGACCGCTCATAGGTGGACAGCGCCGCGCGGGCATCTCCCCGATCGCCGGCGGCATGGGCCTGCGCCACCGCGTCCCCCGCGAGCCGGCCCGAGTTCAGCGCGAACGAGATGCCCTCGCCCGAGCTGGGCGACATGAGCCCCGCCGCCTCGCCGGCCATGAGGATGCGCCCCGAGCCGGCGACGACGTCGTCGAGCGAGCGGACCTGGATGGCCACGCCCGCCTCGCGCCGCACCGAGGCACCGAGCGGATAGCGCTCCCGGAACGCCTCGAGCGCGCGCTCGTGCATGGGCGGGATGTCTTTGGTCCCCGGGAAGAACACCGAGCCGACGATCGCGACGTCGCCCTTGGGCACGATGTAGCCGTAGCCGTAGGCAGGCGCGATGCGGCGCGAGTACACACAGTCGAAGAACGGCTCGAGGCTGCCCGGCTCAATCTCGACGAACTCCTGCACCGTCTTGTAGCACTGCGTCTGCGGCCAGGCGGGATGGGCGCGCCGCACGGCCGAGCGGGCACCGTCGGCCCCGACGAGCCAGCGGCAGCGCAGCTCCACGGCGGCACCCGCTCGCGTCAGACGGACGCTGAGGCCGTCTTGGTCCTGAGTGCACGAGGAGAAGGAGCAGCGGTCCCACACCTCGACGCCGGCGGGGAGCAGGTTGAGCAGCCACTCGTCGAACAGCGCGCGGTCGACGTTGCGGAAGCGCAGCGAGCAGGGCTTCTTGATGCGGCGGTCCCAGTCGTAGTAGCGGAAGTGGACCCACTCGGGTTCGAGCGCGAGGCCGGAGGGGAGCTCGGCGACGCCGGCGAGGAAGCGCTGGGCGTACTCGTTGAGCATGCCGCCGCAGCTCTTGCGGCGAGGGAGTCCGGCCGACTCGACGACGACGACGCGCGCGCCGCCCCGTGCCGCCTCCCGCGCGGCGGCGATGCCTGCGGGGCCTGCCCCGACGACGAGCACGTCGCAGGACGCATGCGCCGCCGTCTCGGTGCGGTCCTCTTCGACGGCGGGCGGTGCCGCGGGGGTCGGGTGCTCGGTTCGGGGGTCGGTGGGGTTCATGGCCAGCTCTCCTGTCGACGGTGTACGCGGGCACATTCTCGCACAGGACGGCGGCGCATGCGAGCCGCGGGCACCCGTTGTGGGGTTTCCAAGACGTTCTCCATCCGCTTGCCTTTGCGCGGGTCGGCCTTATACTATATAAGAACAAACGTTCGATATTCGCCGTGCGGTCGGGACGCCCGGCGCGCGGTTCCGCGTCCGGGGAGGAGGTGCGCGATGGTCATCATGGGGATCGACCCGGGTCTCGCCAACACGGGCTGGGGGGTCGTCGAGTCGCGCGGGACGCAGTGCCGCGCACGGGCGTACGGCTGCATCCACACCGAGCGCGACGAGCCGACGCCGGCCCGCCTCAAGCGCATCTACGACGAGATCGGCCGCGTCATCGAGCGCTACGGGCCCCAGGAGGTCGCCGTCGAGGAGGTCTTCCTCTGCGCGAACACCCAGAGCGCCATAGCGACCGCCCAGGCGCGCGGCGCCGCCCTGGTGGCGTGCTCGTCGTGCGACCTGGTCATCGGCGAGTACACGCCCATGCAGATCAAGCAGGCCGTCGCGGGAACCGGGGCTGCGGAGAAGGGCCAGGTCCAATACATGGTCAAGGCACTGCTCCATCTGGAGCAGGAGCCCCGGCCCGACCACTGCGCCGACGCGCTCGCCGCCGCCATCTGCCACGCCCACCTGGGGGCCTGGCGCCGCCTGAGCCACGAGCAGAACCTCGCCCGCCCCGCCGCGGGCTCGTATCGGGAAAGGGGGACGCGCCTGTGATTGCGTTCGTGAGGGGCACCGTTGCCGAGAAGACCCTGACGGAGGCGGTGGTCGATGTCGGGGGCGTCGGATACGCGTGCGGCATCTCGGCGTCGACGTCCGCCTCCCTGCCGGCGCCCGGCTCCGCCGAGGAATGCCGACTGTACACCCACCTGCAGGTGCGCGACGACGGCGTCGCGCTCTATGGGTTCGCCACGCGCGAGGAGCGCACCGTCTTCGAGCGCCTCATCGCCATCACGGGGGTGGGTCCCAAGCTCGCCCTCGCCGTCCTGAGCTCGTTTTCCCCCGATGCGCTGCGCGAGGTCGTGGCCGCGGGCGACGAAAAGCGCATGGCGACGGTCCCCGGGGTCGGCAAGAAGACGGCCTCGCGCATGATCCTCGAGCTCAAGGACGCCCTGAAGACGGATCTGCTCGGTTCGTCCGCCATGCTGCCCGGCATGGGCGCGCCGGTGCAGGGTGCCGCGCTCGACGAGGCGTCTGCGGCGCTTTTGTCGATGGGCTTCACGGCCGCCGAGTGCGAGGTAGCGCTCAAGGGGTATGATGGCCCGCAGGACGACGTGTCCGCGGCGGTCACCTACGCCCTCAAACGTCTGGGGAGTGCGAGCTGATGTGGGAAGCAGAAGAGAAGGACCTGTGGGGCGACGCCCCGCGCTCCCGTGAGCGCGCGGTCGCCCCGGAGCTGACCGAGGAAGACCTCGAGGTCGATCGAAAGCTGCGGCCGCAGCTCCTGTCCGACTATATCGGCCAGGAGCGCGTGAAGCAGACCCTCCACGTCGCCATCGACGCCGCCAAGCAGCGCGGCGAGACGCTCGACCACCTTCTGTTCTTCGGCCCGCCCGGTTTGGGCAAGACGACGCTGGCCACCGTGGTCGCCAACGAGATGGGTGCGTCGGTGCGCACCACGTCGGGCCCGGCCATCGAGCGCACGGGCGACCTCGCCGCTATCCTCACCAATCTGCAGGAGGGCGACGTCCTGTTCATCGACGAGATCCACCGTCTCAACCACGCGGTCGAGGAGGTCCTCTATCCGGCGATGGAGGACTTCGTGCTCGACATCGTGATCGGCAAGGGGCCGGCGGCGCGCTCCATCCGCCTCGACATCCCCCGGTTCACCCTCATAGGGGCGACGACGCGCTCGGGGCTTCTGACCGGACCCCTGCGCGACCGCTTCGGCATCAACGCGCGGCTCGACTACTACACGGTCGAGGAGCTCGCCCGCATCGTCGAGCGTTCGGCGCGAATCCTGAACGTCCCGATCGACGCCGACGGGGCGGTCGAGATAGCGAGCCGCAGCCGCGGGACGCCCCGCCTGGCGAACCGACTGCTCAAGCGCGTCCGCGACTACGCCCAGGTGCGCCGCGACGGGGTGGTGAGCGCCGCGGTCGCCATGGAGGCGCTCTCGTTCTTCGAGGTGGACGAGATGGGCCTCGACTGGATGGACAACAAGATCCTCACGACCCTCGCCGTGACCTTTGCGGGCAGGCCGGTCGGCCTGTCGACGCTCGCGAGCGCCGTGGGCGAGGATCCCGGCACGGTGGAGGACATGTTCGAGCCGTTTCTGCTGCAGCAGGGCCTGATCGACCGCACCTCCAAAGGGCGCGTCGCCACGCCGCGCGCCTACGAGCACCTCGGCCTCCCGGTTCCCGGGTCGCAGTAGGGCGTGGTCCGCGGGCGCGCCGCGCGTCCGCGTCGTGCCGGCCGCAGGTGGCCGGGGGAAGGAGTCTGTTCTCGTGTCGATCCGCAACGACTACCTGCTGGACATGATCGCCCGCTACGTGGAGAGCATCCTCGCCGGGTTCGGCAAGGCCAAGGCGGGCCTCTCCGACGACGCCGTCGACGCGTACGAGCACGTCGCGGGCGACGTCCTCGACATGGACGCCGCGACCGCGCTCGCCCTCTCGCCTGCATCTCTGGTGACGATGATGCGCATCTCCGCCGTCGACGAGAGCCTTGCGGTCTACGCCGTCTATGCGCTCGAGCGGGCCGCCGAGATATACGATGCCGAAGGGGACGCGCTCGGCCAGGTGCGCCACGCCCAGGCCGCCGCCGTGGCCGACGCGTACGGCTTCCCCGTCGCCTCGGTGCCGCCCGAGGTCGAGGAGGAGCTTGCCAAGGAGGAAGGCCGCTGACTGGCCCGCGCTCGCCGTCCGTCTGCCGCCGGGGTGGTTGCGGCTGCCAGCTTTTGGCGTTTGAGGCCCCGGAGGGGGCGGTGGGCGTGCGACAATGGGACCATCCTGAAAACCCGCCTGACCGGTTTCTGCCGCGCCGCCGCGAGCGGTCGCGCAGGGAGAGGAGCCCCATGCTGAGCGACATCGAGATTGCGCAGTCCGTCACTCCGAAAGACATCGGCGAGGTCGCGGCCTCCCTCGGCATCGAGGAGCGCTACCTCGAGCGCTACGGGAACGCCAAGGCGAAGGTCGACTACAACCTTCTCCGCGAGGGGTCGCATGCGCCCGGCAAGCTCGTGCTGGTGACCGCGATCAACCCCACGCCTGCCGGCGAGGGAAAGACGACCACCACCATCGGCCTGGCGGACGCGCTCGCACGCCTCGGCAAGAAGGTCGTCGTGGCGCTGCGTGAGCCGAGCCTCGGCCCGGTCTTCGGCGTCAAGGGCGGCGCGGCGGGAGGCGGTCGCGCCCAGGTCATCCCCATGGAGGACATCAACCTCCACTTCACGGGCGACTTCCATGCGATCGGCGCGGCGAACAACCTGCTCGCCGCCATGCTCGACAACCACATCCAGCAGGGCAACCAGCTCGGCATCGACCCGCGCCAGATCACCTGGAAGCGTGCGGTCGACATGAACGACCGCCAGCTGCGCTTCGTCGTCGACGGCCTGGGCGGCAAGGCCAACGGCACGCCGCGCGAGGACGGCTTCGACATCACGGTGGCCTCCGAGATCATGGCGGTGCTGTGCCTCTCGCAGGACATCCCCGACCTCAAGGCACGCCTTTCCCGCATCGTGGTCGGCTACACCTACGCCGGCAAGCCCGTCACCGCGGGCGACCTCAAGGCGACCGGCGCGATGGCTGCGCTGCTCAAGGACGCGCTCAAGCCCAACCTGGTGCAGACCCTCGAGGGCACGCCCGCCTTCGTCCACTGCGGCCCCTTCGCCAACATCGCCCACGGCTGCAACTCGGTCATGGCGACGCGCATGGCCATGGCGCTCGGCGACATCGCCGTCACCGAGGCGGGCTTCGGCGCCGACCTGGGCGCCGAGAAGTTCTGCGACATCAAGTGCCGCATGGCGGGCATCGAGCCCAACGCCGTCGTGGTCGTGGCCACGGTCAAGGCGCTCAAGATGAACGGCGGCGTCGCCAAGGCCGACCTCGCCGCGGAGAACCTCGAGGCGCTCGAGGCGGGCCTGCCCAACCTGCTGCAACATGTCGCCAACATGAACGAGGTCTTCGGCATGCCGACGGTCGTGGCGATCAACCGCCATCCCACCGACACCGCGGCGGAGCTCGAGCTCGTCGAGCGCCGCTGCGGGGAGCTCGGCGTCAACGCCGTGCTCTCCGAGGTGTGGGCCGAGGGCGGCGAGGGCGGCATCAAGCTCGCCGAGGAGGTCCTGCGCCTGGTCGAGCAGCCGAGCAAGCTCTCCTTCTCCTACCCCACCGGCGCCGACATCGCCGAGGCGATCGAGGCGGTCGCCACGAAGGTCTACCATGCCGACGGCGTCGACTTCACCCCGCAGGCGCAGAAGCAGCTCGACACCCTGCGGGCGAACGGCTTCGGTAACCTGCCCGTGTGCATCGCCAAGACCCAGTACAGCTTCAGCGACGATCCCGCGAAGCTCGGCGCGCCGCGCGGCTTCCGCATCACGGTGCGCGAGGTCAAGGTGTCCGCAGGCGCCGGGTTCGTGGTCGCCCTCACCGGTGCGGTCATGACGATGCCCGGCCTTCCCAAGGTCCCGGCGGCCGAGAAGATCGACGTGGACGAGACGGGCCGCATCACCGGTCTGTTCTAACGGCAGGGCCGGCGGGGGAGCGCGCCCGCGTTGGCAGCGACGCGGAGCCTTCCCTGCGGCGCCTTGTCCGTTTTGTCCGAACATCCTGTGCGCCCGGCTGGCATCCCGTGCGAGCCGGGCGCGCGTGCAACCGAGGTTTCCCCATAGGGCGCGGCGCGTCCGGGGATGCCGAAACAAACAGAAAGGAACGCCCATGGCCACGGTCCTCGATGGCAAGGCTGTCGCCGCCAAAGTGAAGCGCGAGGTTGCGGTCCGCGTCGCCGCCCTGAAGGAGAAGGGGCATCCCTGCGGGCTTGCCGTGGTGCTCGTGGGCGACGACCCGGCGAGCTCGGTCTACGTGCGCAACAAGCGCAAGGACTGCGCCGAATGCGGCATCGACGCCCACGACTTCGACTTGCCGGCGACCTGCAGCCAGGCCGAGCTCGAGGCCTTGCTCGACCGTCTCAACGCCGACCCGGCGGTAAGCGGCATCCTCGTGCAGATGCCGCTGCCGTGCCATCTCGACGCCGAGGCGGCCATCGCGCACATCTCGCCCGAGAAGGACGTCGACGGGTTCCATCCCGTGAACCTCGGCCGCCTTGTGCGCGGCATCCCCGGCCCGCGGCCCTGCACGCCCGCCGGGGTGATGCGCCTGCTCGCCGAACACGGCATCGACGTCGCCGGCAAGGAGGCCGTGGTGCTCGGTCGCTCGACGATCGTGGGCAAGCCCATGGCGCTCATGCTCCTCGCCCACGACGCGACGGTCACGATCTGCCACAGCCGCACCCCCAACAAGGCCGAAACCTCCCATCGCGCCGACATCGTGATCAGCGCGATCGGCCATGCGAAGGTCGTCAAGGCCGACTGGATGCGCGAGGGTGCCGTGGTCGTCGACGTGGGCATGAACCGCGACGAGGACGGCAGGCTGTGCGGCGACGTCGACTATGCCGAGGTGGAGCCCGCTGCGAGTGCGATCACCCCGGTGCCGGGCGGCGTGGGTCCCATGACGCGGGCGATGCTCATGCTCAACACCGTGACCGCGGCCGAGCGCCTCGTGGGCATGCCGAGCCCCTGGCCGTGCTAGCGGTGGCGGCGCGTCGGGTCCTGTGCGGCCTGGCGGCGCCGTGCGGTAGCCGGCATGCGAGGGGACCTCGAGTTCTGACATACCGTAAACCCGTCTCATACACCGATGCCCGCTGTTGCGGGCATCGGTGTATTGACAAGGGTTTTATCAGCAAAAACGGCACGGGATGAGAGGGGGTCTAGACAATTAGACAGCTCGGGTCGATGATGTGCGGCCGCAGCGCGGCGATGATGGGGGCGTCCGATGGATGCGGTGCGGGCACAGGTTCCGCACCGCCGCAACACGAAAGGATGCAGCCAATGTCCCACGCTTCCGCTACGATCACCCGCCGCGGTTTTCTCGCCACCGCCGGTGCCGCTGCCGCCTCCGTCGCGGTCGCCGCGCCGCTCACCCATGCCGTTGCCGCCGAGGATGCCGCGGCGGACTCGTGTGTGCCGAGCTTCCTGGTGAAGCCCGAACCCATCACCGAGTTCGCCGAGACCCACGAGTTCGACGTCGTCGTGGTTGGCGCCGGCGAGTCTGGCCTGTCGGCCGCCCACACCGCGCTTGAGGGCGGCTGTGCGGTTGCCGTGGTGCAGAACATCGACACCCCGCTCACCACGGGCAACATGGCGGCCTCGGTCGACCTCGATCAGACCGACGAGGCGGGTGTCCAGGCATGCGTCGCCTTCATGCTCGAGAAGAACGCTTACCGCTCCAACCGCAAGCTGCTTGAGGCATGGGCGCACAACTCGCAGGAGGCCTTGGCCTGGTGGGAGCAGGCCGCCGCGGCCAACGGCGTCGAGTCGAAGCCCTACGACTCGCAAAAGGAGTACAACGGCTACACCTTCTACCTGCACGCCAACACCTACAACCATGTCGACGGCGCTCACAACGCCGCCGCGGCAGCCGTGGCCGTCCAGCTTGCGGCCGACGGCGTCGAGTTCTTCTACAATCACCCCGCCGTGCAGCTCCAGACCGCCGAGGACGGCTCGGTGGCCGGCGTCATCTGCCAGAACGCCGACGGCGCCTACGTTCTGTTCACCGCCAAGAAGGGTGTCATCCTCGCAACGGGCGACTACTCGGGCAACGAAGAGATGCGCAACTACTATTGCCCCGATGTGCGCGGCTTTGCCCTGGGCACCCTGGTGCGCAACGGCAGCGGCCTGTGCATGGGCATGTGGGCCGGCGCCCAGATGGTCCCGATTAACCACAGCAAGATGGTGCACGGCGGCGGCGCCCTCACGCGTGTCCAGGTACCGTTCCTCAACCTCAACATCCACGGCGAGCGCTTCATGAACGAGACGCTGAGCTTCGCATACCTCAACAACCTGGTGCGCGACTATCTGGCCGAGTACAACTACGAGAACTCGATGGCAGCCAAGTTCTTCACCGTTATGCCGGCCAACTGGCTCGAACTCGCCGAGGGATGGGCCGAGCAGTACCCCAACGAGGTACAGCTGCGCGTCGGCAACATGCAGATGCCCGACGAGAGCCAGTTCGTCTCCGGCGAGACGTTTGAGGAGCTTGCCGCGAACATCAACGCCTACATGGTTGAGAACGAGTGGGAGATTGACCCGATTGACGAGCAGACCATCGTCGACTCCATCAACACCTACAACGAGCTGTGCGCCACCGGCGTCGACTCCGAGTTCGGCAAGCGCGCCGACTACCTGGTCGCCATCGAGCAGGGTCCCTACTACGCCATTCCGCGCGGCGCCAACAGCCTGCCCGCCATCCTGGGCGGCCTGGTGGTCGACGAGAACCAGCAGTGCCTCGACGCCGAGCGCAACCCCATCCCCGGGTTCTTCGCGGTGGGCAACGCCTCGGGCCAGTTCTACGGCGGCGTGGACTACCCGATGGACATCGAGGGCCTCTCGATCGGCCGCGCCATCACGAGCGGCTATGTGACCGGCCGCTACGTGGCGAGCCTGTAGGATTCGGCCCGCGGTCGGCGAAGTCCCGGCGCGACGTCTTCGGGGTTTCGTCCGAAGACCGCACAACCCCTCGAAGCAGCACGGCCCCGACGTCGCCCTTGGCGGCTCGGGGCCGTGCGGGTTTTTGGCCGTATAATAGGTTCCATGAGACGCAGAGACGACATATCTCCCACCGCCGTTGACGGTCCGACCCACGACGGGGCGGTCGAGGACGCTGCCGCGCGCAGGCATCTTCCCTGGGGACCGTTCTCCTTGGCCTTTTTTGGCTTGGCGTTTGCCCGTGCCTGGGTTTCGCTCGTGTTCGTGGTGCCCGAGGCGTCTTCGCCGTTTTCGGCCCTTCCGCACGGTCTGTTCGACGTGGGCTACATCGCCTGCTCGATTGCGGCCGTCGCCTTTGCCCGGCGCATTGTCCCCTATGCCCGGCGGCGCTGGGCAATCTCGGCGACGCTGGGCGGTATGCTGCTTGCGTCACTCGCTTTCGTCGCGGGATCGGCGGTCCCTCCGCCTGTGGCGCCGGTGCTCGCCGCCGCAGCCGCCGTGCTGGGCGGCGCCGCCTTCCTCAGCTGCGCCCTGCTCAATGCCGAGGCGTTCGTCGGGGTAAGCGTCCTGCGCATCGCGCTGTACCTTGCGGGCTACAACCTGCTGGGCAGCGTGCTCGTCTTCTTTCTCGACGGCCTCGACGCCGTGCGCACGGCGCTTGCTGTCTTGGGGCTACCGGTCGTCGCAGTCGCCCTGTTCCGCGCAGCGTTGGATAGCCTGCCTGCGTGCGACCGCCAAAAGGCGGTCTACCCGCGCTACGTCTTTCCCTGGAAGCTCATCGCGCTGTTTGCGCTCGTCTCGTTTGTGTACGGCCTGCGTTCCGAGAGTCTCGCTGCCGGCGCTGGTCGTCACGCATCGCTCTCGACTGCTCTGGTCGCAGCCATCGTCTTTGCGGCAGCATATTTCTTCCCCCAACGTTTCGACATCGCGCGGCTGTGCCGTGCCCCGCTGCCCGTCATTCTGTGCGGCGTTTTGCTGCTGCCCGTCGAGGGAATCGTCGGCCAGGTCGTCTCGTCGTATCTGGTGTCGGCCGGCTTCACCCTCATGACGCTTTTGGTGAGCATCCTGCTCTACGACATGAGCAAGCGCACGGGTGTGGCCATTGTGCCCTTGATGGCGGCCAAGAGCGCCACGCAGGCCTTCGTGCTGGCGGGCGGCGCCCTTTCGGGCTGGCTGGACGGCGCGGCGGGCGCCCCGGGCGGCACGGCGGCGGTCTCCGTCGTGTGCGTGGCGCTGACGGCGGCGTTCTTCCTGCTGTTCTCCGAACGCGAGCTGATCGAGCGCTTTGGCATCAGGGTTCTTGCCCAGGGGTCGCTCGACGAGGGGGAGCGCCGCGAAGCCGGCATTTTGTCCCGCTGCGGCGAGTTGACGCGCGACCATCGCCTCACGCCGCGCGAGGAGGAGGTTTTGCGCGAGCTTGCCCAGCGCAAAGCTTCCAAGGAGATCATGCGCAACCTCGTCATCGCGCCCGGCACGCTCAAGGCCCACACGCGCCATATCTACGAGAAGCTCGGCGTCCACAGCCGCGAGGAGCTCTATGCGTTGCTCGAAGGTTCGCGGTCGGAGGAGAGCGCCTCGGCAGCCTCCCGCTGATGGGGCTTTTTGGATTGACTGATAGTCAACATTGTACGAGAACCCCGACGCGAGGCACCCCGTTGCGGTGCGCCCATGCGTCGCATGCGCCCGCCGCCGCGTGAGGCGTTGTCCCTTGAAAATCGCCGCATAGCTTTCTACCGGCTCCTTTGTCCGGGTTTATGCCCGGTTTAGCAAGATACCATCGCATGGTAGATGCCTGGCGCGCCGCCGCGGTGCATCGTTGGGCCCGGCACGTCGGAGATGCACCCTGCATGGGCGGCGATACGACCGCCGCGCTCCGCAGGGCGCATGGCAAACCCAAGGAAAGGATCGACCTACCATGACGAACGAGACCACCGCAACCCGCCGCGACATCCTCAAGGGCGCGGGCGCCATCGCCGCCGCCGGCATCGCCGCGGGCGCCATGCCGCTCACCCACGCCGTCGCCGCCGAGGAGGCCACCGACGCCGAGGGCAACCTCACCGTCCCGAGCTTCCTGGTGAAGCCCGAGCCCATCACCGAGTTCGCCGAGACCCACGAGTTCGACGTCGTCGTGGTCGGTGCCGGCGAGGCGGGCCTCTCCGCGGTGCACAGCGCCCTCGAGGCCGGCGTGAGCGTCGCCTGCGTCCAGAACATCGACACCCCGCTCTCCACGGGCAACATGTCCGCCTGCGTCGACCTCGAGAAGACAAGTCCTGCCGGCGTCCAGGCCGCCGTCTCCTTCATCAACATGAAGAGCGACTACCGTGCCAACCTCGACCTCGTCAAGGTGTGGGCTCTCAACTCCCAGGAGGCCCTGGCCTGGTGGGAGCAGGCAGCTGCCGAGGGCGGTGTCGAGTCGCAGCCCTACGATTCCTCGTTCGAGTACAACGGCTACGAGCTCTGCTTCCATCACAACACCTACTTCCACATCGACGGCGCGCACAACGCCTGCTGCCAGGTCATCGCCGAGCAGGAGGCCGCTGCGGGCGCGGAGTTCTTTTACAACCACCCCGCCGTGCAGCTCCAGACCGCCGAGGACGGCTCGGTGACCGGCGTCATCTGCCAGAACGCCGACGGCGCCTATGTGCTGTTCACCGCCAAGAAGGGCGTCATCATGTGCACCGGCGACTACTCGGGCAACGAGGAGATGCGCGACTACTACTGCCCCGACGTCAAGGGCTTCGGCATGGGCACCCTCGTGCGTGACGGCAGCGGCCTTGCCATGGGCATGTGGGCGGGAGGAGCCATCGTGCCCCCTACGCACACCAAGATGATCCACGGCGAGGGCGCCCCTACCCGCTTCGAGATGCCGTTCCTGCTGCTCGACAACAAGGGCCGGCGCTTCATGGACGAGAACTGCGGCGGCCGCATGGGCTACCTCAACAACTACGGACGCAAGTACATCGCCGAGACCGGGTTCACCAACAGCCTTGCGGCGAAGTTCTGGGCGATTGTCCCCAACAACTGGCGCGACTACTATGACGAGTGGAAGGCCGCAAACCCTTACGAGATCTCGATCAACAACGCCTACCGCGAGGTCGATCCCGAGCAGTGGCTCCAGGCCGACACCCTCGAGGATCTGTGCGCCGCCATCAACGCTTACATCGAGGAGAACGAGTGGGGCGTCGACCCGATCGACACCCAGACCTTCGTCGACCAGGTGAACCGCTACAACGAGCTGTGCGCCGCCGGCGCCGACGATGACTTCGGCAAGAACCCGATGTACATGGTGCCGATCGACTCCGCCCCCTACTACGCCGTGCCCCGCGGCAGCAACAACGTGCCCGCCATCCTGTCGGGTCTGCTGTGCGACGGCAATGGCCAGTGTCTCACCGCCGACCTTCAGCCCATCCCCGGCCTCTACGCCGCGGGCAACGCCTCGGGCCAGTTTTTCGGCGGTGTTGACTACCCAATGAACATCGAGGGCCTCTCCATCGGCCGCGCCATCACGAGCGGTTACGTCGTGGGTGGCTACGTGGCAGGCCTGTAAGACCGCTGTTCCCGTTCGGCAAGGTTCGCGCGAGAGGGAATCTCTCGAGAGACGCGCCGATCGTCCGGGAAAGGCTTTGCGGTTCTCGCCGTCCCTGCGTACAATGGGCGGTATGAAGACTTCGCCGCCCACATCGAATGTCCCTGGTTCCGATTCGGCCCCCGACGCCCCCGGCTTACCGGGCGTCGGGGGCCTTTGCCTGCGGCGTCTCGCGGTATCGAACCCGTTGGTCGCCGTCTTCCTCAGCGTCGTGTGCGCTCGCATCTGGGTCACCCTCGTGTTCGTGAACCCGGGCGCCGCCGTCGCGGCGCCCCTTTCCCACGACCTCTTCGATGTCGCCTTCGCGCTGTCAAACTGCGCCGTCGCCTGCTTCGCCCGCCGCCTGGTCCCCTTGTCCGGCGGGAGGTGGTCTCATCTGGCGACGCTGTGCGGGATGGCCGCCGTTTCGGCGGTGTTCGCGGTCGGGCTGCGAGGCGGGCTGCCGGACGGTCTCGAAGTGGCCGCTTCCCTGCTCGGCGGAGCGTCCTATGCGCTGTTCCTTCTGCTCAACGCAGAGATATATGCCAGCATGAGCCTGCTGCGCATCGTCCTGTACCTGTCGGGCACCCGCGTGGTCTCGTCGTTTCTGATGTTTCTGTTCGAGACGGCCGACGGGCTGCGCCTTGCCGTCCTTCTTGCCGTCCTCCCGTTTCTCGCCGTCGGTCTGGGGCGCATGGCCTATCGGTCCCTTCCCGCCCTTGACCGGCAGCCGACGGTGTGGGCACCGTTCTCGTACCCGTGGAAGATTGTCGCGATTGTGGCGATCTTCTCGTTCGCCTACGGGCTGCACCGCGCGGCGTTTGCGGAGGGTGCGGGCCAGCATGCGTCTCTTTCTACCGCGCTCGCCATGGGGGCGGTGTTCCTCAGCGCCTACTTCTTCTCGAGCCGGCTCGACGTGGCGACCCTGTGCCGCGCGCCGGCCCCGCTTATGACCTGCGGTCTTCTTCTCATGCCCACAAGCTGGCTGTTCGGCCAGGTGGTCTCGTCGTACCTCATCTCGATTGCGTACACGCTCGCCACCATGTCGATGGGGGTGCTCATCTACGATATGGCGAAGCGCACCGGGGTGCCGGTCGCGCCGCTCGTTGCCGCGTCCAACGCGATGCAAGGGTTTGTGGTGGCCGGGTCATTCGTGTCGCGTGCCGCCCAGCATGCGCTGCCGGGTAGCGCTGTCTCCGGCGGGGTGGTGGGCGGCCTGGTGTGCGTCGTGTTGGTTGCGGCGTTTTTCCTGCTGTTCTCCGAGCGTGAGCTCTCTGCGCGTTGGGGCATCGAGGTGCTCTCTCGCGCATCGCTCGACGAAGGCTCCAGCCCCGATCGGCTTGCCCTGCGCTGCGACGAGGTTGCGCGCGCCTTCGGGCTGACGTCGCGCGAGGCAGAGGTTCTGCGCGAGCTGGCGCGGCGCAAGCAGACCGACGCCATCGCGCGCGATTTGGTAATCGCCCCCGGGACCCTCAAGGTCCATATGCGCCACGTCTACGAGAAGCTCGGCGTCCACAGCCGCGACGAGCTGTCCCGCCTGCTCGGGCTGGACGGGAGGTAACGGACGGCGGACGGGGGTTCGCGGTCTGGCCGCATCTTTCCCTTGCATTTTTTCGATACCTGCCCGCACCAGCGCTTTCTCCTGGGTTTATCCACGGTTTAGCAAGATACACCGCCAGATCGATGCGCTCCGGGCTGTCGTGAGGCATCGTGGTGGGCAGCACGTCGGCGTTGCGGCCCACCCGGCGCCGCCTGCGCCATCCGGGGCACGGAGAGACGTCCGTGCCGCAAAACGGTCGCCCGGCAGCCATACCGTGCGGCCCGACCAGGAAAGGATGCCCCATGACCACCGAAAACGCCGTGTCCTCCGCCGTGACCCGCCGCGACGTCCTCAAGGGCGCCGCCGCTCTCTCCGCCGCCGGCGTCGCTGCGAGCGCCCTGCCGCTCACCCACGCTGTCGCCGCCGAGGAGGTTACCGACGCCGAGGGCAACCTCACCGTCCCGAGCTTCCTGGTGAAGCCCGAGCCCATCACCGATTTCGCCGAGACCGTCGACTACGACGTCGTGGTCGTGGGCGCCGGCGAGGCGGGCCTCTCCGCCATCCACACCGCTCTAGAGGCCGGTGCCACCGTCGCATGCCTGCAGAACACGAGCATCCCCTTCACCACGGGCAACATGGCTGCCTGCATCGACCTCGAAAAGACCGACGAGGCGGCCATCCAGGCCTGCCTGTCGATGATCAACTGGAAGAGCGACTTCCGCTCCAACCGCGCGCTCGTCGAGATGTGGGCGCGCACCGGCCAGGAGGCCCTGGCCTGGTGGGAGCAGGCGGGCGCCGAGGGCGGCTTCGAGTCGCAGCCCTACGACTATTCGATCAGCTACAACCACTACGACATGTTCTTCCACGCCAACACCTACTTCCACCTCGAGGGTGCGCACAACGACCCCGCCCAGGTCATCGCCGAGCAGGAGGCCGCTGCGGGTTGCGTGTTCTACTACGACACGCCTGCCGTGCAGCTCAAGGTCGAGGAGGACGGCTCGGTGAGCGGCGCCATCGGCCAGCGCGAGGACGGTACCTACATCCTGGTCAACGCCGCCAAGGGCGTCATCCTGTGCACGGGCGACTATACCGGCAACCTCGAGATGCGCGACTACTACTGCCCCGACGCCAAGGGGTTCCAGGCGGGCGTCGCCCTGCGCGACGGCAGCGGCTTTGCGATGGGCATGTGGGCCGGCGCCCAGCTCACCGGCGTGAACCACACCAAGATGATCCACGGTGAGGGCGCCCCGGTCCGCCTCGAGATGCCGTTCTTGTTCCTCGACACCAAGGGCCGCCGCTTCATGGACGAGAACTGCGGCGGGCGTATGGGCTACCTCAACAACTACCAGCGCGCCATGCTTGCCGAGAACGGCTACGAGAACGTCTACAGCGCCAAGGTCTGGTCGATCGTCCCGAGCAACTGGGCCGACTATGTCGAGGAATGGCAGGCAGCCAACCCCTACGAGATCTCGGTCCACAACGCCTACCGCGACGTCGACCCGAGCCAGTGGGTCACGGCCGACACCTTCGAGGGCCTGGCCGAGGCCATGAACGCCTATGCCGAGGCGAACGAGTGGGGCATCGAGCCCGTCGACGTCCAGACCGTCGTCGACAGCATCACCCGCTACGAGGAGCTGTGCGAGAAGGGCGCCGACGAGGACTTCGGCAAGGACCCGATGTATCTCGCTCCCATGGGCGAGCCGCCCTACTACGCCGTGCCCCGCGGCAGCATCCGTACCTCGGCCATCCTCTCCGGCCTCGAGTGCGACGGCAACGGCCAGTGTTACAACACCTCTTGGGAGCTCATTCCTGGCCTCTATGCCGCGGGCAACGCCTCGGGCCAGTTCTTCGGCGGTGTCGACTACCCGATGAACATCGAAGGCCTCTCCATCGGTCGCGCAATCGCGAGCGGCTACTACGTGGGCCGCTACGTGGCGAGCCTTTAGGGTAAACCGGCGCGAAGTTGCAAGGGTGAGCCGGTAGGGGAGGGGCTGCAAGCGCGAAACCCCCTGCGGGTGAGGATTGCCGGAACCCTCCGGGGGACGGGGCGGGCACATGCCCGCCCCGTCCCACCGTTTGGGCAATGTATCGCGGCGCAGAGACTGCCCATGCCGTACAATAGCCCCATGATGAAACGTCTGCAGCATGCCATATTGCCGGTCGGTGCCGTGTCGCTCGCGTTTTTTGGAGTCGCGTTCGCGCGCGCGTGGCTGTCGCTGGTTTTCGTGGAACCCGCCGTGGGAATGGACGCCGCGCCGCTGCCCCATGCCGTGTTCGACATAGGGTACGTTGCGGCGAGCGTGCTCATCGCCTTGTTCGCGCGTCGCCTGGTGCCCTACGCCGCACGCAGGGCGGCCTATGCGCTCACGCTTGCCGGCATGCTGGCGGCCTCGGTGGCGTTTTGCGCCGGTGCATGGCTGGAACTGCCCTCGTGGCTGGTCGTGCCCGCATCGCTGCTCGGCGGGGCGGCGTACGGGAGCTTCCTGCTCCTCAACGCCGAGGCGTTTGCCGGCGTGAGCATCCTGCGCATCGTCCTGTATCTGTCGGGGTCGCGCGTCCTTGCTTCGATCCTCGCTTGGCTGCTCCAGCCGTGCGACCCGACGCGCATGGCGTTCGTCCTGATCGTCCTGCCCGTCGTGGCGCTGGCGCTCGTCAACGTCTCCAACGCATCGCTTGCTCCTGCCGACCGGCAGCGGGCAGGTTACCCGCGCTATGTCTTCCCTTGGAAGCTCGTTGCGCTTGTGGCGGTGTTCTCGTTCGCCTATGGAATACGGCAGGAGACCCTTGCCCCCGGTGCGGGCCAGCACTCGTCGCTTTCGACAGCCTTGGTCATGGGCGTGGTGTTCGTCGCCGCATATTTCTTCCCCCATCGCGTCGACGTGGCGGCGATGTGCCGCGCCCCGGTTCCCCTGATGCTGTGCGGCCTTCTGCTCATGCCGGTCGAGGGTCTGCTCGGCAGCGTCGTGTCGTCATATCTCGTCTCAATTGCATACACGCTCGTGAATCTGGTGGCGAGCGTGCTCCTCTACGACATTGCCAAACGCAGCGGGGTCGCCGTTGTCGCGCTCTTTGGGGCGATGGATGCCATGCAGGCGTTCATCGTTGCGGGCAATGGAACCACGCGCCTGCTGGGCAGCATGCCGGGCGTCGGGCAGACGGGCGGTGTCGTGACGAGCGTTCTGGTATGCATCGCGCTGGTCGTCTCGTTCCTGCTGCTCTTCTCCGAGCGGGAGCTTACCTCACGGTGGGGCATACGGGTGCTCGAGGGGCCGTCGCTCGGCGAGGAGGGCGAGGAGGCGGACCGCCTGTCTCAGCGCTGCGACGAGCTGTCGAGGACGTACGGCCTGACTCCGCGCGAGGACGAGGTGCTGCGCGAGCTGGCGCGCCGCAAGGACAACCAGTCAATCGCCCAGAACTTGCTCATCGCACCCGGAACGCTCAAGGCCCATACGCGCCATATCTACGAGAAAATGGGCATCCACACGCGCTCCGAACTCAACGGGCTGCTCGGGTTGTGAACAACCTGCGATGGCGGTGCCCGTTGGTAGGGAAATCTCGAAAAGTTTGGCGCTCTCGACCTATTTTGCCTGATGAACGGTTAGTATATCTCCGTGCGGTCACATGGCCGTGCAGTTCTGCACAATCCCAAGGGGGTTGTGCCTGGTTTGCCCCTCGCGGGGTAAGAAAGAAAGGCAAGACATGGCTCAGGGCACTGTTAAGTGGTTCAATCCGGACAAGGGCTACGGCTTCATCTCCCGTGAGGACGGCGACGATCTGTTCGTCCACTTCTCCGAGATTCAGATGGACGGCTTCAAGACCCTCGACGAGGGCCAGAAGGTCGAGTTCGACATCACGACCGGCCAGAACGGCAAGCTGCAGGCCAGCAACGTCCGCAAGCTCTAAGAGCAACGGGCACTGGCGCTAGCCGGTAAGCACTTCTTCAACGTTGATGCTGAGGGGCGGCTCCGCAAGGGGTCGCCCTTTTCGTATATCGCGCTGTATGCGGGTCCGTGACGTTACGGGTCTGCGGCGCTGCGGCGCTGCGGGGCGGAAAGACGGGAATCGGCCGGCGAGGATGGGGAGGCGAGAAATCAAAAAAAGGGGAGGCGAGAAATCAAAAATCCAAGTAGCGGCGAATCTGTGCAAATGTGCGACGAGTGAATTCAGGCGAGCCCTCGAAATTCGTGCTTTTCAACTTGAAATGTAATAAAACTGAAGTTGTTTTTTCCTTAATAGAAAGTTGATTTACAAACGAGTGGAAATGATACCTTCGACATGCGAGCGCGATAATTCACTCGACGTGCTTTTGCACACATGTGCCCCAATTTAGGTGCAGCCACGGGAGGGACAGGTTTGGCTGTGCAGTTTGCCCGCCCATCACCGACCCGCCCTCCCATCGCCGGCCTGTCCGCCAACCTTCCAACCTGCCGGTCTGTCAATCGCACGCCGCGCGCCCCTGCTTGTGCGCATCTCTGCCCATACATCCCTCCCTTCGTACTGTGGCTTTTCCGGCCATTTTCCGGTTGGCGGTCCGTTTTCCGCAGGGTTCGCTATGCTCGTCACGGTATTTGTCGACGAAGGGAGCGCGATGCGGGTGTCTGCGGGAACAAAGGGTCTGCACGGGTCAGTTTGCTCGGTGCCGTCCGCGAAGCCGGACGCCTCCGGCATCGCAGCGTCGACTGCGGCGTCGACCGCCTCGCCCGGTGCATCCGCCCTGCAGCATCCCTCGGTTGCGCATCCCGCTGTCCCGCAGTCTGCCACCCCGCATCCCGTCGTCCGCGCCGGTCTCGACGACCTTCTCGGCCATGCCCTCCGCCTCAAGGCGGTCTTCACCGACCTCGACGGCACGTTCCTCACCGCCGACCACCTCCTGCCGCCCCGCACCTCCCAGATCGTTGACCGTCTTCAGGCGACCGGCGTGCGGTTCGTCCCCACGAGCGGGCGGACGGTCGCGGCGTTGCGCGGCTTTTTCGGCAATCTGCTCGACCGCATCGACTATGTTGCCGGCAACGGGATGGACGTCGTGGCGGGCGGCGTCCGCGTCGCGCATCGCGAATACGCCCGCGACGACGTCGAGGCTCTGCTCGACGCCACGCGGTGTTGCTCGCAGCCGGCCGCCTTCGTCGTGTTCGGCGCCGACGGGCCCTACCTGATGGACCTCGATGTCGATTTTGCTCGCAGCTGCATCGAGAGCCTCGAGCACGCCGAGGTGCGCCCCCTCGACCGGGGTCTCTTCGACGGTCCGATCGCCAAGGTCGCCCTCATCGCCCGCCGCGATGCCGGCGAGCTCGTGCGCGAGCTCGAGCCCGTCGCGGGAGACCGCTTCGGCTTCGCCCCGTGCGGCGCGAACTGGATCGACGTGCTCGTGAAGGGTGTGGACAAGATTGACGGCATCCGCGCGGTCATGGGGCACCTCGGCGCCGCCCCCGACGAGGTTGCGGCGTTTGGCGACTCCCTGAACGATCTGGGCATGATGCGGGCCCTGCCGCTCTCGGTCGCTGTGTCGAACGCCATGGAGGAGCTCAAACCGCACTGCGCATTCGAAATCGGCTCCAACGCCGACGGCGCGGTGCCCGCCTGTCTCGAGCGGATTGCGGCGCTGCGCGAGGCGGCCCTGCGGCCACGGACAAGGTAGGCGTTTCCGTTTCGCCGCGCGCCGTCCGCCCGCCGCACGCCGCCTGCCCGCTATGCGCCGTCCGGGCGTTTCCGCCCGCTGCCTTCTCCCTCATCGGCCGAGCCGATCGCCAGGTCGATGAGCTCCTGCTGCGAATGGACGTCGAGCTTGCGATAGATACGCTTCACGTGCGTCTTCACGGTATTGTAGCTGAGCGTGAGCGCGTCCTGGATGTGGCGGCTGTTGTGCCCGCGGGCGAGCAGGGCCAACACCTCCTCCTCGCGGGCGGTGAGGCCCCCGCGTTCCGCAAGCCGACGGCATGCCCGCTCGAGCTGCCCGTCGTGCGATGATGCGGCCGCCTCGGGGACGCTCACGGGCACGGCGGGCACGATGCCGCGTATCGTCGTCGAGATCGAAAAGCCGCGCAGCCCCACGAGCACATATGCGAACAGGGCGAGCACCACGGCTCCCACGACCAGCGACGACGCCTCGGGACGCACTTCCAGCAGCGCGTTGACGAGATGCCCCAGGTCGGCCCCCGCAAACGTCCCGGCACCCGTGGCGATGTTGCTGCAGGCGAGCACCAGCAGGGCGCCCGAACGGTTGCGGGCGCAGAGGGCCGCCAGAACGACCCAGGACAGGATCGAGAAGCAGCGGTTGCCGGCGTAGAGCAGGCCGTTGGCAATCTGGCCGACCCCCAGGTCGGCGAGCGGGACGGCGAGGTACCCCGCGACGACGAGCAGGGCGGAGACGTAGAACAGGCCGTCCTCGCGCGACGGTCTCGACGGCGCCAGCAGGAACCACGCCGCCACGACGGCCACGGCGACCAGCTCGAACGAGCTCGTCACAGGCGTGTACAGGACGATGTTGAGCGAAAGCGCGAAGCCGAACGCCATCGAGAAGATGAACATGAGCACGTAGACCTGGTGCGAGGGGGAGAGGAACGACTGCGGGTTCGCGACGGCGAGGTCCTGCACGGCCTGTCCCGACCTGAGGCGATCGAGGCCCTCGCACGTCGGTCCGAACAGCAGCGCGAGCCCGGCGAGGCCCCCTATCGCGAGCAAGACGGACGAGGCGGCATAGCCGGGGGCGGGGACGACCGAGGTGACGAGCGTCGATACGAGCACCGAGCCCGTCACGGTGGCGAACGTCTGCTTGCCCGGTCCGAGCAGCGTGAGGGTTACGCCGATGAGGTAGTAGTTCCACGAGCGACCGACGGCCGACAGCACGAGACCGGCCGTCACCCCTGCGGCGCTGGCGGGGAGCGCCACGAGCAGCGCCGATCCGGCGACGTCGAGCGCGGCGGCCCCGACGGCGGCCAGACGGGGGTCGACGAGCTGCGGACGCCGGCGCGTGGCGAAGACCACGACCAGGGCGAGCAGGATGCCCGACGCGGTCTGAAACTCCCGTGCGAGGGGGAACGTGGCGCTCGTGGTGGGGAAGACGCCGTTGTTGAGCAGCCAGATGAGGTAGACGTTGACCGCCAGGGCGATGCCGCAGCGGACGAAAAGCGCAAGGGGCTGCGCATGCCCGCGTCAGATCGAGGTCTGCTCCATGTCTCCTCTTCCGCCGCCGTGTCTCTTTCGCCGTCGCCCGGCTCCTTCGGCTACGTTAGCGCATGGCGGGATTGGGGAGAACACCCTCATGGAGTTTCTGGAACTCCCGAGTGCGGGTGCGGGCGCCACGGGCACGTCCGGTGCCGGACGCTTCCAACCCAAATGGGCAGAGGTTGCGGTCCGCCCGCGATGCCAATCCCGTCACTATGCCCATCTGCCTGGGCGGACGCTAGAATACCCTTCCGGGGGTGACGCCGCGCCGCGATGGAAGGACGGCCGTTTGACGATATGTCAGGATTGTTTCACCCGTGCGCCGCCGGGTTGCCGGCGCATGGCGGGACGGCGTGCACGATCTGCCCGCGTCTGCAAAAGGAGCGCCCTACCAGGCGATACGGAAAGATACCCTTGCGCGGGTGACTCCCGGACACGCTCGGGGACCTACAGTGCATCCCGTTCGTTCCATCTCCGTCATCCCTTGAAAGGGGCGTGTCAACGTATGGAAATGACCCGCAGGAACTTTGTCGCCGGCGCCGCTGCCGCCACCGCCACGCTCGGACTGGCCGCAAGCGCCTTTGCCGACGAAGCCGCTGAGGAATCTGCCGAGGAGGCCTCCGAGGAGGCTCCCGCCGACGATGCCGCTGCCGCCGAGCCCGAGGGCAACCCCGGCGACGTCCAGAACTACGCGCAGACCCACGAGCCCCCCACCTGGGGCGTCGAGCCGATGAACGACATCGACTGGCTCGGCACCGCGCCTGAGATTGCCTCGTCCGACATCGCGAGCACCCTTGAGACCGACCTGCTCATCATCGGTGCGGGCAACGCCGGCATGGTCGCCGCCGCCACCGCCGCCGACGCGGGTCTGAACTTCATGGTCTGCGAGAAGACCGGCGTCCTGGGCACCACGCGCAACTGGTACGGCGTGTGCAACTCCACGCAGTGCGTCGAGGCCGGCAAGGAGGCCGACCCGATGTTCATGCTCAACGACCTCACCCGCTACGCCAACGGCAAGGTCGACCAGCGCGTCATCAAGACCTGGATCGACGACTCCGCCGAGATGAGCGACTGGCTCGTCGACATCATGGACGGCTACGGCTACGACGTCTATTTTGAGACCAACACCGGCAACGAGCAGGGCGCCGGCGGCTGCCACTACTTCTGCGCCCCCACGCAGCACAACTTTAACGCGCGCGAGGACTGCCCCGAAGAGTATGCGAGCATGACGCGCAACATGCTGCTCGAGGACTACATCGAGCAGAAGGGCTATGCGATCAACTACGAGCACGACCTCGTCAAGCTCGTGCGCGACGGTGACGGCCCCGTGACCGGCGCCATCTTCGCCACCCCCGACGGCTACGTGCAGATCAACGCCAAAAACACCCTGCTCACGACCGGTGGCTATGCAGGCAACTACGAGATGCTCGAGGCGCTGAACCCGCTGCTGGTCCGCAACACCACCTCGACCGACGGCTGGACCCTCAACACCGGCATGGGCATCAAGGCGGCCATGTGGGCGGGCGCCCAGCGCGACGTCGAGCCGACGGGCATGATCTGGGACCGCGGCCTCACCGAGCCCGGCACCCCCTGCGGCTTCGTGCGCGACGAGGAGACCGGCGGCTGGAAGTTCCCGCACACCGGCCAGTTCAACCCTTCCTCGCAGCCGTTCCTGCGCGTCAACGCCGAGGGCGAGCGCTTCATGAACGAGTCCGGCCCCTATGACTGGTCGGTCAACTGCTCGAGCCAGCAGACCAACGGCACCTGGCACACCGTGTGGGACGCCAACTTCTGCGACGACGTCGTGAAGTTCGACAAGCTCGGTTGCGCGAGCCTCACCATCATCATGCGCGACATGTACATGGAGGAGGGCGGCACCTTCGACCAGATGGCCGAGGAGGGCACTCTGGTCAAGGCCGATACGCTCGAAGAGCTCGCCGAAGGCCTCAACATCCCCGTCGACGCGTTCCTGGCCACCGTCGAGCGCTACAACGAGATCGCCGAGAGCGGCGTCGACGAGGACTTCGGCAAGGAGGACTACCGCCTGTCGACCCTCACCACCCCGCCGTTCTACGGCATCACGACCGGCGGCTGCATCCTGACGACCGGCGACGGCATCAAGATCAACAAGGACATGCAGGTCATCGACCGCGCCAACAAGGTGATCGAGGGCCTCTACGCCGCCGGCGACTGCTCGGGCAGCTTCTTCAGCGGCGTGTACCCCGAGCTCTACCCGGGTCTGGCGTGCGGCCGCACGATGACCGAGGCGCGCCACGCCGTCCGCTTCATCATGGGCGCCTAAACCTTTCGACCAACCGGTCTTAAGGGCCTAGAGCACCCCCGCCGCTTGGGGGTTAGGGCAGCGCACGACCAAGATGCCCGCCGGGACGTTGCGTCTCGGCGGGCATCGTTGTTGCGCACGAGGTGCGGCAAGCGAATCCGCGCGAGGCGCGGTAAGCGAATCCAAGCGGACCTAAAAGTCAATTAAGAAAGAAAGTTCAATAATGGGAAAACCGAGCAAGTCGTCTACCTGGGAAGATAATCTATACTAGCTGGTAGACACCTTATCGCGATTTGCTCACTTTTCCGATTATTGAACTTTGTTTCGATATTGAATCACCGTCCATCGGTCTGCCTGCCCGCTGCCCGCTCGCTGCACGCCGATTCGCCCACGCGCCGGTGTGCCGGCGCATACGTGCCTGCGCGTCTACGCGAACATGTTGCGCTCTTTGAACTCGGCGATTACGGTGCGCAGCATGAGGCTCACGTCGTCGAGCCCCAGGTGGCGCTCCTTCTCGTCCGCCTTCAGGGTGCCGCGGCGTCGTGCCCAGTTCTCGAGCGTAGCAGGTCGGTCCTCGCGGGGCAGCAGCTTCGTCTCGGGGTCGACGCGGCGGCAGATGTCGCGCGTGTCGATCGGGACGACCTTGCCCGCCTTGCGTGCCTCGGCGTAGCCGTCGAGGTGCAGCATGAACCACGAATCCTCGAACGCCGCGTTGTGCGCCATGAACGGGTAGGCGGTGAGCGAGGCGAGGATCGCCCTCTGCAGCTCGCGGTTTTCGCGGAACGGTTTCTTGCCGTCCAGGTCCGACCACGAGATGTGGTGAATGTCCGCGAGCGGGACGCCCTTGTCGCGGTACTCCTCGGGGATGCCGCAGTACGCCACGTACCCGCGGTCGGATGTCGCGTTCGGCGCAAGCTCGATGAACTGCAGGCCGACGTTGACGATGTAGCCCCGGTCGGGGAAGCGGTCGGTCGTCTCGATATCGATGCCCGCCACCATGCCCGACACCGGGACGCTCGTGTACGCGACGCCCAGATCCCTCAAACCGGGCCCTGCCTCGCGCCGCACGTCGGATGCGGGGCGGTGCTGCATCGCGGCAACGCCGCGCACCAGGTCGTCGTCGGAGAGGCTGCGGGCGAGGTTCGACCCGCGCATGTCGCGCAGGCGGTCGGCGCCGTAGGCGTCGCATGTGACGCGGTTGCGGTCGGCAAGGTCGCGCACCAGGTCGAACGGGAACGGCTCCGACCCGGCGGGGGCGTCCATCCACTCCTTCATGAGCAGGCCGATGGCCTCCTCGTTCTTCTCGCGGTCGGAGGTCAGCGTCGCGTCGTCGCTGAAGAAGCCCGGAAACGAGAGGGCGTTCGCATGCTCTATTGCCTGGGCGAGGTTCACGGGAGTCTCCTTCGGTGCGACGGTGCCGGGCGCGCGGCGGTGCGGCGCCTTCCCTGCTAGTTGCATGGTACGGCAAAGCGCGCCACCGCTGCCGTCATGCCGTTCCTTCCAAGGAGTTTCCATCGAGGCGGACGCCCGGTGAAAGCCCCTCCGCCACCGGCGGGTATAACGGGCGTTCCACGGGCGTCGCGCGGAGGGGGCCGCTGGCGTCCGGGGGAGGGGACGGGTCCGGCGGGCGTCTGGAGCCGACGGAAGGGGAGGGGGCGAGCCATGCCGCTGTGCCTATACGGTCGATCTTCGATGGAGTTCTGGGAGTCGTATCGCGCCGAGCGGCTGAGATGCTGCCGGACCGCCACGTTCGAAGGGGTCCTCTCGGCGCCCGCCGCCCCCGGACGAGCCTATCCCGACGACCTGTACGAATGTGCGCCGCGTGTCGGCGAGCTGGCCGAGATGCTCGAGGGGCGCCTCGCGGGGTTCGCCCGACCGCTCCATCTCCTCGCCCCGCTGGACAGTGTTCGGCGCCGCGTTCCCCATGCAGTCGTTCATGCATCACACACCGTCCTGACCGGGGAGTCGATCCTCGATGCCGGGGGAGGTCTTTTCGTGAGCTCGCCCGCCCAGTGTCTCGTCCAGATTGCCCCGTCGCTCGAGCCTGCGGAGATCGCCTACTACGCCTCGGCCCTCTGCGGGTCGTACGTCCTGACCGATGAGGGGAGGTGCGTGTCGTTTGCCCTCGAGCCCCTTGCCACGGTCGCCCGCCTTGATGAGGAGCTTGCATGCCTGAGGTCGGTTAACGCCAGCTTCAAGGTGCGCGGGCTCGAAAAAGTCCGGCGTGCGTTGAAGCATGCGGTCGACGACGCCGCTTCTCCGGCGGAGATCGTCCTGGAGCTGTTGCTCTGCCTTCCCTGTTCGCTTGGAGGGTACGGCTTGCCCCAACCGCAGGTCAACGGGGCGATTGGCGTGCCCCGCGGCAGGCGCGCCCTCGCCGAGCGCGACGCCTACCGCCCCGATCTGTTCTGGGAGAAGGCAGGCCTGATAGTCGAGTACAACGGCGAGGAGTCGCACGGCAAACGCCGCGCTTCGCTCGATGCGCGGCGCAACAACTCGCTGGTTTCGCTCGATTACGACGTGATGCAGGTGACCTATGGGCAGTTGGGTTCGACCGCATGTTTCGATCTTCTCGCACGTCAGATTGCCCGCAAGCTGTCGAGCCGCCTGCAGGGGTGCCGCCGCATCAAAGACTGGCCCGAGCGCAGGGACGCCCTTCGAAAGTGCCTGCTCCCCCTGGTGGCGGAGCGTCCGTCGTTTTCCCAGATGCGCTAGGGTCGCGCCGAGCCTCCGAACGGCGGCGAAGGCATGTATGGCGGAATTGGGCGGGGCACACGGCATATGGCAAGTAATATAAATATTGAAATAAAGTTCAATAATAGCGAAACTGAGCAAAATAAAAACAGCCATCTACCTGGTAATATAGACTATATTAGCTGGTAGATGACCTGCTCACTTTTCGCATTATTGAACTTGTCTCGAAAATTGATTCTGCTTTCCAGGCCCATCTTCACCTCTGGCCCGCCCCTGTCCTGCCCGTGCTCCGTCTATCGCCCGCCCTCACGCCCCCGTTCCTGCCCCGTGCGTCTCACGCATCTGTCATCTTTGTCCGTCCGGTGCCCTTCGGCGCTTTTCGGGCGCTACAATCGTTCGTGCAAGCGTCCCTGCCCGAGGAGGGGTCCCATGCCGCAAACCAGCCCGTCGGTCCGCGTGCTCGTCGTCGAGGACGACCCTGCCATCGTGTCCGCCCTCTCGGAGTACCTCGCGGCCGAGGGCTTCACCGTGCGCAGCTCCGCGACGCAGGACGGGGCCTGCGAGCTCCTCGACAACGAGCAGTTCGACATCGCGCTCGTCGACATCGGGCTGGCGCAGGGGACGGGCTTCGCGGTGTGCGCGGCCGCCAAGGCGCGCCCGGGCGGCGGCGTCCCCGTCATCTTCCTCACTGCGGCGAACGACGAGTTCACCACGGTCGCGGGGCTCGACATGGGCGCCGACGACTACATGGCGAAGCCGTTTCGCCCCCGCGAGCTCGTGTCGCGCATCCGCAGCGTGCTGCGCCGCACCGGCCGGCAGCGCTCGGTGCTCGAGCTCGGCGACGTCCGTCTCGATGTAGGCCGCGGCGTCGCGACCAAGGCGGGCAGCGAGCTCTACCTTTCGGCGCTCGAGTATCGTCTGCTCCTCACCTTCATGAATGCGGCGGGGTGCGTGCTGTCGCGTGCCCAGCTTGCGGATGCGATCTGGGACGCGGCGGGGGAGTACGTCGAGGACAACACCCTGTCCGTCTACGTGAAGCGCCTGCGCGACAAGATCGAGGACGACCCCTCGAACCCCAAGCTCATCACCACGGTGCGCGGCATCGGCTACCGCGTGGCGAAGTAGGCGCCCGCGATGGCCGCCTCCCGACGCCCCGTTTCCGACATCGTCCGCCGCGGCGCCGTCCCATCGGCGATTGCAAACGCCGCCCGCCGGCGCCCGGCGTTGTTCGGTGCCCTGGTCTCACTTGCGTTCGCGATGCTCGCGGCCCTCGTGTGCTGGGCTGTGGTGAGGGTGTCGACCGGGCTCGGGTTCGTCGCGGTCCGCGCCGCCGCGGCGTGCCTCGTCTGCTCGTTTATGGCATGCCTGACGGTGGCGGCCGTCTGCCTCGCGGCGATGCGCTCCCGATCCAGGCGCGTCGCGTCGCTTGCCGAGCGTCTCGACGCCATCCTGCGCGACCCCTCGTGCACCCAGTCGTTCTCGGACTACGAGGAGGGCGAGCTCGCCGTCCTTGCCAACGAGCTCCAGAAGATGACCGTGCGCCTGCGCGACCAGGCCGACGAGCTGCGCCGCGAGCGCGACTCGCTCGCCGACTCGCTCGCCGACATCTCGCATCAGCTCCGCACGCCCCTCACGTCCATCAACCTGACCCTCGATTTGCTCGGTAGGCCCAACGTCTCCCCGGAACGACGCCGCGAGCTGCTGCGCGACCTGCGCAGCCTGTCCGGCCATATGTCGTGGCTCGTCTCGACCCTGCTCATCCTGGCGCGGGCAGACGCGGGGACGCTGCGCATGGCGCACGCCGAGGTGCGCGTCGCCGACCTCGTCGAGGCGGCGGCCGAACCCCTGCGGATCCCGTTCGAGCTCAAGGGCCTGCGGCTCGAAGTGGGGCTTGCGACCGGCGGGGAGCGTTTCGAGGGGGATGCCGGCTGGAGTCGCGAGGCGCTCTCCAACCTGCTCAAGAACTGCATGGAGCACACCCCGGCGGGCGGGGTCGTGCGTGTCGAGGCGCACCAGGACGCGCTGGGCACATGCATCGCGGTGAGCGACACCGGCCCGGGGATATCCGCGCACGACCTGCCGTACATATTCGACCGATTCTACAAAGGGGAGGGGTCCTCGCCGCTCTCGGTGGGCATCGGGCTGGCGCTTGCGCGCTGCCTGGTCGGCGCCCAGGGAGGGACCCTTACGGCCGACAACGGGCCGAACGGGGGAGCGCGCTTCACGATGAGTTTCCCCTCCCAGGTGGTGTAGGCGGGGTGCGAGGCGCCGATGTGCGCCCAATATGACGAATATGACGAATCTCTCACGGAACGGCAACGGCGCCGCAAGCCCCGTTTGGGACGATGGCTCTGCCAAAGGTTCGCAACGGCGTCCGCGGCAGGACCCGCCGCGGACGGCATTCGCAGCGGCCGTGCGCCCGCTGTCCGCGGGACAGGCGCCAACGTCACATCCACCCGGATCGAAAGGGGCAGCGATGGAACTTCTGAGAGCCGAGAACCTCACCAAGGTGTACGGGGAGGGAGAGACGGCGACCCGCGCGCTCGACGGCGTGTCGCTGTCGATCGACGCGGGCGAGTTCGTCGCCATCGTGGGTGCGTCGGGGTCGGGCAAGTCGACCCTGCTCCACATGCTCGGCGGCGTCGACCGCCCCACGTCGGGCACCGTCTACCTCAACGGCGAGGACGTGTTCTCCCGCAACGACGAACAGCTCGCCATCTTCCGCCGGCGCGAGGTGGGCATCGTCTACCAGTTCTTCAACCTCGTGCCCGTGCTCGACGTCGTCGAGAACATCGAGCTCCCCGTCCTGCTCGACGGCCGCAAGCCCGACCCGTCAGCCATCGCGGGGCTCGTCGCGACGCTGGGCCTCGCCGGCCACGAGCACAGCCTGCCCAACCAGCTCTCGGGCGGCCAGCAGCAGCGGGTGAGCATCGGGCGCGCCCTGGCGAACAGCCCTTCGATCGTGCTGGCAGACGAGCCCACTGGCAACCTCGACTCCAAGAACTCGGCCGAGATCGTGGCGCTCCTGCGCGCGTCGAACCGCGAGCGCGGCCAGACGCTCGTGATGATCACGCACGACCGCGACATCGCGCTGCAGGCCGACCGCATCGTGACGATCGAGGACGGCCGCATCGTGCGCGACGAGCGGGTGAGGTAGCATGGACGTCCTGGGAACCTACACGCTGCGCACGCTCAAGCTCAACCGGATGCGCACGGCGGTGACGGTGGTGGGCGTGGCGCTGGCGACGGCGCTCATCCTGGCGGTGCTCACGAGCGCCCTCAGCCTCTACGGCTACGTGGTGGCGGCCGAGGGCTCCATCAACGGGACGTACAACGCCGCGGCCTTCGACACCGACGCCGCGGCGGTCGAGAGGGCGTCTTCATCCGAGCTCGTCACCGAGGTCGCGTCGCTGCAGATCGAGGGCTACGCGCTCGTCAACCCCGCCAACACGGCGACGCCCTATGTCTGCGTGGCCGGCCTGTCGCCCGAGGAGGGCGCCGCCGATGCGCTCGTCGACCTGCTGTCGCTGCGGCTCGCCGAGGGCCGCATGCCCGCGTCGCCCTACGAGGTCGTGCTGCCGCAGACCCTCGTGACGACGGGCGTCCTCGACGTCGCGGTGGGCGACGAGGTGACGTTCGACGTGGGGATGCGCGTCGACGGTGAGGGCAACCGGCTCGGCCAGCACACCACGACGCTGTCCGAGGAGGGATCCGACAGGCTTGCGGAGCGCATCGAGGGCGCCGAACCCCGCACGTTCACCGTGTGCGGCCTCTACGAGAACAGCAACCCCCTGTCCTACGTGCTCGGGATGTTCGGCTCCTATGTCGCGGGCTACCCGGCCATCACCGTCGCCGCGCAGACGCCCTCCATGGTGGTGGCAGCCGCATCCGCCCCGGGCGGCGAGGGCGAGGGCCAGGGCCTGGATGGGGGCCAGGACGGCGAAAGCAGGGACCAGGACGGCGAGAGCGAGGGCCAGGGACCGCTCTACCTCGCCTGGATCGGGACGTGCGACCCCGCCGCCGCGGTGGACATCGCGGTCGGGCTCCTCTCGTCCCCCGAAAGCGCCGTGTCCGGCAACGACTCCTACAACAGGCTGACGTCGTTCTCGTTCAACCAGGGCTTCTACATCACGCTCCTCGGCGTCGTCACCGTCGTGCTCGGCATCGTGATGGCGAGCTCGGTCATGCTCATCCGCAACTCGTTTTCCATCTCGGTTGCGCAGCGCACGCGCCAGTTCGGTCTGCTCAGCTCCATCGGCGCGACCAAACGCCAGCTCAAGGGCGTGGTGCTGCGCGAGGCGGCGTTCTTGGCGGCGGTAGGTGTGCCAATCGGCGTGATCGTGGGCTATGCCGGCACCGCGGCGGTGCTCTGGGGCGCCCAGGGGCTCATCTCGTCCTGGATCGCCGACTGGTGGGGCGCCAACCCCGCCGACGTCGAGCTCCGGCTCGCGTTCTCGCCGCTCGCGCTGCTCGCCGCCGTCGCGCTGTCGGCCGTCACGGTGATGCTGTCGGCCCGCGGCCCGGCCCGGCGCGCCGCCTCGTTCACGGCGATCGACGCCATACGCTCCGCTGCCGACGTGCGCATCCCGCGCCGCGCCGCCGCGGGCGGCCGGGTTGCGGGACGCCTCTTCGGCGTGCCCGGCCTCGTGGCGGCGAAAAGCTTCCGCCGCGACGCCAAGCCGCGCCGCGCAACCGTCGCGGCGCTCACGACGGGCGTCGTGCTCGTGACCACGGCGGTGCTTCTGGGCGGCTACCTCAATGCGCTCTTCTCCACCGTGCGCCCCGAGGTCGCGGCTGCCCAGGAGGGCTCCTACGACATCCGCTATTGGTTCACCGAAGGCGACGTCGAGGGGTACGGCGACTCCCGTCCCACCTCCGAGGAGGCGTGCGCGCGCATCGCGGGCGTGGAGGGCGCGACGCGGGCGGCCTGGGGCCTCTCCCTTTCCGCCGACGGCGTGCGCGTCGCGGGCGGGGATACGCCGGACGTCTACAGCGACGCCTTCGGGGCGTACGTCGACGGCATGTTGGAGGGCCTCGACGCCCTGTTGCGCGACGCGTCGGGCGTGGGCTGCGAGCTTTTCAACGTGACCCTGTGCTTCGTGGAGGACGGAGCCTTCCGCTCCTGGCTCGAGGGGCAGGGCCTCGACGCCGACGCCCTCATGGACCCGGACGCGCCCGTCGCGGTGGCGGTAAACCGGGTCAAGGCGAACGATGGGCAGCGCTACTCCCAGATCGAGCCCTTCTCGGGCGAGACGGGTGCCGTCTCCCTGGTCGCCGACGTCTTCGCCGGCTCGTCGGCCGACGACGCGGCGTACGAGACCCTCGTCTCCGAGGTCGGTGAGCCTGCCGCCTATGCGGGCCCCGACGAGGAGCCGGACCGTGCGGGGCACTGGCACGACATCGAGGTCGAGATTGGCGCCGTAGTGGAGGAGTCCCCGTGGTGGATCGGCTCGACGATCGTCCCGACGTTGCTCATGCCGCTCTCAGTGCTCGAGGCGGCCGATCCCGCCCTGGCGGGGGAGGGGGTCGGAGCGTTCAAGAACGCGTTCTGGGAGGTGTGGATCGCCTCGGACGACCCTGCCGCCACCGAGCTCGCCCTGCGCGACGTCCTGTCGACGATGGGCCTCTCGGCCACGCGCATCGACAACGTGGCGGCGCAGATGTCGTCGAACATCGCGATGTTCTCGACGATGCAGGTCTTCATCTGGGCGCTTGCTGCCATTGTGGCACTCATTGCGGCAACGGGTGCCTTCAACACCATGCACACGAGCGTCATGCTGCGCAAGCGGGAGTTCGCCGTGCTGCGCTCGGTCGGCATGACGCGTCGGGGGCTCTACCGCATGCTTGCCTACGAGTGCCTCATGTACGCCCTGCACGCGCTGCTCTGGGCGGTGCCGGTGGCGCTTGCCGTGTCGGCCCTTTTGCGCCAGGCCTGTTCGAGCACGGTGGACGGCATGCCGTTCCTGCTGCCGTGGGCGCTGCTTCCCGCTGCGGTCGGGGCGCTCGCGCTCGTGGGGCTCGCCTGCGCCTATGCGGTGCGCAAAGTCGACGCTGGCAGCCCCATCGAGGCGCTGCGCGCCGAGGCGATCTGACGCGGCCAGTGCGGGTTCGGAAGAGGGCGGCGGAGGACGTGCGCCGACGCGGGCGGCGCGGACGGACGACGCGGGCTCGCTGGCGGGCGGCGCGGGTGCCGCTTAAAATCAATATATAAAATGTTGCCAAAACCTCCCGGTTTGCATGCCAAACTGGGAGGTTTTGCACGGCGACGACGCCTCCGACGAGAACGTGCGACGAAAACCCCAGGTCGCAATGTCGCATGGGGACCCAACGGTAGCAAAACGGGGCGTCTGCTCATGCAAACCGCCCCGTTTTGGCAACAATTTGACTAGTGATAATCATGGAGTCGAACGGCCCAGGAAGTCGAATGGCGTACGCAACCAGCTGCCCTGTCCGGCCGCCCCGCGCGCCCCCCGGTCGTCTCGCTCGTCCCAGCCGTCCGGGCCCCGCCCCGTCCGCCCCGCCCGATCGGGCCCGGCCGCCTACGCTCGGCTACCCGCGCTCGACCGCGATGCGCACCAGGGCGTCGAGGACGTCCGCCAGCTCGATCTGGGCGGCCGCGGCGGCGCGGGGGAGCAGGGCGTTCGGGGCGAGCGAGGGCGCCAGCCCGAACTCGAGGATGCGGGCGCGCCCGCCGTCCCACACCACGTCGACGCGGCCCCAGTCGCGGCAGCCGCAGGCGAGGTAGGCGTCGACGGCGCAGCGCTCGATCTCGCTGCGGACGGCTTCCGCCTCGCTGAGGTCGACGGCGAGCGATTCCAGGCGCACGGGGGCGTGGATCTCGACGGGGGCTTCGCGGGCGCCGGCGCCGCCTTCGGCGTCCGGGAACAGCACCGCCGCGCGGCACGCTTCGTCGAAGAGGGCGCCGTCCTTGGGGACGATCTCGACCGGGGGGAGGACCTGTAGGTCCTCGGCGTCGCCCAGCACGTACACGGCGAGCTCGACCCCCTCCTCCCATTCCTGCACGACGACCTCGTCGTCGAAGGCGAGCGCGCCGCGCACGGCGGCTTCGAGGAGGTCGGGGCCGTCGACGCGGCTCGTGCCCTGGGCGTCGTTGCCGCATGCGGGCTTCACGCAGACAGGGTAGCCGCCGGGCAGCCGCTCCTCGACCAGGTCGCGCGCGTCGAGCGCCCCCATGTCCTCGAGGCAGGCGCGCGCAAGGCACAGCGTCGCCGGCGACTGCGCCTCGAGCTCGCCGCGCTGGACGGCGAGCTCGAGCAGCTCGGCGAGGGCGGCCCTGTTGCGCAGCGCGCGGCACGTCGGCGCGGGCGAGCCGACGAAGGGTATGCCGAGGAACGCGAGCAGCCCCTGCAGGGAGCCGTTCTCCCCGAGGGAGCCGTGCACCGCGATGCATGCGGCGTCGGGCCGTTCCGCCCGCAGGGCGGTTGTGAGCGCCCCGTCGCAGGGGAGCGTCACGGTTTCGTGGCCCGCCGCCGCGAGCGCCGCGCACATGGCGGCGGCACTCGCCTGGGACTCGCGGCGTTCGAGGGGGGAGGCCCCTCCCGTCAGTACGGCAATCTTGTATGCCATGGATGGCTGCTCCTCGCTGGTCGTGTGCTCTGACGTGCTTCGTGCCGCCCCTGCTGTCGGGACGGGCCCCGAGACCCGTTCGACAGCAGGGGCGGTCTTCTGTGCGCGGCGGGGCCGCTACGCCTGCGGGCCGCCCTCCGACG
>DBEYOB010000143.1:0-2270 GCA_048173955.1 Coriobacteriales bacterium
GGGCACGAACGCCAGGGCGTCGGGGGCGCGCCCCGCCCGGACCAGGCCGGCGTCGGCCGCCGCCTGGGAGACGAGCGCCGCCAGCAGCGCCGAGGCGCGCCGCTCCCCTCCGTCCTTGTAGGCGCGCACGAGGCGGTCGAGCGGCCACTCGTGGACCCCGTAGCAGCGCACGGCGTCCAGGTCGTCGAAGGGCGCGGCGGGAAGCGCCGCCCGCTCGGGCGCGCCTCCGGGGTCCCACCCCTCCTCGTCTCGCTCGCGGCACCGCGTGCACTCGGTGCACACCAGGCTGCCGAACGGGGCGCCGCAGCGCGGGCATGCGAGGCTCTGGTCGATGGCGGGGAGCGACGCGGCGCAGTCGGCGCACAGCAGCTCGCCCGGACGGTCGCACCCCACGCAGCGGGTCGGCCACAGGGCCTCGGCGAGGCCGCCGGCAAGGTAGCGGCCCAGGCGGCCCACCGCGGCGCCCGCCCCCGCCAACGCGCGCATACCCGCCTCCCCCGCGCTAGAGAGGCATGTTGGGGTCGGCGTCGGCGGTCAGGTCGGCGAGCTCGCCCCGCTCGAACCTGCGCTTCGCGACCAGGGCGATCATGGCGGCGTTGTCGGTGCAGGCGTCGGCCGGGGGCAGCGTCACGCGCACGCCGCGCCGGGCGAACGCCTTCTCGTAGGCGGCGCGCAGCTCGGGGTTGGCCGTCACCCCGCCCCCGGCGCAGAAGTCGCGGACCCCGCACGCCTTCACGGCGGCGACGGCCTTGCTGACCTGCACGTCGATGACGGCGGCCTCGAAGCTTGCGGCGAGGTCGGGCAGGTTGATGGCGCGCCCGGCGGCGTTCTCGGCGTTGATGTAGGTGATCACCGCGGTCTTGAGGCCCGACAGCGAGAAGCGGTAGTCGTGGCTGTGCATCATCGCGCGGGGGAAGTCGACGGCGCGCGGGTTACCCGTCTTGGCGAGCCGGCTGATCACCGGGCCGCCCGGGTAGCCCAGGCCGAGCGCCTTGGCCACCTTGTCGAACGCCTCGCCCACGGCGTCGTCGAGCGTCTCGCCAAGCACCTCGTAGTCGCCCCAGGCGCGCACGTGCACAAGCATCGTGTGCCCGCCCGACAGGAGGCTCGCCACGAAGGGGGGCTCCAGGTCGGGCGTCTCGAACAGGTTGGCGAACAGATGCCCCTCGAGGTGGTTCGCGCACACGAGCGGGCGGTCCGCCGCCCACGCGAGGCCCTTGGCGAAGGCGATGCCCACCACGAGCGCCCCGACCAGGCCGGGGCCCTGCGTCACGGCGACCGCGGCGAGCTCGCGGGGGTCGAGCGGCCCGCGCAGCCCAAGCGAGCGGCCCGCCTGCCCCATGGCCTCCTCGTAGACCCCGACGATCGCCTCGGTGTGCTTGCGGCTCGCGATCTCGGGGACGACCCCGCCGAAGCGGGCGTGGAAGTCGATCTGGGTCGCGACGACGTTGGCGAGCATGCGCCCCGCGCCGTCGACGACCGCCATGGCGGTCTCGTCGCAGCTGCTCTCGACGGCGAGTATGAGGTCGCCCGCGGCGCGCAGGGCGTCCGCCTCGGCCCCGTCGCGCTCGCAGGGCACCGGCGGCCACGCGCGCAGGGAGGGCGCGGGGGCGGGCTCGCGGTCGCGGTCCTGCATCGGGTCGACGAGCGGCAGGGCCGCCTCCATCGCCAGGGCGTCGTGCCCGCGCCCGTAGTAGCCCCTGCGCACCCCGACCTGCCCGAAGCCCAGCCGGGCGTACAGGCGCAGCGCGGGCTCGTTGCCGTCCTCCACCTCGAGCAGCGCCCGGGAGGCGCCGAGCATCTGGGCGTCGTAGGCGACGCGCGCGAGCAGCCGCCCGGCGATCCCCTCGCCCCGGCGCGCGGCCGCGACGGCCACGTTGGCGATCTGCAGCTCGTCGTCGACCAGCGCGCCGCCCGCGTACCCGACAATCTCGCCGCGGTCGTGGGCGACCCACCAGATGTGGCCCGGCAGGGCGACGTCGTCGTAGAAGGCGCGCTCCGGCCACGGCTCGTGGTGCGATCCGGAGAAGACCTCGGCCTCGAGCGCGGCCACCGCCGCGACGTCGTTCACCCCCATCGGGCGCAGCTGCAGGTGGATGTCGCCCAGCGCGTCGTCGACCCCGGTGGTGCGCACCGTCGCCGGCTCCGCCATGCCGAGCCGCACGCGCTCGTTCTCCTCGGCGTCGGACAGGCGGGTGTAGACGGGGAGCACGAGGGCGGGGTCGCCCGCCGCCCCGGACGCGTGCGGCAGCCCCGCGGCCACGCCCGCC
>DBEYOB010000144.1:0-11561 GCA_048173955.1 Coriobacteriales bacterium
CCGCTCGCCTGTCTAGTAACTCCCCTGCGTCTCTCCGCAGTATCCGGCTCTCAAGGTCCTCCGCCGCACCCGGGGGCGCGGCGCGAGGGAGTACTATACGCGGGTTTTGCTGCCATGGCAACCGATGATGGCATGTTCACATTTTGCACATCTCGACCCATCGCCATCACCCGCCATCGCCGCCCCGCGCCGCACTGTGCCGCATGACTCGGCACCCCGTCTCTCCTGCCCTTCTCTTATATAGAGAGATGGGCCCGAGCCATGAGCATGGCTGTGATGGGCAGTCTAGTACTCCTCCGCCCGCGGATACGGATTGCCGCAGGTCATCTTCCCCTCGGGGCATGCGCCGCGCACGCAGCCGGGGCCTGCGGCCCGGAAGATGAACGGCGCGGTGGGGCGCACCAGATCGAGCATCTTCCATGCCAGTTCGCGAATCTCCCACTGGGCGCGGTTGCAGCAGCGCAGCTCGAAGAAGTGCAGCAGCTCGCGAATGTTCATCGTCACGACGATCTTCGTCTCGCAGGCGTTGGGCAAAAGATAGCGCGCGTCCTCGGCCGGGATCCCCGCCTGGACCAGCGCGTCGTATGCCTTCCATGCCGCGTCGATCGCCTCGTCGAACAGCTGCGAGCATGCGGGGTCGGCGGCGACGCTCTCGGGCTTCACCACGTCGGGCTCCTCTTTGAACTTGACGTAGCGCTGCGACTGCTGGTTGAAGCTCGCAAGGCGATGCCGCACCAGCTGGTGGGTGAGCGCGCGACTGACGCCCTCGACCGAAAAGGTGTAGCTGGCATGTTCGAGCGTCGAGAAATGACCCGAGCGCATGATGGTGCCCAGAACCTTTTCTATCTTCTCCTGCGTCAACCCCTCCATGAGCTCCTTGCCGCCCACCGGGGCATAGCACAGGCGCGCGGCCGTGGCGACGGCGCGTTCGGGGTTGGGGGTGTGGTAGAGCAGCGTCACGTCCATGGCGGAATCCTCCCTTTTAGATGTGCACCGCAATGCGGCAGGCACGCGGCATGCGCGCGGTGCGCCTGACATGTCGCGGAGTGGCCGTTTCGGGATACATCCTACCACGCGACCCAACAGCGGCAGCGGCTGGAAGCATGTTGCCCTGCGTGCGACCCAAAACCTGACCCCGAAAACCTGACTTATTTGAAAATTGAGACGGTATGAACGAATGTCACCCCTAATTGCCTGCCAAATCAAGTGACAAATACCATTTGGGGAAAACTGCGCTTTTCATTAATGCAATTTCGCATTCCCCACGCTCGTTGTGCGACGTTGTCCCTCTCGGACTCATCGTGCATACCGGACATTTTTCAGACAACCGGAAGTTGGAACTACAGTCGGACGTTGGAGTAGCAGTCGGACGTTGGAGCAGCAGGCAAATGTGCGGATAGCGGTGCGCCGCAGCGCGAATGGGCCCGGCAAACAGAGAAGCGCCCGACATCCGCCGGGCGCTTCCTCATCAAGCAAAAGATTGCAATCCTGCCGACGCGCAAGGCGCGCGCCGAGTTCCGGTTACTCGGCGGCAGGAGCCTCGGCGGCCTGCTCGGCCTCGGCGGCAGGAACCTCAGCAGCGGGGGCCTTGGCGGCCTCGGCCTCAGCCTTGGCGGCGTACTCGGCGGCACGCTTGGCCTTCTCGGCGGCCTTCTTCTCGCGCTCGGCCCTGGCGGCAGCCTCGGCCTCGAGGTTCTTGGCGGCACGGGCAGCCTTGGCGGCCTTCTCCTTCTCGAGAGCGGCCTGGGCGGCGCCACCGAACTTGTCGGCGAAGCGCTGGACGCGTCCACCGGTGTCGACGAACTTCTGCTGGCCCGTGTAGAACGGGTGGCAGGCGTTGCAAAGCTCGACCGTGATCTCGGGGACGGTCGCGTGGGTCTTGAACGTGTTGCCGCAGGTGCAGCGAACCGTGCACTCCACGTAGTCGGGGTGGATGCCCTTCTTCATGCGATACTCCTTAGGGTAGATGTGGGCTTGGTTTCCGACCAAGGCCTCACATGAGCCGTCGAATCATAGCACGCGCCGACGGTCCGCGGCCAAATACCACGAAGCCCACACGACTTGCGCGGGACGCCGCGGATCACGCCGCGCTGGGCACGCTGCTTGCACGTCGCACGACACGCGTCGCAGGCACCTGCTAGGATATCCCTCCGAACGTGGCAAGGGCGCGATCGAGGACGCGGGCGATATCGGGGTCGGCGCCGGACGCACAACCGTCGGCAAACGATCGGAGTGCCCGATACGACTCCTTATCATGGAGGCGCGCCAGGGATTCGACAGCGTAGCGCGTCGTCCAACCGCCGGCCGCGAGCGCGCCCTCCAGACACGTCCTGACCTCACCGCGACGCGAACCGTGCAGGTCGGCGAACATGCCGAGCGCCCAGACAGCCGTCGCGCGCACGTCCTCCGCAGAGGGACCGTCGCCGGGGTTTCCGCTACCGTCCCCCACGGTGAGACCGCCCGCGGGCGCACCCTCCCCCATCGTGGGCACCGCAAGCGCGCATGCGGCGGCGACGGCTCGCGCGGCCGCGGGAGAACCCGCGGGAATCGAACCCCGCTCGGCGCGCCGCGCCAGACCGTCGAGCGCCGAGACGAGCACGAGAGGCCCTTCGGAGGGGCGTTCGGCCACCGCAAGCAGCGCCTCGAGACCCGCGGCGTCGTCGAGCAGGCCCAAGCTCGCGCAGGCGTTCGCGCGCACGCGCGGGCACGCGTCGTCGAGCAGGGCGAGCAGGGCGTCGGCGGTGCGGTCGTCGCGCAGGGTGCCGAGCACCGCGGCGGCATCGGCGCGCACCCCGTCGTCGGGGTCAAAGGCGAGCACGACGACGGGCGTGAACAGCGCCGCGCGAACCGCGGGGTCCGCCGTCGTCCCGCCCGGGCCGCCGTGCGCCGCGACGTTGGCGAACGCCCAAAGCACGCCGGCGCGCACCTCGGCCGACGGGTCGTGGACGTGCGCGACGAGCGACGGCACGCTCTCGGGATCGGCAGCCCGGCCAAGCGCCTGGCAGGTCAGCACGCGAACACCCTCGGTCGCGTCATCGAGCAGGCGGCAGAGCGCCTCGGTCGCCTCGGGGCACGCCATGCGCCCCAAGGCGATGACGGCGCTTTTGCGGACGCGCGGGTCAGAATCGGCGAGCATCGGGCCGAGCGCCGCGACGCGCTCGGCAGGCGTGGGCTGGTCGGTCTGGCCGGAATCGGAAGCCATGGGGCGGACCTTTCTTCGAGAGCTCGGCGCGCAAGGCGTGGCGTGCGGTGCTCGGCGCGCAAGGTGGTCATTTTCTTGCTGAATGTATGATTCTACAAAAATGCTGGTCATTCGACCAGCGAATGTATGCTCTCAAGCCCGGCTCTCGGCAACAGGCATCGAGGAGATTTAGAAAACACCAGGTAGACAAGCCGATGCGACGCGTGAAAACTCCCGAGGCCGGCTTCTCCGCCCAAAAACGCACGCACTCGTTGGTCAAATGACCAGCAAATTTCTCAAAACACGCATTCGCGCCCCAAACGTCCACGCCGCCCCGCCGGGCCCGCCCGCCAAGCGCCGCGCGCCGTGCGCTCCCGCCGGGCGCTCCCCGCCAGATTGCCACACCCGTCTGACGCACCGCCACGTCGGGCGCTCCCGCCGGACGCACGGCGGGGCCGGTCCGTCGCACGTACACCGGACCGGCCCCGCATTTGCCACCGTCGCGACCCCCGCAGCGGGCCGCGGCTGAGAGCGCCTATTCCACCGCGTCGGGTTCGACGGGCACGTCCTCGGGGTGGGCGCTGTGGGCGGCGCGGTTGGCGGCAGACGCCTCCTCGTCGCGCACGACCACGATGTCGCCATTGTCGTCGGCGTCGACGAGCACCACGTCGTTCTCGCCGACCCGCCCGTCGATGATGAGGTTCGCGATGCCGTCGACCACCTTGTTCTGGATGAGGCGGCGCAGCGGGCGCGCGCCGAACACGGGGTCGAGGCCGCCGATGGACAGTGCGTCGATTGCGGCGGGGGTGACCTTCATCGACAGGCGCTCGTGCGCCAGGCGGTCGCGGACGTCGTCGAGCTGCAGGTCGACGATGCGCTCGATGTCGCTGTAGCCCAGGCTGTTGAACATCACGATGTCGTCGATGCGGTTGAGGAACTCCGGCCTGAACGTCGAGTGGAGCAGGTCGTTGACCTTGGTGCGGGCCGCCTCGGCGTCGCCGCTCTGGGCGCCCTCGAGGATGAACTGCGAGCCGACGTTGCTCGTCATGATGACGATGGCGTTCTTGAAGCTGACCTGGCGGCCCTGACCGTCGGTGAGCCTGCCGTCGTCGAGCACCTGGAGCAGGACGTTGTACACGTCGGGGTGCGCCTTCTCGAGCTCGTCGAGCAGGACGACCGTGTAGGGGTGGCGCCGGACGGCCTCGGTGAGCTGGCCGCCCTCCTCGTAGCCCACGTATCCCGGAGGCGCGCCGATGAGGCGCTGGACGCTGAACTTCTCCATGTACTCAGACATGTCGATGCGCACCATGGCGCGTTCATCGTCGAACAGCGACTCGGCGAGTGCCTTGGCGAGCTCGGTCTTGCCGACGCCCGTGGGGCCCAGGAACATGAAGCTGCCCAGCGGCCGGTTCGGGTCGGCCAGGCCGGCGCGGCTGCGGCGCACGGCGGAGGCGACCGCGTGCACGGCCTCGTCCTGCCCGATGACGCGCTCCTTGAGCTTGTCCTCGAGATGACGCAGCTTGTCCATGTCGCCCTGCATCATCTTCGAGACGGGCACGCCGGTCCACGCGCTCACGACCGCCGCAATCTCGTCGGCGGTCACCTCCTCCTTCAGGCTGCCGCCCGTCTCCTGCTTCTGGCGCAGGCGCGCCTCCGCCTCGCGGTAGGAGCGCTCGAGCTCGGGGATCGTCCCGTAGCGCAGCTCGCTGGCGCGCATGAGGTCGCCCTCGCGCGTGGCGCGCTCCTCCTCGGTGCGCGCGTCGTCGATCTGGCTCTTGAGCGCCTGCACCTGGTCGATGGCCGCCTTCTCGTTCTGCCACGCGGCCTTGGCGGAGTCGAGCCTCTCGCGCGCCTCGGCGATCTCGCCCCGCAGGGTCTCCAGACGCTCGCGCGACGCGTCGTCCTCCTCCTTCATGAGGGCCTGCTCCTCGATCTGCATCTGGGTGAGCTCGCGCTCGGCGGCGTCGATGTCGCTCGGCATGGAGTCGAGCTCCATGCGCAGGCGGCTCCCCGCCTCGTCGACCAGATCGATGGCCTTGTCGGGAAGGAAGCGGTCGGTGATGTAGCGGTCCGAGAGCTGCGCGGCGGCGACCAAGGCGGAGTCGGTGATGCGCACGCCGTGGTGGATCTCGTACTTCTCCTTCAGGCCGCGCAGGATCGAAATCGTGTCCTCGACGCTCGGCTGGTCGACGAGCACCGGCTGGAACCGGCGGGCCAGCGCGGCGTCCTTCTCGATGTATTTGCGGTACTCGTCGAGCGTCGTCGCGCCGATGGCGTGCAGCTCGCCGCGCGCCAGCGCGGGCTTGAGGATGTTGCTCGCGTCCATCGAGCCGCCGGTAGCCCCGGCGCCCACGATGGTGTGCAGCTCGTCGATGAACAGCACGACCGTGCCGCCCGACGCCTCGACCTCCTTGAGGACGGCCTTGAGGCGGTCCTCGAACTCGCCGCGGTACTTGGCCCCCGCGACCATCGCGCTCATGTCGAGCTCGATGATCTCGCGGTCGCGCAGGGTGCTCGGCACGTCGCCGGCGACGATGCGCTGCGCGAGGCCCTCGACGATGGCGGTCTTGCCGGTGCCGGGCTCGCCGATGAGCACGGGGTTGTTCTTCGTGCGGCGCGACAGGACCTGGATAGTGTGGCGGATCTCCTCGATGCGGCCGATGACCGGGTCGAGCTTGCCCTCGCGCGCCAGGTCGGTCAGGTTGCGCCCGTACTGCTTGAGGGCCTCGAACTGCGGCTTGCTCTCCGCGTCGGTCACGCGCGCGTCGCCGCGCAGCTGGCGGTAGGCCTCCTCGACGCGCTGCGAGGTGACCCCGGCGCCGTTGAGGAGCTTGCCCGCGTCGCCCTTGTCGGCGGCGAGGGCCATGAGCAGGTGCTCGGTCGTGGCGAAGGAGTCCTGCATCTGCGCGGCGAGCTTCTGGGCCTGGTCGAGGTCGCGCGCCAGCTCGCGCGACATGCCGACCTGGGCGTCGCCGGACACGCGCGGCAGCGCCGCGACCTTCTCCTCGGTCAGCGCCTTGAGCTGCGCGGGGTCCGCCCCCACGCGCTCGATGATGGCGTCGAGGTTGCGCTCGTCGGAGTCGAGCAGGGCTTTCAGCAGGTGGACGGGCGCCACCTCGGGCGCCTCGTTGTCGGACGCGATGCCCACGGCCTCCTGCAGGGCCGCCTGGGCGGTCATGGCGAACTTGTCAAGCCTCATGGTCTATCACCTGTCCTTTCCGTCTCCTTCGGACGGAGTTCCCCCCAGCAACCCTGCCAGGGGATTCGACCCGCCCTCCTTGCCGTAGGGCATCAGGGCGGTTATCGTCTCGCGCATGCGGTACTCGTGGACCTGCTCGCGCAGGGCCTTCACCTCGTCGCGCAGGCTCTCGATCTCCGCATCGCGCTCTTCCATCTGCGACTTCATGTCGAGGATGCGCACCACCCCGGCGAGGTTGATGCCCTCGTCGGTGAGGCGGCCGATCAGGTCGAGGCGCTCGATGTCGGCCTGCGAGTACAGGCGCGTGTTGCCCGAACTGCGGCGCGGGTTCACCAGCCCCTTGCTCTCGTAGATGCGCAGGGTCTGCGGGTGCATGCCCGTAAGCTCGGCGGCGACCGAGATCATGTACAGGGGCCGGTTCTTCTCCTCGTCGTTGACGGGCATGTCGCTACCTCGCCTTTCTCATTCCCGAACGTATGTCGCGCCGGTCGCGGTCGCGCAGGCGCACGAGCGCCTCGCGCTCCTCGTCGGTCAGGTCGGTCGGAACGTCGACGACGACCTTGACGTAGAACGACCCCGTCTGGCCCTTCTGCTTCACGTCGGGCGCGCCCATGCCCTTGAAGCGGAACGTCTTGCCGGGCTGGGTGCCCGCGGGGAGCTTGAGCTTGAGCTCCTTGCCGTTGGGGGCGCACACGACGATGTCGGCCCCCAGGGCAGCCTCGTACATGCTGACCGGCAGGTCCATGCGCACGTCGGCCCCATCGCGCTTGAAGTAGGGGTGCGACCCGACGCGCGTCGTCACCACGAGGTCGCCGCGCACGCCGCCGTTCGTGCCGTACTCGCCGCGCTCGTGGTAGCGCAGCCTGCCGCCGTCGACGGCGCCGGCGGGGATCTTCACCGTCAGGCTCTCGGTCTCCCCGGTCGAGGGGATGCGGTAGGTCACCTTGCGCGTCGCCCCGTTCAGGGCGTCGTCGAAGGGGACCTCGATGGTCATCGTGAGGTCGCTCCCGCGCTGCGCGCGCGGCTGGCCCCAGCCGTTGAACCCGGCGAAGCCGGTCTGGTCGGGGTTCCAGTCGGTACCGAACGCCCCCTCCCCGCGCAGGATGCTCTCGATGATGCTCGACCAGTCCATGCCGCCGGCGAACCCCTGCCCGCCGTAGGATCCGCCGCCCGCGCCGCCGCGGTTGCCCATGAACGCCCCATACTTGAGGGCCTGGTCGTACTCGGCGCGCTTCTTGGGGTCGGATAGGACCTCGTAAGCCTGGCTGATCTGCTTGAACTCCTCTTCGCTTCCGCCCGCATCGGGATGGTGCTTCACCGCCAGCGAGCGAAACGCCTTCTTGATCTGCTCGTCGGTCGCGTCCTGGCTGACCCCGAGGATCTCGTAGAGCGTCTTCTGCTGCGCCATAGGTGCGCCTCCCTTCCAATGTCTTCGTCGTATTCGAGCGAGGCCGCGACGGGGTGCCCCGACGCGGCCTCGCGGTCTGTCTCACGTTGCAGCGTGCCCACAGGCGTGCGGGGCGCTAGTTCCCCTCGGCCTCCCCGCCGTCGGAGGGCTCGACGGCCTCGCGGGCGGGACCGCCCTTGGAGACGGTGACCATCGCGGGACGGATGACGCGCCCGCCCATGCGGTAGCCTTTCTGGTACACGTCGCGGACCGTGGACTCCGGCAGGGTCGTGTCCTCGATGTGGGCGACGGCCTGGTGCTCGTTCATGTCGAACTCCTGCCCGGCCGGGTCGATCGCCTCGACGCCCGTGCGGCTCAGGACGTCGACGAGCTTGTCGTACACGGCGTGCACGCCGCCGACGAACTCGCCGAACTCGCCCTCCGGGGCGCTCTTCGCCGCATGGTCGAGCGAGCGCTCGAGGTCGTCGACGACCGGGAGCAGCTTCGTCACGAGCGACTCGGCGGCGCGGGCGCGCTCGTCCTCCCGCTCGCGCGCCGTGCGCTTGCGGAAGTTGTCCCACTCGGCCTGCAGGCGCATGTAGCGCTCGTTGGCGGCCTTGGCCTCCGCCTGGGCAGCCTCGATGTCGGCCATCGAGAACACCGCGTCGTCGGCCTTGGACGCCTTGGCCTTCGAAGAGCCCTCCACCGGCTCGTACTCGGCGTCGAGGACGTCGGCCTCGGCCGCCTCGGCGGGATCGGGGACGGACGCGGGGTCGGGGGTCGACGAACCCTGGGCCCCCGCAGCCTCGTCGAGCTCGTCGTCGGGGATGGTGACGTCGACCTTCATCGCTAGTTCCCCTTCTTGTCATCGTCGACGACCTCGTAGTCGGCGTCGACGACGTCGTCGTTCGAGGCACCGGCGCCCTGGGTGCCGCCGTTGGCGGCGGAGGCGTTCTGCGCGTCGGAGTAGACGACCTCGGCGAGCTTGTAGCCGACCTGGCGCAGCTCCTCGCCGGCGGCGCGGATGGCCTCGATGTCGGTGCCCTCGAGGGCGGACTTGGCCTTGTCGATGGCGGCCTGGGCCTCGCCCTTCACGTCGGCCGAGACCTTGTCGCCCAGCTCGGAGAGGGTCTGCTCGGTGGAGTAGAGCAGCGAGTCGGTCTGGTTGCGCGTCTCGACCTCGTCCTTGTGGCGCTTGTCCTCCTCGGCGTGGGCCTCGGCGTCCTTCACCATGCGGTCGACCTCGTCGTCGGACAGGGCGGTGGAGCCGGAGATGGTGATCTGCTGCTGCTTGCCGGTGCCCAGGTCCTTGGCCGAGACCTTCACGATGCCGTTGGCGTCGATGTCGAACGTAACCTCGATCTGCGGGACGCCGCGGCGGGCGGCCGGGATGCCGGTGAGCTGGAACTTGCCGAGCGACTTGTTGTCGCGCGCCATCTCGCGCTCGCCCTGCAGGACGTTGATCTCGACGGAGGTCTGGTTGTCCGACGCGGTGGAGTAGATCTCGGTCTTGGACGTGGGGATCGTCGTGTTGCGATCGATCATCTTGGTCATGATGCCGCCCATGGTCTCGACGCCCAGCGACAGCGGCGTGACGTCGAGCAGCAGGATGCCGCTCACGTCGCCGGTCAGCACGCCGCCCTGCACCGCGGCGCCCACGGCCACGACCTCGTCGGGGTTCACGCTCATGTTGGGCTGCTTGCCCGTCATCTTCTTGACGAGCTCCTGCACGGCGGGCATACGGGTCGAGCCGCCGACGAGGATGACCTCGTTGACCTCGCTAATCTGCATGCCGGCGTCGCGCAGCACCTGGGTGACGGGCGTCTTGCAGCGCTCGAGCAGGTCGTGGGTGATGCGCTCGAACTCGGCGCGGGTCAGCGTGTAGTTGAGGTGCTTCGGCACGCCGTCGATTGCCGTGATGAACGGCAGGTTGATCTGGACCTGCTGGGCGGCGGAGAGCTCCTTCTTCTTCTCCTCGGCCTCCTGCTTCAGGCGCTGCAGCGCCATCGGGTCCTTGCGCAGGTCGACGCCGTTCTCGCTCTGGAACTTGTCGGCCATCCAGTCGATGATGCGCTGGTCCCAGTCGTCGCCGCCCAGGTGGTTGTCGCCGTTGGTGGCGAGGACCTGGAAGACGCCGTCGGCGATCTCGAGCAGCGAGACGTCGAAGGTGCCGCCGCCCAGGTCGAAGACGAGGATCTTCTCGTCGGTGCCCTTCTTGTCGAGGCCGTAGGCCAGGGCGGCCGCGGTGGGCTCGTTGACGATGCGCTCGACGTTGAGGCCGGCGATCTTGCCGGCGTCCTTGGTGGCCTGGCGCTGGGCGTCGTTGAAGTAGGCGGGGACGGTGATGACGGCCTCGGTGACCTTCTCGCCCAGGTACTTCTCGGCGTCGGCCTTGAGCTTGCCGAGGATCATGGCCGAAATCTCCTCGGGCAGGTAGTCCTTGCCGTCGACCTTGACGGCGCAGCGGCCGTCCTTGCCGCGCTCCATGTCGTACGCGATGCCCTTGATCTCGCTGGAGACCTCGTCGAACGAGCGGCCCATGAAGCGCTTGATGGAGTAGATGGTGTTCTTGGGCTCGGTGACCGCCGCGTTCTTGGCGGGCTTGCCCACGATGCGGTCGCCGCCGGCGCGGAAGCTCACGACGGACGGGGTGGTGCGGTCGCCCTCGGCGTTGACGATGACCGTGGGCTCGCCGCCCTCGAGCACGGCGACGCAGGAGTTGGTGGTACCGAGGTCGATGCCGATGACTTTGCTCATGATGTGCCTCTCTCGTTTCTCGTGACGGGCCCGCCGCAGCGCCGCCTTGGGCGGCTCTCCGGAGGCTTCCGGTTTTGCTTTCGAGTGCATTATATCCCCTCAGGCACAACTTGATACAAAATCTAAGTCTCTCCATAGTAAGTTTTGTGCGAGCTTCACAATAGGTCGCATCGCCAGCCACCGGCGCGCCGGCGCAGGCGTGCGCAAACGTGCCGCCGGCGTTCCCGAGGAGCGCCGGCCGGCCGCATGAGGCAGCCCAGCGGGGCAGCGCGGGCCGCGAGACGGACCAGCGGGTCAAAATGGCGCCGAATGCGTTCGTTGACATGCCGTTGTCGGACGAAAGTCACGCTTTGCCCGGGAAAAGTGTGACTTTCGTCCGACAACGCAGCGTCAATGGCGAACGGCGGCCGGCGGCCCGTGCGGGCGGCCCGTGCACGCAGTCCCTGCAGGCGACCCGTGCGCCCGTGCGCGACGCACGGCCGGAACCATCGCACGGCAATCCGCTCCACAGACGCTCCATAGGGGCTTCGGGCGAGGTCGGGCCGCACGTCGCGCGCCCATTGCGCTCACAGATGACTGACGGTCGCCGGAATTTGGCGCATGACGCTTGTGCACCGGGAAAAACGTGCTACTTTATGCGGCGAACGTTCCCGGGCGCGCGCGTACGCGCGATGGGGGCGTCTACCACCGCTTTTCCAAGGGTTTCCCGGAATGAGCCGGGAGAGAGAGGAGACCGCCATGCCCCATCCCGTTATCGACACCGACGAGTGCACCGCCTGCGGTTCCTGCGTCGACGCCTGCCCCATGGGCGTCCTTGAGATCGAGGACGAGGTCGCCACGGTCGTCGACGAGGAGTCCTGCATCGGCTGCCAGGCCTGCCTGGACGAGTGCCCCACGGGCGCCATCACCGACGTGGCCGACGACGAGTAGCGCCTCCGGCAGATCGACGCGCAGCCGGCCCGCACCCCGCTTTCGCGGAGGTGCGGGCCGGCTTTTTTCGCGCCGCGCCGCGGCCGCCCGCTGCCGTGCGCCCCAGC
>DBEYOB010000145.1:0-13466 GCA_048173955.1 Coriobacteriales bacterium
GCTCCGACCAAAAGGAAAAGGAGAAGTTCTCTTCTGACTTTATCAAATGCCTTCTAAGATGCCGTTACCTCTTCGATCGATACATCATCAAACGAGAGTTCGCCGGCGACTCCCTTGATGGCTCTTGGAGTTTGAAGAGTCTGAAAAAGCAGGGAGGCCAGAAGGGCGGCGCATATTATTCTGAATCATCATTGCTAAAAAGGGGCAGCAGCGATAAGCGCACTAGAAGAGTGTTAATGATGCAGGCGTGCTACAGAGTTTCGTACACTTCTCCAAAAACAATGGGCTGGATAACCACTGTATTGTCTTGGCTCTACGCAAACGGCAATCGCTACCTTCCAGTTGGGTTTGAAGAAGCCTGCAGGGACATCGGCGTGAAAGCGGTCTCACCATGGGTTTCCTCAGGCCATGCAGATCATACGGAAGGGGTCAACACACCGCATATTGTTTTCAACTTCTTGGACTATCTGCTTTGGGAGAAAAGACAAGGCGAGGTTGATTTCGATTTCGAGTTCAGAACTTCGGTCGAGCACTGGTATCCCCAAAACCCCTCAAAAGGAACATTCAAGAGAGAACCCGATGTTGATCACTCTGGCAACGATGTTGATTACTTTGGCAATCTATGCCTAGTTCAACGTAGCACAAACTCCAAATTCTCGAATATGAATCCAATTGCCAAGGCATCCACATTCAAGGACATGATTGATAAGGGCAGTCTGAAACTCCGAATCATGCGCGATATAACAGAGAATGAGGGCCATTGGGACAAGTGCCAATGGAAAAAGCACGGGGAAGAGATGATCAAAATCTTGCGCAACGAGTGCGAGAGCATTTCGACATAAGTCAACACACCCTTCCTTCATGGGTCGAACTCTATATTGACACGGTGACAGAATAGTTGCATACTACATTCTGTCACTGTGTCAGAATGTAGGACAATGATCGTGCGGTGGTCAACGTCTCGCACGCTCTTCGGCTGCAAAAGGAGGAAGGCCTTGAAGAAGGATATCGGTTCCACCCTTGCGCTATACCCCGTGCCCGTCGCGCTCATCGGCGCCATGAACGGCGGCAAGCCCACGTGGACCACCGTGGCGCACATGGGCATCATCGGACACGATCGCGTGCTCGTGAGCCTGGCTGACGCACACTTCATCAACGGGCGCATCAGGGAGACCAACTGCCTGTCCATCAACCTGGTTTCCGAAGCGCTGCTGCCCGAGGTCGACCGCGCCGGGTCGACAACCGGCACCAAAGAGAGCAAGGCCGACCTGCTCGCCTACACCATCGCCGGCAACGGCGCGCCAATCGCCGCTGACGCCCCGCTTTCGATGGCCTGTTCGGTCGAGGATGTCTACTACACGCCCGGTTTCGAGAGCTTCATCTGCAGGATAGACACGACGTACGTCGAAGAACGGCACCTCGACGAGCGCGGCAAGATCGACTACGGCACGCTCAAGCCCGTGCTGTTCGACTTCCCCGGCTACGAGTACCTGCGCTGCGGCGACGTCATCGGCAAGTGCCTCTCGTTCAAAGGCAACGACTAAGGCATCCGCGAGGCCCCGCACGCACAAGATCTCGTCAACGTGGCATCTGGGCCATTGACCGCACCAAGCATTCCGCTTTCGGCAACCAGAGAGGTGACACGCGATGACCGTCGAGAAGAGTGCTCGTTGCACCTGCCATGCCCCCGAACATGCGATGAACCGCAGGGCATTCGTAAAGGCAGCGGGCGGCATGGGCATTGCTGTCCTGGTCGCCCCGCTCACCGCCTGCGCAACTGAACCCGAAACCGACCAGGCGGCGCCCGATGCTGCGGAGGAGCCCGACGTTGCGGACGCGCAGGACGCCCCGGAGGCCGCAGAAGCCGCGAACGGCGGCGCGGTTCCCCAGGTCTACTTCACGCGCGACATCTCGCCCGAGGGGCTCATGCGGGCCTTCGAGGCGCTCGGCGTGCAGCCGCAGGGCAACGTCGCCGTGAAGCTTTCCACCGGCGAGCCGGGCGGGCACAACTTCCTGCAGCCCGACCTCATCGCCGACCTCGTGCACGCGCTCGACGCTACCATCGTCGAGTGCACCACGGCCTACGGCGGGCCCCGCTCCACGGTGGAGGGCGGCATGCAGACGGCCGAGGACCACGGTTTCACCGCCATCACCGACGTCGACATCATGGACGCCGACGGGTCGCTCAGCCTGCCGGTCGAGGGCGGCGACCACCTGACCGAGGACCTGGTGGGCGCGCACCTCGCCGACTACGACTACGTGGTATCGCTCGCCCACTTCAAGGGCCACGCGATGGGCGGTTTCGGCGGAGCCATCAAGAACTGCTCCATCGGCATCGCCTCGCAAGAGGGCAAGATGCTCATCCACAGCGCCGGTACCTCGACCACGAGCTGGGGCAACCCCGAACAGGACGACTTCCTCGAGTCGATGGCCGAAGCCGCCAAGGCGGTCTCGGACCACTTCGGCGGCGTGGGCGGTGCCATGTGCTACGTCAACGTGATGAACCGCCTGTCAGTCGACTGCGACTGCGACTCCCATCCCGCCGAGCCCGAAATGGCCGACATCGGCATCCTTGCCTCGCTCGACCCGGTGGCGCTCGACCGCGCCTGCGTCGACCTGGTCTACGCGGCCGAGGACGGGGCGGCGCTCGTGGAACGCATCGAGAGCCGCAACGGCGCCCACACCCTCGACCATGCGCAGGAAATCGGCCTGGGCAGCCTTGCCTACGTCCTCGTTGACCTCGACGCCGAGGCGTCGGGACAAGAGGGCGAATCCGGGCAGGAGGGCTCACAGTCTGCCGGCTCAAGCGTGCTCGTGGCGTACTTCTCGGCAACCGGCAACACCGCCGGCGTCGCGCAGTCCATCGCCGACCACCTGGGGGCCGACATGTTCGCCATCACGCCGACCGTCCCCTACACGGCGGAGGACGTGGACTACAACGACCCCAACAGCCGCACGAGCATCGAGCGCAACGACCCGAACCGCTCGGTGGAGCTCGCGGCCGTGGTGCCGCCGAACTTCGACGCCTACACCACGGTGTTCGTGGGATTCCCCATCTGGTGGGGCAGCGCCTCGTGGGTGATGGACGGCTTCGCAGCCGGCAACGACTTCACCGGCAAGACGGTGGTGCCGTTCTGCACCTCGGGCTCCTCACCCCTCGGCGACGGCGGCCAGCAGCTCGCCGCCATGTCGGGCACCGGGGACTGGCTCGAGGGCGCGCGCTTTGCCGCCGGCACGCCGGCCGAGGAGGTCGCCGCCTGGGTCGACGGGCTAGGCCTGGCGCTCTAGCGCCCGTACCCCGTACCGGCCCCGGCGCGTTCCCGTCAAAGTGTCCAAGCGACGAAAGGAAGCGGCCACAACCATGGAATACACCAAACTCGGCCATTCCGGCATCGAGGTGTCGCGGGTGTGCCTCGGCGGCATGAGTTTCGGCAAGCCCTCGCCGGACTTCCACCAGTGAACCATCGGCCCCGAGGAGACCCGGGCGGTCATCGCCCGGGCATTCGAACTCGGCGTGAACTTCATCGACACGGCAAACGGCTATGCCCACGGCACGAGCGAGGAGTACATCGGGCGGGCGCTGCGCAACCTGGGCGTCCAGCGCGACCGCGTGGTGCTCGCCAGCAAGGTCCACTTCAACGAGGGGCACCTGTCACGCACGGCGATCCTCCGCGAGATCGACGGGACGCTCGAACGCCTGGGCACCGACTACCTCGACCTGTACATCATCCACCGCTTCGACTACGCCACGCCAATCGAGGAGACACTGGAGGCGCTCGACTCCCTCGTGCACGCCGGCAAGGTGCGCGCCCTGGGGGCGAGCGAGATGTACGCCTACCAGCTCCACAACATGCAGGTCGTCGCGGCTCAGAACGGCTGGACGCAGTTCGCAAGCATGCAGTGCCACTACAACCTGCTCTACCGCGAGTCGGAGCGCAAGATGATCCCGGTGTGCCGCCAGTTCGGCATGGCGCTCACGCCCTACAGCCCCATGGCGTCGGGACACCTCGCACGCCCCACGTGGGAGTCGGCCTCCAGGCGCTCGACGACCGACGGCGTGATGCGCAGCAAGTACGACGCGACCAGGGAGCAGGACATGCGCGTCGTCGAGCGCGTGGCCGAGGTCGCCGCCCGCCACGGCATCCCCATGGCTCAGGTGGCGCTGGCATGGCACTGGGCGCGCGGCATCGAGGCGCCCATCGTGGGCTGCTCCAAACCCGAGCGCGTCGACGACGCCGTGGCCGCGCTCGACGTGGCGCTCTCGCACGAGGAGGTCGCCTACCTCGAAGAACCCTACGTGGCCCACGAGCTTGCGGGGCCCATCGAGCGCCCCGGCGAAAAACCGCTCGCCGGCACCACCGACCCGAACAGGAAGAGGGCGTAGGGACGTGCTTGGGGCGGGCAGCGCGCCGGAACCCGGCCCTCGTGGGGGCGCACCTTGGGGTCCGACACGCCGCCCGGAAGTCGCCTACAACCCGCGACCCAGCCCGTACGCTTCCTTGACAGCTTCGCTGCGCCTGGTCATCGCCGGAGTGCCGCAGCCGCGGCCGAGCACCATGCCGCAGTCGTCCATCTGCAGATAGCGCACAAGGGTCCTGTAGTGGGCAGCGAGCGCCTCGAACGTCCAGTCGTCGGCGTTCCAGGCAACGGCGAGCAAGGCGCTCTTGAGGTGGCGCGCGGTGAGGCTGGCGTTGAAGCTGCAGAACCGGTCGACCACCGTTTTGAGCTGGGCAGACATGCCGTAGTAGTAAAGCGGCGTGGCAAGCACGACCATGTCGGCCGCAAGCAGGCTGGACCGCACGGCACCCATGCCGTCGCGCTGGACGCATGGGCCTTCGTAGCCGCACGCCACGCATCCCGTGCACGGCCGCACGTCAAGGCGTGCGACGTCGACGCGCTCCACCGCATGTCCCGCCTCGCGGGCACCGCGCGCGAACTCCTCGACCAGGATGGCGGTCGAACCGTCGATGTTGGGGCTTCCCTGCAAAGCGATGATTTTCATAGGCGCTCCCCCGTCTTTATATACGCCCTCCCGACTCAAACTTCACCTGCACTTTAACTGACATCGTGTTAGAATGAGGGCATAACCGTATTCTGCCACAGTGTCAGAATACAGGCAAGCACAGCACGCGAACGCATGTCGCCGACCAACCGCACACCCCCGACCGGCCGCACGCGGTAGGCCGGTTTGAAACGAAAGGAACCTCAGCATGCCCAGGGGCTCAGAAGCACTCACCAACGCCCGCAAAGAGGAGATCGTCGACGCCTGCGAGCGGCTCTATGCGACCATGGACTTCCGCGACGTCACCATACGCGAGATAGGCAAGGCGACGTCGTTCACGCGCACGTCGATCTACAACTACTTCGAAACGCGGGAGGAGATCTTCCTCGCCCTGCTGCAGCGCGAGTACGAGCGATGGAACGCCCAGCTCCAGGCCGCGCGCACGGATCCGGAGCGCACGGCGACGGGCGCAGGGCTTGCCGATGCCCTGGCACGCACCCTCGAGGGGCGAGAAACGATGCTCCGCCTGCTCTCGACCAACCTCAACGAGATCGAGGAGAACAGCCGGCTCGAGCGGCTCGTCGAGTTCAAGACCGTCTATGCGCGCTCGTTCGACGAAGTGCGCGCCTGCCTCGACGCGTTCGTCCCCTCCATGGGAGAGCACGAGAAGGACGGGTTCTTGCAGCTGCTGTTCCCGTTCGTGTTCGGCATCTATCCCTACACCAAAATCACCCCCAAGCAACGCCAGGCAATGGAGCTGGTGGGCATGGACGTCAATCTGCCGTCCGTCTATGAAATCGCCTACGCCGGCATCTCCCGCCTGCTGAGAGCAGGGGACTAACCGAAAGCGGGCGACGCGGTGGACGACCGCGCGGGGGCCACGCGAGGGGGCGGTGGCGCGAAAACGGGCGATGTCTGAAGAAACGGCCGTTGCGAACGATTTGACGAGCGGCCTTCGACGGCAGTTCGGTGGTGCTTGAAGGCATTATTTCGATATACGGAAATTTATTTTCTAAATTGGAATATTGCACATATGTGCACGGCGCAACGCCGCCCCAGGCGTCACCGCATTTCGTTCGCAACGCGCATTTTTTCAGACATCGTTTCAGACATCGGGCACCTTCCCGCTGCGTCCGGGCCGTCCTCGACCAGATCGATAAGCTCCTGGTGGCTGTGGATGCCGAGCTTGGCATACACATGCTTCACGTGGGCTTTCACCGTGTTGCGCGAAACCTGCAGGGCATTCTCGATGTACTCGCGGTTGCGCCCGCGCGCGAGCATGGCGAACGTCTCCTCCTCGCGCGGCGTCAGACCATGCGCCCGGGCAATATCGTGGCAGCGGGCAGAAAACAGCTCCTCGGCGTTCAGCGCGATCTGCGCCGTCGCCACCGGGGCGGGCTCCACGACGCTCTCGATCTCGGCATGGAAGCTGTAGTTGCGCAGCGCGAAGAGCACATATCCCACGAACACGGTGAGGAACGCTACGACGACCAGCGAGAGCGCCCCCGCGTTGTCCGCCGCAAGCAGGCCGTTTGCCGAGGTCCCCATGAACGCGCCCAGCGTCGTGCCCAGGCCCCCGATGCCGTTCGCCCACCCGAAGGTCGACAGCGCGGCATAGCGGTTGCGCTGGGCGAGGTTCACCAACACGCAGGTGATGAACGCGTTGTAGAACGCGTTGCCCACGGCGAGCACGGTAGTCGCGACATGCGTGCCGTCCGGCGAGGCCGTCGACGCCAGGGCCATGCCCGCGACGAGCGCGAGGACCACAAGGTTGCAGAGGGCGTCGAGTGACAGCCTTCCCTTTCGGGCGAACACCAGCGCCAGCAGCGCCGCGGAGCACAGGGCCCCCGATGCCGTGCTGAAGCTCGGCGAGCCGTCGACCTCGCCGAAGCGCAGCGCAAAACCGAACGCCACGAACACGATGAGCTGGAACACGTAGAGCGTGCTCGACAGCGGCAAAAACGACGCGGGACGCGTGACGGCCAAATCGGCGGCCGGCTCCGAGCGCACGATGGCATCGGTCAGGCGCTCGGCCACCCCGCCGCACAGCGCCACCATGGCCAACGGAAGCACCACGAACGCCAGGGCGGCGCAGACCCACACCGGGCACAGGGCGAACAGCGCCGTGTCCAGCGCGTAGGCAAAGGCGACCCCCGCCACGGCGCACAAACCGACGCGCTCACCCGGAAGCGAGACGGCCGCCAAGTTGACGGCGACCGACGCCCAGCTGCGGCAGAGCGCCGCAACACAGGCCGCCGGCACGAGCAAGGCAGGCATGTGGAGAAGGACGCCGAAAACGACGCCGGCAAAAGCGACGGGGGCGGCTGCGCAGCAGGCACGGTCGAACGTGCGGCCCCGGGCAAGTCGGGGCTGGCGCATCACCCCGACCGACAGTACGATGAGGCAGACGGCCGAAAACACGATGCAGATGTCGCGCGTATAGGTGAACACGCCGTCGAACAGCGGGAACAACGCCTGGTTCATGAGCAGCACGGCGAGAAGCTGGCAGGTTAGACCGAGGACGATGCGCACCTCGCCGCCCCTGCGGGCAGGAGCGGAACCCGTTGCCGTACCAGCTGTGCCAGCCGTCGAACCCATAGCATCCTCCCCCACACCGTCCGCGTTGCGGACCCCCCATATCGACCCCACCTTACGGCACCTTCGATTCTAGACGATGGCTCGGCAGTCGAGAACCGCAGAAAGAGTGGCGATGGGCGAAATGCGGCGCTGGTTGAGATGCGACAGCGGGTGCGATGCGTCGCCGGGCGAAGCGCGGCGACGGGCGCGATGCGACGTTGGCCAAGATGCGGCGTTGGGCGCGATGCGACGTTGGCCAAGATGCGGCGTTAACTGAAGAAATCGCAGTTGCGAACGATTTGTCCGATGCCCGCCCGGAGGACTGAAGGCCGCGGAAGTCATACTGTTTCAAAAATGACAACTACATCTACCATTATGGTAATTTGTGGTCTTATGTGCGTTATGCGACCGCTCTTTGAAGCAGTACCTTTCGTTCGTAACGTGCATTTTTTCAGACAACGGGCGATTCGCGGTGCAGCAACGCAAACGGGCGGCGTCCCGGACGGCATCCCGAACCGTCATCCGGACGGCGTTCCGAACCGTCAGATTGCGAAACAGGCCTGCAGGTATGGAACCGAATGGCGCATCCGCCCCCATGCGGCATGCGAACATGCGTCATGCAAAAAGGGCGCCCGGTCGGCGGCAAGCTCGCCGCGTCCCGAACGCCCTTCGATTTCAGCCGGTCGACCGCTCGCCCGGCGGGGCCATTACAGCCGGTCAACCGCTCTCGGTAGTCATCCAGCTTCGGTAGTCACCCAGCTTCGGCAGTCACCCCGCCTAGCAGGAACCCGCCTCAGCGGAGACCCTACTCCGCCGAGCCGATCTCCTGACCCAGGACGTAGCCTTCGGTCGTGGTGCGGCCGCAGGCGAGGCCGGTGAAGAGATTGGGATAGCTCACGCAGAAGAAACCGCCCGAGCAGTCGCCCAGGGCATAGAGGCCCTCGATGGGGTTGTTGTCCTGGTCGAGGACGCGCATGTGGGTGTCGATGAGCACGCCGTCGTAGGTGGCCAGGTGCCAGGCACCGGTGCGCACGCCGTAGTAGGGCGGCGTGTCGATCTTGGTCAGGCGGTAGGCCTCCTTGTAGTAGTCGGTGTCCTCGCCGGCGTCGCAGAAGCCGTTGTACTTCTCGACCGTCGCCGCCAGGTTCTCGGCCGGGATGTTGAGCTTCTCGGCAAGCTCCTCGATCGTATCAGCGACCTGGATGTAGCCGCTGTCGATGAGCCCCTGGTTCATGTTGTCCCACACGACGTCGAAGGGGATGTTGTTCTGGGCGCCGTTGTCGAACGGGAACAGGCGGCAGCAGCCGACCTCCTCCATCTGCTCGGCCTTCTCCTTGGCGGCCGAGTCCCAAATGTCGACATAGGTGTGCTGAGGCTGGCCCCAGGCGCTGTGGAGCATGTAGTCGTAGGGACCGCTCTCGTTGCAGAAGCGCTCGCCGTTGAGGTTCACCTTGAGGAAGGGCTGCTCGCCGAACCAGAACCACTGTCCGACCACGTTGTTGCCCGCGACCTCGTCGGGCTTGACGCAGCAGCGGTTGAAGACGATCGAAGTGCCGATCGGGTCCTTGCGGGCGCCGAGCCACATGGCCGCCTTGATGCCCGAGCCGTCGTCGGTCGAGCCGTTGGTGCACAGGATGCGGCTGTCGAGCACCTCGGGCTGCAGGGCGCGCATCATCTCGGTGTTGGTGCTGTAGCCGCCCGTTGCCAGCACGACGCCCTTCGAGGCGTTGATGCGGATGTAGTGCTCGTCGTTCTTGTCCTGGGCGATGGCGCCGGTCACGCGGCCGTTCTCATCCTGCTCAAGCTTGACGAGCGGCGTCGCGTAGCGCACCTCGGCGCCCGCCTCGACGGCGGCGGCGCGCATGATCGAGGAGTACGACTCGCCCTCGCCGGCCTGGTCGTTGGTGTGCGGGCTGTGACCGGTGGCGTAGGCGCGGTCGCGGCCCTCGCCGTCCTGGTTGCCGATGCCGCCCTCGAACTCCATGTAGGCCTTGCCGGTGTTCTCGATGGTCTCGGTGACCCAGTCGACGGCCTCGCCGGAGCGCTGGATCCACAGCTTGATGAGGTCGTAGTTGCAGTAGCCGTTCGCGTAGCGCACGATGTCCTCGAGAGCGTCCTTCTCGGAAATCTCGAACTCGGGGAACTCTGCGAACGACTCCTGCTGCAGCTTGGAGTTGATGGCGCCGATGTCCTCGCGCATGCTTTGGACGAGGTCCTCGGCGTCGCGCTCGATGACCAGGACCTGGTTGCCCGCCTGGGCGGCGGACAGGGCGCAGGGAACGCCGCCCGTGCCGAAGCCGCAGATGAGCACCTCGGTGTCGACGGTCTCGGTGATGGACGCCTCGTCGATCTCCGGGGCGGTGCCAAGCCAGGCGGGCGTCTCCTCGGTCAGGGCGTCGAGCGCCTGGGCGCTGCGGGGCTCGGCGGCTGCGGAGACGGCACCGGCTGCGGCGACGCCCGCCGCGGCCAGACCGGCACCCTGCAGGAAGCTACGGCGGCTTATCGTGTTCTCCATGATGACTACCTCCTCATCTGCGTCCGTCCGACGCGCGGGTGCAATGGCACGCGCGGCGACGGGCGCACCGTGTTGGCGACGGCGTACGGAGGAATTCGCGGAATCGGCGAGCATGCCGCACCGCAACCCCGGCGCCGTTTGACAGTCGGCATCATGCACCCGGACGACCAAAGGGCACCATTGCCCTGCCGGGGTAATCTTTGCAGGTGAGGCCCCGTGCGGAGAGGACCGCCGGTTCTTACCCCGGCGGGGTGAGGGGCAGCGAGCGAGGTTCGGGCGGCACCGTGCGGGATTGCCCGCGTGCCTCGGGCCTCGGGATACCCTCTGCACCTGAAAACGGCCCGATGCGTGCAGGACGCTCTCGAGTGAACGAAGAAATCGGGCCGCTGCGCGGCGGGAACGGGATTGACAGGGAGTCATTTTTACGTTGCAGAAAGTTAAATTTACATTTCCCTGATCTTCGTCTCTTTCTCTCGCATGCAAGCCGTTCACTCGACAGCGATTTGCACCGATTCGGGCATTTTTAGGTGCAGCGGGGTATGGCGCACCCCCAAGCGGCACAGCCCCCGAGTGGCACGTCGGCGTACGGCTGCGGGGTATGGCGCGGCAGAGTCCGCAGTCGGCAGGCAATCGGCAACCAAAAAGCCCGGGCGGGTCTCCCCGTCCGGGCTTGGCAAGACAATCGATGGTGGGCCGTCAGGGATTCGAACCCTGGACCTTGGGATTAAGAGTCCCCTGCTCTGGCCAGCTGAGCTAACGGCCCATCGGCTGCATGGGGTGGGAAAAGGGGCTCGAACCCTCGACCTACGGAGCCACAGTCCGTCGCTCTGCCAACTGAGCTACTCCCACCAGGTGTTGCAGCCAGGTAATAATGACGTGACAGCATTTAAAACGCAAGCCTCAACGAGCAGTACAGATTTTCTCCACGACTGCACTCCCGCACGTTCCGCGCACGCCGGCCACGAAGAAAACTACGCGCTCTTGGCCTCCTCCTTGCTCGTGAGGATCGCGTCGATGCCCGTCTCGCCCGTATGGATGCGGATGGCCTCCTCGACCTGGTAGATGAAGATCTTCCCGTCGCCCACCTCGCCCGTGACGCCGGTGCGGGCGTTGTCCAGTATCACCCGGCACACCTCGTCGATGCGCTCGTCGGGCAGGACGATCTCGATCTTGACCTTGGCGCGCAGCTGCACGAGCACCTCGGTGCCCCGATAGTACTCGGTCCAGCCGTGCTGGTTGCCCGCGCCCTGCACCTGCGAGATGGTCATACCCTCGACGTCCGCGGCGAACAGGGCGCTCTTGATGTCTTCGATGACCTCGGGTCTGACGATAGCCTCGATCTTCTTCAAAGCGGTCACATCTCCCTTCATGGTCGTCGGCCGGGCTGCGGCCGCATTGGGCCGGCGGCAGCGAAGGCCGCCTGGTGCACCATGGTGCCAGTGAAATATCGCCAACAGGTTTCACGCTCAAGTCTAGTTCAAGTCCATACCGCTAAAGGCAGGATAAGCGGGCTCACCGTGCTCGGAGACGTCGAGCCCGCGCGCCTCGTCGCGCACGTCGACGCGCAGCGGTCCCCCGACGAGCTCGATCGCCTTGGCGATGAGGAACGTCATCGCGGCGGCGAACGCCACCACGAACAGCACGGAGGCGAGCTGGCGCACGACCTGGGCCGGGTCGCCGTAGAGCAGCCCGGCGAAACCTCCGAGCTCCGGGGAGGCGAACACGCCGGTCAGCACGGTGCCGCACATGCCGCCCACGCCGTGCACGCCGAACGCGTCGAGCGCGTCGTCGTAGCCGAGGCGCCGCTTGAGGCGCGAGACGGCGAAGAAGCAGACCACGGCGACCGCCGCGCCCATGACGGCCGACGCCCAGACCTCGACGTAGCCGGCGCCCGGCGTGACCGCCACCAGGCCGGCCACCGCGCCCGAGCAGGCACCGAGCAGCGTGCATTTGCCGGTGACGACCCGCTCGACCGCCATCCACGCCACCAGGCCGGCCGCGGCGGCGGTGTTGGTCGTGGCGAACGCAAGGCCCGCCTGGCCGTTGGCCGCGCCCGCCGAGCCCGCGTTGAAGCCGAACCAGCCAAGCCACAGGAAGAGCGTCCCCAACATCACGAACGGGATGTTGTGCGGCTGGTAGGTCAGCTTACCGTTGCCGCGGCGCGCCCCGACCATCAGGGCGAGCACCAGGGCGGAGACGCCCGAGCTGATGTGCACCACGTCGCCGCCGGCAAAATCGTATGCCCCGATGACCTCGGCGACCCAGCCGCCGCCCCACACCATGTGCGCCAGCGGGGCATAGACGAGCAGCACCCAGAGCACGACAAAGGCGATGAAGCGGCCGAACCTCATCCGCTCGACGACGCCGCCCGCAATAATCGCCACCGTGATGAGCGCGAACATGCCCTGGAAGAGGGCCCAAACGTACTCGGGGATGTCGCCGTGGAGCTCGTCGAGCCCCATCCCCGCCAAAAACAGCCGGTCGAGCCCTCCGATGACGGGGTTCGCCGTCCCGTCCGCCGCGGCAAAGCCGTCGCCGAACGCCAGAGAATAGCCCGCCGCGACCCACAGCAGGCTCACCACGCCGGCGACCCCGACGCACATGAGCATCGTGTTCCCCACGTTCTTGCGGCGCACCATGCCGCCGTAGAAGAACCCGATGCCCAGCGTCATGATGAACACCAGAAACGCGCAGACCAGCATGAACGCCGTATTGCCCGTGTCGAGCATCGTCCCCACCTCGCTTCCTCGTTCGCCGCCGCGCGCAGGCGTGACCGCGCGGCGTTTCCACCGTGTCGCGCCAACCATAGGAAGCGCAGGTTGCGGGCGCATTTCCGCAAACGGACGGTAACGAGGGTGTCGACGCATCGTAAATCACGCAACATCGGGTGGAAACAGAGGCGCGGCACACCCCGGGTCGGCAAGAAGTCGCCGCGGAGGTGCGCCGCGCCTGATTCGACAGGTCGAAGCCAGCCTGATCCCGGATGCGGGCAGGACTATGCGGTCTCGCCTATCTGCTGGGTGTCGTCGGCAGCCCAGCCGCCCCAGCCCCAGCCGGGGCCGTAGCCGCCGTCGCGGCCGGAGTCAGACGAACCGCCGCCCCAGCCGTAGCCGCCACCCCACCAGCCGGAACCGTCGCCGTCCGACGAGCCGCTGTCAGAGCCGTCGTCGGAACCCCAGCCCCAGATCCACGAACCCCAGCCGGGCTCGGACTCCTCGCCCTGGTCGGCCGCATCGTCGGCCGTCTCGGTCGACGCCGCGTCATCGTTGTCGGAGCCCAGCACGACCTCGAGGTCCACGGTCTGGCCGTCGCGGTTGACGGTGAGGGTCACCGTGTCGCCGATGGCGTGCGAGCGCACCTGGATGATGACGT
>DBEYOB010000146.1:0-2705 GCA_048173955.1 Coriobacteriales bacterium
GGTTCACGGTAAGCGGCTCGCCCTGCACGCGGCGCTGGGAGAGCGCCCGCATATGACGGTTGAGCAGCGGTACGCTCCGCCCAGCCAGCCGCCAACGGCACACGAGCGCGGGCCTGCCCAGCTTGAACTCCTCAGCCATACATGCTCCCTTCGAAATCGCGACCATTGTACCCGGCGCGCGAAGCAGTTCCACTCCCCCGGAATACAAACCGCGCGAAAGGGAGTGCGGCGGCCACCTTGGACCGCCTACGTCGCGTAGCCGAGGCGCCCCCTGCGCCCGGCGATCGTATCGTACACCGTCCGCCCGCCCTCGCGGAAGGCCTTGAGGCGCCCGGTCGCGTACCACCTGAGGTACCCGTCGAGCTCCTCCTCGAACGCCGCGAGCGAGGCGCCCGACCAGTCCCTGCCGTAGAAGAACTCCTCCTTGAGCGTCCCGAAGAAGCCCTCGGCCCGGGCGTTGTCCTGGCAGCAGGCCTTGCGGGACATCGACCTGGCCGCCCCGCGCTCCCCGGCGATCGCCTTCCAGGACGCCGAGCGGTAGGTCGCCCCGCCGTCGGTGTGGACGGTCGGCGCCGACCCCGCGGGCAGGCCGTCGAGGTAGGCGCGCAGGGAGCCGTCGCAGAGCGCGGAGTCCGGGTGCCGCGAGATCGACCACGCCGCCGGCGCCCCGTCGAAGCAGTCGATGACGGGCGAGAGGTAGACCTTCCCGGCCGGGATCGAGAACTCGGTGACGTCGGTCACCGCGAGCTCCCCGGGCGCAGGGGCGGAGAAGTCGTGCGCCAGCCGGAAGTCCTCGCCGGCGGCGCGGCGGGCGGCCGCGCGCTCCCTGGGCGCGTTCGCCGGGCGGTCGTCGGTCTCGCCCGCGTAGGAGCTCCACGGCCTGCCCGCCCTCGGCCTCCTGCCGCTGATCCCCGCCGCGCGCATCGCCCGGCGCACCTCGAGCTGGGAGACCCCCTCCGGCGGGAGGCCGTCGGCCCCCGACCTCACGGACGCCCAGACGCGCCTGTAGCCGTAGGTGCGCCCGCTCGCCTCCCAGGCGCGGCGGACGCGGCGGGCGACGCGCTCCGAGCGCTCACCCCTCGCCTCGTTCGCGCGCCTGGCGTACTCGTATGAGCTCTTCGATATCCTCAACAGGGTCAGCACGTCCCGGAGCCGGTACCCGCAGCCCCTCCTCAATCTCTCGCCTAACTCTGCCTTCCGCGAGTTCGAGAGGCTCGCCGGGTCGCCTGCTTTTGGGTCGCGCATCAGCTCCCTGAGCGCGGCGCAGCGCATCCTCTCCTCGGCGAGCTCGGCCTCGAGCTCCGCTATCCTGTCCTCCGCCGGGCCGCCCATGCGCACCGCCCCCCTCCAGGGGGTTCTACCCGCCCCGGCGGCCCTCCTGCACCACGACCGCACCAGCCCGCCGGACGAGACGCCGAGCCTGCGGGCGACGTCCGCGGGGCGCGCCCCGCCCGAGACGAGCCTCACGGCCTCCGCCACCGTCTCCCCCGGGTAGCGCCCGTGCCTGGGCCGCCCCTCCGCCCGGCCCCTCACCTCGCGCCGCGGGACCTCCAGCAGGCCCTCCTCCGCCTGCCTCGCCCAGCGGCGGAGCGTCGAGGCCGAGGGCGACCCGGGCCTCGACCTCGCGAACGCCCCCGGCAGCATCCCGCTCTCCTCGAGGTCCGCGAGGATCCTCCCCCTGTCCTCCCTCGGGTACATCGCCCCTCCCATCCGGCGGTCCAGGATTCCGCCGCGCTTCCGAAACGAACGTTTTATGCGGGAGTGGCCGAGTAGCCGGGAAAACGGCAACATCGCTACCTGCGGTTTTGCTGGCACGCAACCCCTTGCTACTTCAGGGGGTGCCCATAAACCGCTCGTTTCGCGCATTTTGGGTTCCGGCTGCGCCGTGGAGGCGCGCTGCGCGCCAGTTTTCCGCAAATCTCCCCGCCCAAAACCGCTCCGGCAGGGTCTACACGCTCGATTCGATGTGCGCCATCCACTGCCGGCCGCCGGGGCGCTCCTGGTTGCCGCCGATGAGCTCCTCGCCCGCGATCGGCGCGCCATGGGATGCCTCGTCCGCGAGCACGAGCCGCGTGTGCGACCGTGCCGCTTCGATGGCCTTCGCCATCACCTCGTCCGGATCCTCGTCCATCACCACGACGTCGAAGTCCGCGAGGCTCGCGAACGAGATGAAGCTCGGGCGGCGCAGCTTCGTCAGGTCCATGAGGGCGATGTGGCGGTTCGAGTGCGCCAGCATGCCGCGCTTGATCTCGGCGTTGCCCGTGAACTCCGTCGCGAAACCCTGCTGCGTATCGAACGAATCCGTCCCCATGAACGTCTTGTCCACGTAGAGCCTGCTCAGGATGTCGTTCGCGATGGTGCCCGTGATGTAGCGGTGGTTCTTGCGCAGCGCGCCGCCGAGCAGCACCACGTCGGCATGGGGCAGGTTCGAGTCGGCGAACGTCGCGATGGAGAGGTCGTTGGTCACGAGGGTGATGTCGCGCTTGCTGCCCAGCAGGCGCACGAACTCGAGCGTCGTGGTGCCGGAGTCCACGAAGAGCGAGTCGCCGTTCGACACGAGCTCGGCCGCGCAGGCCGCGACCTTGCGCTTCGCCTCGCCGTTGAGGTTCATGCGCTGGTCGGGATAGGAGATGGTGATGGTGCGCGTGATGGAGACCGCGCCGCCGTGCGTGCGGCGGAGCTTACCAGCGCGCTCGAGCTTGTCG
>DBEYOB010000147.1:0-10045 GCA_048173955.1 Coriobacteriales bacterium
GTCGAGCACCGTGAGGCCCCGCGGGTCGCGCGCGACGGTCTCGTAGGCGTCGGGAAGGTCGCCCCGTCTCCGGCGCGCGCCGTCGGGCCAAACCTCGCGGATGGAGCCCCAGTCCGCCAGCATCTCCAGCACGGCGCGCGCCCCGTCCGGCTCGTCCTCGCAGCCGAGCACCTGCGCGACCTCGTCCACGGAGACGCGGCCGCGGGCGTTGACCAGGGCGAGCACCAGGGGCGCGCTCCGGTCGTCGACGCGGACCATCCCCGCGATTTTGGTGTAGCCGCCCAGCAGGGCGAGCGTGGCGCCGTAGCGGATGCCGCTGCGGCTGCTGCGCCGCGAGACTTCGGGCCCCCAGGGCATCCCCACGAAGAACTCGGTCACGCGCGCGCCGCACAGGCGCGCCGCGACGGCATGCCCCGCCTCGTGCACGACGACGATGGCGGTGAGGATGGCAAGGAGGCAGACAACGGCCAACAGAACCTGCACGCGAACAACCTCCCGAAAGTCAGTCGCCCGGGCGACCGGGCGCGCCCGCCACCTCGTGCGCGACGCGGCGGGCGTCCTCGTCCACGGCGCGGAGCTGGTCGAGGGACTCGACGGGGTCGGGCGCGAAGCGCGCCAGCGTGCCCTCCACGATGCGTTCGATGTCGAGGAAGCCTATGCGGCCCGCGAGGAACGCGTCGACCGCCACCTCGTCCGCCGCGTTGAGCACGCACGGCAGCACGCCGCCGCGCTCCCCCGCGTCGAGGGCGAGCCGCAGGCAGCCGAAGGTGGCGGGGTCGGGCTCGGCGAAGTCAACGTGGCCGAGCCGCGGGAAGTCGACGGGGTCGCACGGCGCGGGCCAGCGGTCGGGGAACGACAGGGCGTACTGGATGGGGACGCGCATGTCGGTCGCGCCGAGGTGCGCGATGACCGACCCGTCGGCAAACTCGACCATCGAGTGCACCGCGCTCTGGCGCTGGACGACGATGCGTATCGCGTCGAACGGCACGTCGAACAGGTGGTGCGCCTCGATCGCCTCGAGCCCCTTGTTCATGAGGGAGGACGAGTCGACCGTCACCTTGGCGCCCATCGACCAGTTCGGATGTCTGAGGGCCTGCGCGGCGTCCACGCCCGCAAGCTCGGCGCGGGTCCGGCCGAAGAAGGGGCCGCCCGACGCGGTGAGCCAGATGCGCGCGGCCTGCCAGGGGTCCTCCCCGGAGAAGCACTGGAAGATAGCGGCGTGCTCCGAGTCGACCGGCAGGAGCCTGCCCGGGACGGCGAGCGGCATGATGAGGTCTCCGGCGACGACGAGCGACTCCTTGTTCGCCAGGGCAAGCTCGTGCCCCGCGCGCAGCGCCTCGTAGCTCGCCCTCATCCCCGCGGAGCCGACCAGGGCGTTCAGGACGCAGTCAACCCCGTCGAGGGAGGCCAGGTCGTCGACCGCGTCGCGCCCGAAGCCGACGGAGCACCCCGCGGGGAGCCCGTCGAGGCACCCCGCCCCGCGGCACCCCTCGTCGCCCAGGGCGATGCGGCGCACCGTAGGGAACTCGCGCGCGAGAGCGACGAGCTCCTCGGCCGAACGGAACGCGGCGAGCGCGACGAGCTCGACGCGGCCCGCGTTCTTGCGGACGACGTCGACCGTCTGGCGCCCGATGGAGCCCGTCGCCCCCAGAAGGACGACGCGCAGCGGCGCCCTGCGCGCAAACCGCTGTCCGGGGGCGGGCACGACGCCGCGGCCCGCCGCACGCATCCCGCACTCCCCCGCCTGTGTGACACTGCCAGCCATCATACGACGCCCATCATTCGAAGCAGGAAATAGGCCGATATCGAGACGAAGAGCATGGAGTCGGAGCGGTCGAGCAGCCCCCCGTGGCCCGGTATCATGCTGCCGGAGTCCTTGAGCCCCGCCCCCCGCTTTATGCGCGACTCGACGAGGTCGCCGACCACCCCCGTCACGCCGCACGCCAGGCCGCACGCCAGCGCGACCGGGACGTCGACGTGGGTCGACGGTATGGCGCAGAGCACGAGCCAGATGACGACCGATCCGGCGATGCCGCCCGCAAGGCCCTCCCACGTCTTCTTGGGGGAGATCTTGGGCACCATCTTGTGCCGGCCGAACTTGCTCCCGACCAGATAGGCGAACGAATCGTTCGCCCAGACCGACATCATGATCCCGACGCAGAGCACGACGGCGCCGACGGGGTCGAGCCGCTCGGTGCAGCGCACGCTGACCAGCGCGGACAGCGTCATGCCGGTGTAGATGGCGCCGAACGCCGTGATGGCGACGTCGGTGATGCGGGCGCGCTGGTTGACCACGTACCACATCCCCAGGACCATCACCATCAGGAACACGACGCCCACGAGGTAGACGGGCGACGTCAGGGCGACCAGGGGCATCGCGACGGCGAAGGCGATGCCGAGTATCTGGTTGGGGGTCTTCGCGTCGGCGCGCATGAGCCTGAAGAACTCCCAGCAGCACACGCCGGCGGTGAACGCCATCACGAGGGCGGTCGGGATCTTCCCGAGGACGAGCGCCGCGACGTTGACGGCGACGTAGACGGCTCCGGCGGCCAGGCGCACGAGCAGCGTGCCGTCCCGGCGCTCGGGAACGCTCACAGGCTTGGGCTCGGGGCGCTCGATCCGGCTTTCGCCGACGAGGACCTCGGGGGACTCCCCCTCATCGAGCGGCATCGCCGACACCCCCAAACCGTCGCTTGCGCCCTTGGTACTCCACGATGGCGTCGATCAGGTCCCAGCGGCCGAAGTCGGGCCACAGGACATCGGTGAACACGAACTCCGTGTAGGCGCACTGCCACAGGAGGTAGTTCGACAGGCGCTTCTCGCCCGACGTGCGGATCAGCAGCTCCGGGTCGGGCAGCGGGTAGGTCCACAGCTCGCGCTCGAAGCGGCGGTCGTCGATCTCGCCCGGGTCGAGCTCGCCGGAGGCGCAGCGCCGGGCAAGCCTCCGCGCGGCGCGCACGATCTCGGAGCGGCTCCCGTAGTTCACCGCCACCGCCAGGACCATCCCCTCGTGGCCCGCCGTCTGCGCGAGGCCGTATTCGAAGGTCGCGCGCGTCTCGTCGGGCAGCTCGGACATGTCCCCCAGGTACTGCAGGCGCACGCGCTCGCGCTTGAGCAGCGGGAGCTCCTCGACGAGCGTGCTGGCGAACAGGCTCATCAGCAGGTCGACCTCGTCTTGCGGGCGCGACCAGTTCTCGGTCGAGAAGGCGTAGACCGTCAGCGCCTCGACGCCGAGGCGAACCGAGGCCGTGATGACCTCTTTGAGCGCGTCGATGCCCGCCATGTGGCCGTGGCCGCGCGACAGGCCGCGGGCCTGGGCCCAGCGGCCGTTGCCGTCCATGATCACCGCGATATGGCGCGGAACGCGTTCGAGGTCGAGCTTGGAGAAGCCGGAGCCTTCGGGCGCGTCCGCGAAATAGCGATCGAACGCCGCACGGTCGAACGTCACCTAGACCTCCATGATCTCGTTCTCTTTTTCCTTGAGGAACTTGTCGACCTTGGCGACGAACTCGTCGGTGAGCTTCTGGATGTCGGCCTCGCCGCGGCGGGCGTCGTCCTCGGACACCTCGCCGTCCTTGGAGAGGCGGTCGTACTTCGCGTTGGCGTCGCGGCGGGCGTTGCGCACGCTCACGCGGGCGCGCTCGGCGATCTCGCGGCACTGGCGCGCGAGTTCCTTGCGCCCCTCCTCGGAGGGCGCGGGGAACGGGAGGCGGATCACGGTGCCGTCGTTGGCCGGCGTGATGCCGATGTCGGACGCCATGATGGCCTTCTCGATCGCGGCGAGGCTCGAACGGTCCCAGGGGGTGATGACGAGCTGGTGGCCGTCGGCCGCCTTGATTGCGGCGATCTGGTTGACGGGGGTGGGGACGCCGTAGTAGTCGATGTGGAGGTCCTTGAGGATCGCCGGGTTGGCGCGTCCCGTGCGGACCTTGGTGAACTCCTCGAGCATGGCGTCGACGGCCTTCTCCATCCTCTGGCGAGCTTCCTTCTGGATATCGTCGGACATTGGTTAATCCTCCCTGTAGACAACGGTTCCGACGGGCTCGCCGCGCAGCGCAGCATCGACGTTGCCCTCCTTCTCGATGTCGAACACGATGATCGGCATGCGGTTGTCGTTGCACAGCGTGATGGCGGTCGAGTCCATCACGTTGAGCCCCTTCGCGATGACGTCGAGGTAGGTGATGCGCTCGAAGCGCACCGCGTCGGCGTTCTTCTTGGGGTCCTTGTCGTAGATGCCGTCGACCTTCGTGGCCTTCATGAGGCACTCCGCGTTGATCTCGCACGCGCGCAGGGCCGCCGTGGTGTCGGTCGTGAAATACGGGTTGCCCGTGCCCGCGGCGAAGATGACGACGCGGCCCTTGTCGAGATGGTGCTCGGCGCGGCGCCTGATGTAGGTCTCGCACACCTCGCGCATCTCGATGGCGCTCATGACGCGGCAGTCCTGCCCGTTGCGCTCGAAGGCGTCCTGCAGGACGAGGGCGTTCATGACAGTGGCGAGCATGCCGACGTAGTCGGCCTGGGCGCGGTCCATGCCGTTCATGGAGCCGGCGACGCCGCGGAAGATGTTGCCGCCGCCCACGGTGACGGCCACCTGGACGCCCTGCTGGACGACCTCGGTTATCTCGCGCGCGATGCGGCTCGCGACCTCGGGGTCGATGCCGTAGCCGTGGTCGCCCATGAGGAACTCGCCGGAAAGTTTGAGCAGAACGCGCTTGTAACGATAGTCTGCCACGCGCAGCCTCCTAACGCTTGCCTGTGTTCCAACCATGATAGCAAACCCGCGCGGCCCCGGGCGGCGTCGATGCGGCGCGAAAGGGAGTCTCCGCGCCGGCCGGCCCGCTGCCGCGCATAAAAAAAGCGCCGACGCTTGCGCGCCGGCGCCCCAGGTGCAGCGAGGTTTAGTTCTCTTCGCCGAGGACGAAGAGGTCGAAGCCCTTCACCGCGATGGTGTCGCCGACCTTCTTGGAGGTCTCGGCGACATACTGCGAAATCGTGACGTCGGGGTTCTTGACGAACTCCTGGTCGACGAGCGTGGACTCCTTGAAGAACTTCTCGAGGCGGCCGAGCGCCATCTTCTCCTGGATGGCCTCGGGCTTGCCGGACTCGGCGGCCTGCTGGCGGTAGATGGCCATCTCGTGGTCGATGGTCTCCTGCGGCATGTCCTCGCGGACGGCGCACAGGGGCTTGGCAGCGGCGACCTGCATGGCGACGTCGTGCGCCATGGTCTTGAACTCCTCGGTGCCCGCGGTCGCGGGGTTGGAGAAGGCGAACTCGACCAGGACGCCGATCTTGCCGCCCATGTGGATGTAGGAGGACATGGCGCCGCCGGCAGCGCTGCGGCGGGCGAAGCGCGTCAGGGTCATGTTCTCGCCCATGGTGGCGATGCCGTTCTGGATGGTCGCCTCGACCGTCTCGCCGTCGACGACGACGGCCTTGAGGGCCTCGAGGCCGGCCGGGTCGCCCTCGGCGGCCGCCTTGGCGACCTTGGCGGCGAGGGTCTTGAACTTGTCGGTGCCGCTCACGAAGTCGGTCTCGCACTTGACCTCGGCCAGGGCGGCAAGCGTGCCGTCCTCGGACACGAACGCGGCGACGGCGCCCTCGTTGGTCTCGCGGCCGGCCTTCTTGACCGACTTGGCGATGCCGCGGGTGCGCAGGACGTCGACGGCCTTGTCGATGTCGCCCTCAGCCTCGACGAGGGCCTTCTTGCACTCCATCATGGGAGAGTCGGTCATCTCGCGGAGCTGCTTGACCAGTGCTGCGGTGATCTCTGCCATTGCTCATCCTTTCAAGGAATAGGGACGGTTTACGCCTGGGGCTGAGCCAGAACCTCTTCGAGGGTCATGGCGCGCTTCTCCTCGGCGGGCGCCTCGGCGGGCTGCTCGGCGGCGGCCTCGGCCGGAGCGGCGGCCATCTCCTCGGCGGTGATCTCGGTGGTGCCCTTGCCCGCCATGATGGCGTCGGCCATGATGGAGGTCATAAGGTTGACCGAGCGGATGGCGTCGTCGTTGGCGGGGATGCCGTACTCGACGACGTCGGGGTCGGAGTTAGTGTCGATCAGGGCGACGACCGGGATGTGCAGGCGGTTGGCCTCGCGGATGGCGATCTCCTCGCGGCGGGTGTCGACGACGAAGAGCGCCTTGGGCAGGGCCTTCATGTCGCGGATGCCGTCGAGGTTGGCCTGCAGTTTGGCGAGCTCCTTGCCCAGCACCGACTGCTCCTTCTTGGGCAGGGCGGCCATGCGGCCGTCCTCGACCATGGCCTCAAGCTCCTCCATGCGGGCGATGCGGGAGCGGATGGTCACGAAGTTGGTGAGCATGCCGCCGAGCCAGCGGTTGGAGACGTAGGGCTGGCCGGCGCGCTTGGCCTCGTTGACGATGGCCTCCTGCGCCTGCTTCTTGGTGCCGACGAACAGCACCGAGCCGCCCTTGGCGGCCGTCTCGGCCAGGAAGCTGTAGGCCTTGTCGGCCTCGATGATGGTCTGCTTAAGGTCGAGGATGTAGATGCCGTTGCGCTCGCCGAAGATGTAGGGCTTCATCTTGGGGCACCAGCGGCGCGTCTGGTGGCCGAAGTGGACGCCGGCCTTGAGCAGGGTGTTGATGGTGATCTGAGCCATGGTGCGCAACCTCCAAATGGTTGGTCGACCGCGCGGTGTCGTCCCCCTGTCGCAACCCGGCGTGCCGCCGGGCACCGCTGCGCAGGAGTAGCCGCGCGTGTAGGATGGGAATGCCGCCCGCAGGGGCAGCCGTCGAAGGATAGCACGATTCCTCCGCAGCGTGAAGGGGTCGAAAGGCCGTTGCACAACCTCAACGCATGTCGGGGCCCGGCGCGCACAGCGCGAGCACCCAGCGCTGCAGGACGAGCTCCTTGTCGGGGGACGACTTGAGGGCCGCCTCGGTCTGAGCCGCCGCCCTCAGCGCCCCGACCAGCTCCCCCATCGTGAAGTTGCGCGCCCACGCCGCGTGGTTCTTCACCTGCCATGCCTGCAGCCCCAGCTCCGCGGCGAGGTCGGAGGACCGCCCGCGCGCCGCGAGCGCCTTGGCGGCGATCAGCTCCCTCAGCCGCGTCACCGCGAGCGAGAACAGGCCGAAGGGGCTCTGGGAGGGCATCTGGGCCCACAACCTCATCGCAAGCGCGGCGTCGCGCCGGCACACGGCGTCGAGGAAGTCCCACGGCTTGACCTCGGCGATCCGCGGGACGTGCCTGCGGACGTCGGAGACCCCTATCGCGGTCTGGCCGCCCACGGCCGCGGCGAGCTTGGCGAGCTCGTTGTCGAGCATCGTCGTCGACTCCCCCACCAGGCGGACCAGCTCCTCCGCCGCGTCGGGGTCGAGGGTCTTCCCGTACGCGCGCGCCATGCCCTCGACCTGCCGTGGCAGCTCCCAGCGCTTCTTGGGGGTGCAGTCCAGGACGGCCTTCTCCCCGAGCCGCGCCACCGCCTTGTGGAGCCTCGTGGTCTTGGGCATCTTCGCCGCGGTCATGAACAGCACCGTCGTCGGGCAGGGGTTCGCCAGGTAGGAGACGACCTCCTCCGTCAGCGCCTTGGGCGCCTTGTCGGCGTCCTTGAGCACGACGAGCCTGAACTCCGACCCGAACGGGAGCGTGTCGAGCATCGAGCGCACCAGGGCGGGCTCGGGCGGGTTGGACCCGTCGACCTCGTCCCGGTTGAAGTCGGGGTCGCCGCCGGCCTGCGCGAGCCTCTTGTCGAGGCGCTCGAGCGCGTGCCGCTGCTTGAGCTCGTCCGTCCCGACGGCGAGATACGCCGCCAGCAAACCCGCCCCGCCCTGTGCCGCCACACCGACCTCCCTCTCGTCGCCCCGCGCGCGGGCCCCGCGCCGCCGCGCGCCTGCCTGGGGCGAGCATAGCACACCGGCAGAGGATCACGCGCCCGCCCCGCGCGCGCAGCGGACCTCGAATCCCGCGCCCATCGGCCGGAACTCGACGTCGCCGCAGTCCATCGTGCACAGAAACTCCGCCCCCGACGAGCGCACCGCCTCGACGCACTCCGGTGCGGGATGCCCGTACCGGTTGCCCTCTCCCGCGCTCGCGACGGCGACGTCCGGGTCGAGCGCCTCCATCATGCGCGGCGTCGTCGAGGCCGCCGAACCGTGATGGCCGACCTTGAGGAGGTCGACCTCGCCGACCGCCCCGGCGGCGAGGAGGCCCTCGACCACGTCGCTCTCCGCATCGCCGGTGAGCAGCGCGCTCGGGCCGGAGGTCCCCCCGTACCGGGCGACGAAGACTAGGGAGTCCTCGTTCTCCCCGCCCTCCACAGGCGCGCGGGGCCATACGGCCTCGAGGGAGAAGCCCCCGACGTTCAGCCCGTCGCCCGCGTCCAGCTCCTCGATGCGTCCCCCCGCGGCGTCCTCGAGGGCGGCCGCGAGGTCCGGGTCTGCCCGGACCTGGTCCGCAACGCCCCTCGCCACGACGACCTCCCCGACCGGCACGCGCCCCGCGAGGTCGTCGAGCCCGCCCGCGTGGTCGGAGTCGGTGTGCGTCAGCACGACGGCGTCGAGGTGGACGACGTGCTCGCGCGCCAGCGCGGCGCAGACGGCGTCCCCCGGCCCCGTGTCGACGAGAACCGCGCGCGGACCATCCTGCACAACAATCGCGTCGCCCTGGCCGACGTCGAGCACGACGATGCGGGCCGGGGCGAAGACGCGCCACCGGATGAAGACGGCGGCGGCCGCGCACAGCACCGCGAGGCAGACCAGGGCGAAGGCGCGCCTCGACGGCGGCGCCGGCCAGACGGCGTACACCCCGGCCGCCGCGGCGGCGCACAGGCCGAACAGGACGGGCGCCGGCGCCTGGACGGTGATGACCGAAACCGGGGCGGACGCCAGAAAACGCGCCGCCAGGCATGCCAGGGCCGCAAGCGCGTCGCACGGGGCGAGCGCGAAGGCGGCGAGGGACGGCAGCAGCGCGGACAGCGGGACGCAGGCCAGCCCGACAACGAGCAGGGCGCTCACCAGGGGGCCGACCGCCACGTTGGCAAGCGGCGAGAGGATTGCGAGGGTGCCGAACGCGGGCAGGACGACCGGCAGCGTGAACGCCTGGGCGACGCAGGTCATGGCAAGCGGCTCGACGACCCAGTCGGGCAGCCGCGCCGGCGCGAGGGCGCGCACCCAGCCGCACGCGAGGCCGGAGAACGCCGTGAGGCCGAAGACCGAGAGCACCGACAGCGAGAAGCCCATGTCCGCCGCGCACGTCGGGTCGACGAGAACCATGGCGAACGCCGCCACCCCCACGCCGGACAGCGCGTGGGCGCGCCGCCCGGCGACCGTCGCCCCCAGGGAGAGCGCGGCCATCACCCACGACCGCACCGCGGACGGCTGCAGCCCGGTGAACACGACGTAGGCCGCCAGCACCGCCGCCCCGACCGCGAGGCGGACGGGCGGGCGGGAGCGGGCGCGGCGCATGAGCGACCCCGCGACCGACGCGACGACCGCGAGGTGCGACCCCGACACCGCCACGAGGTGCGTCAGGCCGAGGTCGGAGAAGTCGTCGCTCGCGGGAAAGGCCGCCAACGCCGCCTGCATCCCGCACACGACGCCTGCCGTCAGCGCCCGCGCCTCCCCCGCATAGGGGTCGACCGACTCGAGCATCCGCCCGCGCAGGGCGCGTATCGCCCCGGTCACGCCGCCCTGAAAGCCGCACGCCTCCCAGCGCATGACGCGCAGGCGCGCCGCGACGCCGCGCTCGAGCAGCGACGCGTCGAACTCGTCGAGCGCATCGAGCGCCGACCACCTGCCGACGACCCGCACGAGCTCCCCCATGGCCGGAAGCGACGGGGACGCCCCGGACGGGACCGTCTCGGCGGGGAGGTCGACCCACACCCTCCCCGGCAACGGGCCCCCGAGCGCCGCCGCCTCGAAATGCCAGTCGCCCGTGGACGAGGGCTGGGGGTCGGACTCCACCCTGAACGTCAGCGACGACGCCGCCCGGCCCTCCAGGGCGGAGCCCGTGGCGAGCGTCGCGCACAGGCAGACCGTCCCGGCGGCCGCGCCCGCTGCCGCCCCCACCGCCGCGCATGCGAGGCGGGTGCGCC
>DBEYOB010000148.1:0-6692 GCA_048173955.1 Coriobacteriales bacterium
GCGTATGTCGCGCGCGGGGGCGAAGGGGAGGCGCGCCGGCTTGGGCTGCTCGTCGCCCTTCTCCCTCTCTTCCGCCTCCGGCTCGGGCTGCGCCTGCGGCTGCTCGGGCTCGGTGCCCGCGGGCTGCTCGTCGGTCGCGCGGCCGCATCCCCCGCGGCTGCGGCGGGACGAGCGCGCGGGCTTGTCCCGCCCCTCGGATTCGTCCGTGCCGGCGCCGGAGGCCGCCGTCCCGGTGGAGGAGGGGTCGGTCGCGGTCTCGTGCGGGGCCTCGGCCGTGGGGACATCGGCCCGGACCGACGCGCCGTCTGAGGTCGGATCGGCGCTTGCGGCTGGCTCGACGTCGGCCGTCGCGGACTCCTCCGCGGACGTCTTCGGCGCCAAGGTGTCGAAGGCGACGATCTCGGTGTGCGTCTCGAACGCCGCTGCCTCGCGCTCACGGCGCGCCGAACGCGAGCGGCGCCTGCGCGCCGAGCGCGAGGTGCCGCCTCCCGTCTCGGGGGCGCGCTCGGCCTTGTCCGCGGGGGTGCCGCCGCTCTGGTCCGGCGCGGCGTCGGGGTCGGTGGCGGCGACGGCCTGGCCGCCCTCGGGCTTGGACCGGTTCGCCTGGTCCCTCTCGACGCGGGCGCGCAGGTCGGCAGCGATTTGGGTCATCTGGTCGGCGAGCTCGGGCAGGCCGAACGCGAACCCGGTGTGCACGCGGCCCTCCTCCTCGAACTTGCGGAGAAAGCTCGTGCACGGCGAGTCGGTCTGGGTGAGCGCGGTGCGGTAGATGTTGCTGAACAGGTCGGCCGCCTGCACGCCCGCCGAGTAGCGCGAGTCGAGGAAGCGGACGTCGAGCGAGGAGACAAGCGGCTCGCTGCGGTGCATGAGGACGTTGCCCACGCTCTCGGCCACCATGTCCTCGTAGCTTTCGCGCAGGCCGCCCCGCATGTCCATCGAGATGCGGTAGGGGACGTCGCGCGGCAGCGCGCCCCGCTCGAGATAGTGCGCCATCCCCTGGGCCACCATGGAGTCATAGATGAACTCCTTGTCGAGTTTGCGCTCGCACACCATGGCGGCGATGGGGTCGAGCTTGGCGAGGAACACCTGGATGTCGTTCTCCTCGAGCAGGGTCCGCGCCAAGGCGAGCTTCTGGGCGGTCTTCATCTGCGAGGCCTTGACCTCGGACTGGGTGACGCGGTGCTTGAGCGTGCTCGACTCGAGGCGGGGCAGGTCGTGCACGAGCACGAACGCCATGGTGAACAGTTCGCCGCTATAGCCGAGCGTGCCCGACTCGTCCAGGTACACGCGCTGCAGCGTGCTCGCCTGGGCGGGGGCGTTAAAGAGAAATGCGGCCACGGGGCCCTCCTTATTGAGTTGGCAAGCCGCCTGCGAACGGATGCGACGCTGCAACCGGACCGCAATGGTGCCGGGAGCCCCGCTCGGCCGGGGCAATCGGTGCCCAGCGGCCTGCCGTGTGGCGTGCTTGATGGAGGGAGTCTATCAGGAGTGTGTGGGCGCCTCGTGAACGGGGGGGGGAGGCGCGCGTGGCGAGCGGTTGCGCGCGGTGGGCGGCAGCGCGGGGTGGATAGCCCGCGGCGATTCATGGCGGCGGACCCGGCGGCGGGGATCGCGGCGCCTGAAAAAATGTGCGTTGCGAACGATGCGGAAGGACCATTGGGCGACGGTTGGACGAGGGGTCTGAGAACAATCTTTCATATCGAAAAGATGGATTGCTAAATCAGCAATTTCCAGGCATTGGATGATTGACGAACCATATTGCGCCCATCCGCAAATCGTTCGCAACGTGCGATTTTTCAGACATCGCGTCGAATTCGATGCATGGCCACCGTTCCGGGGCGTACCGACGGTCCGTCGGCAGCCCACGGCGGCAACCTGCCGGCGGCACATTGCGGCGGCCCACGGCGGTGGGCCGTCCTGAGACGTACGTGGGCACCTCGCTATGGGTGGGCCTCCCGCTACGGGCGGGCGTCCCGTGCGGCGGCCACGAACGCCTCGAAGATCGCCATGCTGGGCGCGTCGGTCTCCCACAGGAACTCGGGATGCCACTGCACGGCGAGCACGAACCGCTTGCCGGGAAGCTCGAGGCCTTCGACGGTGCCGTCGGGCGCCCAGGCGTTCACGGCGAGGCCGGGAGCGAGCCGGCGGACGCTCTGGTGGTGCAGCGAGTTGACCGGCAGGTTCCGCGTGTCGAGGCCCTGCCGCGCGGCGGCGGGGGAGACGATGCGGCCGAGCAGCGAGTCTCCTTCGACCGTGACGCCGTGCGCGATGAGGTCGAAGGGGAAGTCGTTGTTGTGCCTGATGGGTGGCTCGACCGGGACGGGGGTGCTTTCGGGCTGCGAGGGGATGTCTTGCCACAGGGTTCCCCCGAGCACCACGTTGAGCAGCTGGTTGCCCCGGCAGATGCCGAGGAGCGGCTTGTCGGCCTCGACTATGCGCGGGACCAGGGCGAGCTCGAACTCGTCGCGCACGTACTCGACCTTGCCGCAGGCCGGGTCGCGCTCCTCCCCGTAGCACGAGGGGTCGATGTCGCCGCCGCCGGGAATCAAAAAGCCGTCGAACGCCGCGAGGTAGCGGTCGAGCGCGGAGGGGTCCTGCGTGGGGGCCATCATGACGGGGATGCCGCCGGCTGCTTGGACGCCGCGGACGAGGCAGGTCTGCACGAAGCAGGCGTGGCCGTTGTTGTTGGCTCGCTCTTCGGCGCGCGGGAAGATGCCGATGAGGGGGGCGGGGGACGATGGGGACTCGGACGATGGCAGCTTGCTCATGGGGTGCCTCTTCGGTGGTCTTGCCGGGTGGCTGGCGGCCGACCGGCGCGGTTGACGCGGCGGGCGCGACGATTCTCTGCCAGATGGTAGCGCAAGGGCGGCGTTCGGGTGGACGAAGGGCGGCCTCCCTGCCGAGTCGGCGCGATTTTTGCGCAGATGCGCACGGATGGCGCGCGAACGGGTCCCGGGGGGACGCGGTCGAGTGACGCAAAACGGCCTTGGGCGCTACCTTTTTTGGCGTTGTGTATGACTTTAAGAAAATGATATCATGGCATGCAAATTCGCCGTGGACGAGGGTTCGATCGTGACCAGGCATTATGTCTTTCAGGAATGGATAAGCGGTTTCTAAAAGGGCCTCTTACGGCGGCGATGGGTCGGCGGAGGGCCAAATCCGGCTTTAATCCGGTCGCAGATTCGTACACAGCGCGGAAAAAGGTAGGCTGACACCGCGTTATCTGTCACGCGGGGCTTGCGCGCGGGCGTTCTCGGGGTCTGGGGTTTCTGGCCAACTTACCCCTGTGGTGTTTGCCTGCCGTCGGCCCCCTGCGGGCCCGGCACCGTGGTACCCTTGCATGCAACGGGGTATACGGTTGCGGTACGCCGACCGCTCGGGCCCCGCCGCGCCCGGTTGGCCCAATCGACGAAAGGACCTCGCGCCATGGCACTCAACAAGGCAATCCTCGCGGCCTTCAAGGCCGCTTCGCGCCTGAGCCCCGACATCAGGTCGTCCTACAAGGCGCAGCGCGTGGCCGAGGACCTGGTCGGCGCCATCAACCTGCCCAACCCCCGCTGCCGCATCGACGACATCGTCGCCGTGGCGCCCGACGGCTACGAGATCCCCCTGCGCGTGTTCACCCCGCGCGACATCGACTTCTCCTGGCGCGACGGCCTGCAGGTGACCGACGACTTCCGGGGGACGGTCCTGTTCTTCCACGGCGGCGGCTGGGCCAACGGGAACGTCGCCTTCTACACCGACGCGTGCATGACGACGGCGATCCGCCTCGAGCGCCGCGTGGTCTCGGTCGACTACCGGCGCTCTCCCGAGTTCCGTTTCCCGCAGGCCGCCGAGGACTGCTACGAGGTGGCGCGCCAGCTGTTCGCCGGGACGCTTCTGCCCGACGTGCGCATCGACCGCATCGTGCTGTTCGGCGACAGTGCCGGCGGCAACCTGGCGGCGGCGGTCTCCCTCATGGCGCACGACCGTGGGGAGTTCGCGCCCCGCACGCAGATGCTGCTCTACCCGGCCACCTACAACGACCACAGCCCCTCGTCGAAGTTCGACTCGGTGCGCGAGAACGGCGAGGACTACCTGCTCACCTCGCGCGAGGTGGAGGGCTACATGGAGATGTACCGCTCGTCGCCCGACGACCTGACCAACCCGTATTTCGCCCCCCTGCTCGCGTCCGATCTGTCAGGCCAGCCGCGCAGCCTGGTGGTCACGGCGGAGTACTGCCCGCTGCGCGACGAGGGCGAGGCCTATGCGGCCCGCCTGGCCGAGGCCGGCTGCGACGTGTCGTGCTACCGGATGCTCGACGCCGTGCACGGCTACTTCCTGTACCCGTCGGTGCTCGGGCTGGTCAAGGACACGTACCGCATCATGCGCCATTTCCTCGACGGCGAGGAGCTCGTGCAGGAGGGGGAGCCGACATGGCTCGAAAAGCCTGGTATCGCCTAGACAACATCGGCAAGTTCTACTCGTCCCAGGCGGGCAGCCCCACCCAGACGGTGTTCCGCTACTCGGCGACACTGGTCGACGATGTCGACCCCGCCGTGCTGCAGGAGGCCCTGCTCGAGACCGTCGGGATATTCCCCAGCTTCAACGTGTGCCTGCGCAGCGGGATGTTCTGGCACTATCTCGAGCAGTCCGACGAGCCTCCCGCGGCGGTTCCCGAGACGCTGCCGGTCTGCTTCGGCCTGCACGTCGACGCAAAGAGCGTGCTGTTCCGGGTGAGCTACTGCCGGTCGCGCGTCAACTTCGAGGTCTCGCACATCATCTCCGACGGGCGGGGTAGCCTGTCGTTCTTCAAGGCGCTGCTCTACCTGTACCTGAGCAGGCGCTACGGCATAGAGGGCGTCGAGGTCGAGTACGACGGTTCGGACCACCAGAAGGTCGAGAACAGCTTCGACAAGTATTTCGAGCGGGGGAAGTCGGCGCGGACGCGTACCCCGCGGGCGTTCCGCCTGGGCGGCTGGCGCGACGAGGCCGACCCGACGTTCATGGAATATCACCTCCCCGTGCGCCCGGTGCTCGACCTCGCGCACGCGTGCGGCGTGAGCCTGACCTCATATGTCATGGCCGTGCTCATCGCGGCGTTCCGCGACGAGATGTCCCAGCGCGACCGCGCACGGCCCATCTGCATCGACGTTCCGGTCGATCTGCGCCAGCACTTCAAGTCGACCACGGCGAAGAACTTCTTCGGCCTGGTGTTCGTGACCTACGACGCCGCAGGGGAGGACGAGCCCGTCGAGACCATAGCGAAGCAGGTGAACGACCAGCTCAGGGCATCCGTCGACCCCGAGCACCTCAAACTGCGCATGAACCGCATGGTCGAGCTCGAGAAGAACCCGCTTCTGCGGTTCGCCCCGCTGTTCCTCAAGGACTTCGTGCTGTCGCTTGCCGACCGCCTCGCTGCCAACGACACCACGACGACCGTGTCGAACCTGGGCGCCATACGCGTCGACGAGCGGCTCGCCCCCTATATCCGCGACATCAACATCCTGACCTCGACGGTGGGTATCAAGCTGACGATGTGCTCGTTCCAGGACGACCTGAGCATCGGCATCACCTCGGCCTACTCCAACCTCAACGTCGTCAAGAACTTCTGCCGCCACTTCTCGGGGCTGGGCATCGGGGGACGCATGAACATCAGCAAGACGCGCGAGGAGGTTGCCGAGGACCACGCCGAGGTTGCGTTCGAGGAGTCGGTCAGGCGTCTGGGCGACCAGGTCGCGGCGCATGGCGAGGCGAGGAAGGAGGGCGGGCGATGAGGCGGTGCGACAAGTGCGGTGTCGAGTTCACCGGCGATCTGGATGTGTGCCCGCTGTGCCAGGCGCGCCTGACGGGGGAGGCGTCCCCGTCGGTGTTCCCGCGCAACGAGGTCAAGAAGTCGGGTACGATGGCCCTGCGCGTGCTCGCCTTCGTGACGGGCGTCGGGGTGCTGACGACGCTGTTCGTCGGGCAGATGCTCGGTCTTGCGGGCTCGATAACGATGCCGATCTGCGTCGCGCAGCTCGTGAACTACGCCCTGGTGCGCCACGCCCTGGTGAGCGCGCCGGACTTCCTGCGGCTCGTGGCCCGCTACTTTCTGGTGCTGCTCGCCCTGGCGGTGGTGTGGTTCGCCGTGGGGCGCAACCCGGTCGTCGCCACCTACGTCGTTCCGAGCATCTGCCTGGCCGCCCTGGTGTTCGACGCGGTTTTGGTCTGCGTGTTCCGGGGCACGTTCGTGTCGGGCTATGCGAAGTACCTGCTGCTCGACGTCGTGTTCGGTCTGGTGCCGCTGCTCTTCGTGGCGCTCGGGTTCACGACGTGGGACGTCCTGGCCTATGTGAGCGCGCTCGTCGCCTGCGTGCTTTTGCTCGGGCTCGTCGTGTTCGCGCGCGAGCGGCTGGCCGCCGAGGTGCGCAAGCTGTTCATGGCGTAGGGGCACGTCGCATGGAGCCCCTGCGTCCGTCTGGTGCGGGCGCGCTGGATGTGGTATCGTACATATGTTCTATTCCACGTTCAGAGGGAGAGAGGGGGGGGTCGCGCGGTGGATGCTCAACGGATCATCGAGCAGATCATGGCCGACCCCCGCCTTTCGAAGGGCGGCCGGCTGTCGGGGGGCCATTTCAGCTCGCGCGTCTACGGGGACGAGCCGAGTCTCAAGACCGGCCGCCAGCTTGCCGACGAGCGCGCCCGCGAACGCGATGAGCGCGCCCGCGAAC
>DBEYOB010000149.1:0-61707 GCA_048173955.1 Coriobacteriales bacterium
GGCGGCGGTCGCCGACGGGACGGCGGGGCGCGGCGCCGCGTTCCAGCCGTCCGGCGGTCAGGCCGAGGCGCCGGGCTACGAGGCGGTGCCCGACGAGGTCTACGACGCGTACGACGATTCCTACGACGAGGCTCCCCTGGAACCGAGCCCCGAGGGGGCGGCGGTCGCCGCGCTGAGCGGTGCGAGCAAGCAGCCGATCCCCGCGCCGGACGCCGGGTCCAAAGCGCCGGACGCATCCGCCGCCTCGGCGCCGGACGCCGGGTCGATCCCGCCGTGGGAGGCGGCCGAAGCTCCCGGCGAGCCCAAGGAGGCCCCTGCGGTACGGGCGGAGGGCAACGGGGGTGCGTCCCAGGCCGGTGCCGCCGACCCGGTGGCGTCCGACCTGTCGCAGCTGCTCTCGGCCGGTTTCGGAGGCTATGTCAAGGTGACCTGGGAGTCATAGCGGGCGCAGCGGGGGACACGCCTTCCGCGGGCCCCTACGCGAACGCCTGCACCACGGCGCTCTCGAACGCCAGGCCGTCGAGCAGCTCGTCGGCGTCGTCGCGCTCGGGGGCGAGCGCCTCTTCGCGGGCGACTTCGCACCGTGCGAACCCGGCCGCGGCAAGCTCTCCGGCAAGCTCGTCCCAGGTGGGCGCCGCGGCGAAGACGTTGCCCGTCTTCGCCAGGCGTTCGCGCACGTCGCGGGGGACGGGTTGCCGTGCGAGCACGGCGTCGTGGTACAGATAGCCTCCGGGTGTGAGCACGCGGGCGATCTCGCGCAGCACGGCGCCGCGCCGCGACGTCACGTTGAGCACGCTGTTGACGATGACGATGTCGAACGAGCCATCCTCGATGCCGACAGAGCGCAGGTCGTCGAGCTCGGCGCAGAGCAGGTCGAGGTGGCGCCGCCAGCCGTCGCCGGCCCAGTGGTGCCCGGCCGCCCGCTCGACGGCGCGCGCGACGTTCGCGGGGTCGGGGTCGACCCCGACGACGTGCCCCGCGGCCCCCACGCGGTCGGAGATCTTGAACGCCCCCAGCCCTTTGCGGCAGGCGAGGTCGAGCACCCGCTTGCCGGCGAGCTCCGCGTCGTCCGGCAGCACCATGACGCAGCGGGTAAAGCGCTGCGCTCCCCGCTGTGCACGGTGCGACCGCGCCTCGATGCGGTCGGGGGAGAGCCCGTCGCGGGAGTCGGCGGTACGAGCCGCGGCTCCCGACGCCGGCCCTCCGACCGTGAGCGTCTCAGCCATGTTGGACTCCGCCATCTTAGACACCTCCGCCGTCGTGTACCGCGCGGGTCGCCCCGTGCTCTCCCTTGGTGTCAGGATAGCCCCTCCTACAGCGCAGCTTCCCGGTCTTCGACCAGCTTGAGCAATTCGTCACGGTTGTGTATGTCGAGCTTGCGGTAGATGTGTGCCACATGCGCCTTTACGGTCCCGTGCGTGATGCCGGTCTCGTCGGCCGCGAAAGCGCTCGTGTATCCCTGCGCGAGCACTTCGAACACCTCTCGCTCGCGCGGGGAGAGGCCGTACTCCGACGCGATAGTCGCAAAGAGCTGCTCCTCGCGCTCGGCGTTCGTTTGCGCCGCCCGGCTTTTGAAGCTGTCCTCCTGCTGGGTTCCGACGAGGCGCGCCAAGGCGAGCGTCGAGGCAAGCACCAGGGCGAACGACGTCATGAGCAGGGCAGACTCGACCGCTCCCCCTGCAAGGGGGCGGGTCTGCCAACCGAGTGCGGCGTCGAACCCGGTGCGCGCGGCGGATCCGAGGAGCGCTGCGACGCCGATCGCCACCTTGTCGGCGAGTGTGATGCCAAGCTCGCTGAAGCCGAGGCGCTCCTTGAGCGCGGAGAGCTGCACCGACGAGAACGTCTGCCAGGCGATCCATATTCCGGCGAGAAGGGAGGGCATCATGCTTGCCGCCCCGCCGCGGACGTGGGGCAGACACAGCATGCCCATCGCGACAAGCGTGACGGCGGGCAGCGTCGTATAGGGCGGCACGCCCAGGTGGAGCGTGGCGAACGTCGCCGCGGCGAGGGCGGCGAGCGCGAAGGCGAGCAGAAGCGGGTCGAGTCCGGGAAGGGCGAGCAGGCCGACCCAAAGGGGGAAAAGCCCCAGGGGAAATCCGAAGGCAAGGCGCTGCCCGAAGAACTTGGCGAGCTTTGCCTGCGGGCGTTCGATACTGCGCCGCGTCTGATTGCACAGGGGGATGCGCCCGCCCAACATGAGTGCCGCGGACCCGACCGTGCAGACGTCGGTCATCCAGGGGAGGGGTATGTGGGCCGCAAGGGACTGCCCCACGAGCGTCAATGCCGAGGCCATGAGCACGGCAACGATCACGCTGTTCGCGGCGAGGTATTTCTCGAGCGACGCGAAGGCGAGACCCCACAGGACCATGTTCGCCCCGAGCGTGAAGTAATCGAGTCCGGTGAGCGCAACGGCAACCGGGACCGGCAACGCAAGGCGGGCGGCGTCGAACACCAGCACGACGGTCGAGGCGATGATCATGGCGATGGGTATGCCGATGTGCGCCCTCTTGATTCCCTGCGACTTGAGAAAGAGGTAGACGCCGATGACCGATGCGAACATGAATGCGTTGGCGAGGACGTGCGCGTTCGTGCCGATCGAAGACGTGTAGTGCGGTACGGCGTCCATGAGCCGAAACGAGTATGAGGCCCAGTAGAGGCCGGCTCCTGCCGAAAGCCACAGGTTCGTTCCCGTTTTCCAGCTCTCCATGCCGCCTCCTCGTGCCGTCTCCATGCCGCGATGTCCTCTATGCCACATTTGATGCATGCGGCGGGGCTGGTGTTGCGGCCGTCGTACGTGCGGGCGGTTTGCAGGCAAGGGGTTGCCTGCAAAACAAATATAGTCTACATGCTGGTAAAACCTTGTCTATACCCCATAGGTTTACTGACCCCCGATGCACGTCAGAGACGCCCGGCGGGTGACTAACCGTTTTGCGATATATGCAGCGTCCCGCTTGCCCGATACCTTTTTGCGTGGAGCGCGGAGCGCGGTGCCCTGCCCTGCCGGCGGCGCCCGCAGCGCGATTCTCCCGATTGTGTTTCCCGACAAACGGAAGGGGTTCACCATGGATCGCAAGATGACGAAGCTCCAGCCGATGCTCTCGAGGCGCCAGGTCCTGGGCGGCATGTTCGCCGCGGTTGCGGGGGCCTCGGTGTTCGGCATGGGACTGGGGCATGCCGTTGCCGACGACGCCGCCCCCGCCGCCCTCACCGACGGCACGTACACCTCGTCGATGCCGGCGATGAACGCCGATATCGAGGTCACCGTGACGATCGCGGACGGCAAAATCGCCGACGTCGAGGTCTCCCCCAACTCCGAGACGCCCGGCATCGGCGGGCAGCTGCTCGACAAGGACGGCAACGTCGTGACCTCGGTGGGCAAGGCCCCGGTCGACCTAATCCCCGAAAAGGTCGTGGAGGGCAACACACTCGCCGTGGACCTCGTGACCGGCGCGACAATCACCTCTGCCGCGGTCCTCTCCGCAATCAAGGACTGCGTGACCCAGGCCGGCGGCAACCCCGACGACTTCGCCACCCCGGCGAGCTACCCCGCCCATGAGGATGCCGCGGTCGACGTGGTCGTCGTCGGTGGCGGCGGAGCCGGCCTCGCCGCTGCAATCGTGGCCGCCCAGCAGGGCAAAAAGGTCGCCATCATCGAGAAGAACGGCTCGTGCGGCGGCGACACCCTCGTTTGCGGCGCGATCTACAACTGCCCCGACGAGGAGCTGCAGTACCAGGTCGAGATGACCGACGCCGTGAAGTCCACCGTCGAAGCCGCCCTCGAGATGACGAGCGACGACCCCGACAAGCAGGCCGCCCTCGAGGCCATGCAGGAGCCTGTGCGCGCCCAGTGGGACGAGTACAAGTCGGGCGGCCGCACCGACCTGTTTGACACCAAGGAGTGGTACGCCCTCCAGACCTGGATCAACGGCGACATGGTGGCCAACCCCGAGCTCGTCAAGACGCTCACCTACAGCGCCTACGATGGCCTGCAGTGGCTCGAGGACATCGACATGGAGTTCGCCGACTCCATCAGCCAGGGCGCTGGCTCCCTGTGGCAGCGCACCCACACCTCCACGATGCAGATGGGCACCGGCTTCATCAGCACCTATGGCAAGCAGCTCGAGAACTACGCCGACTCCATCACCCTGTACGTCGAGACCACCGCGGGCGAGCTCGTGGTCGAGGACGGCAAGGTTTCCGGCGTTGTGGTGACCGACAACCACTCCGGCGCGACCTTCACGGTGACCGCGGCCGACGGTGTGATCCTGGCGACCGGCGGTTTCTCGGCCAACGGCAAGATGGTCCAGGAGAACAACACCACCGGCAAGTGGCCGGACCTCTCCAAGACCGCGACCACCAACCGTTTCTCCTGCTCGCAGGGCGAGGGCATCACCATGGCGCGGACCGTGGGCGCCTCGCTCACCGACATGGACCAGATCCAGCTGCTCTACCTCGGCAACGTGGTGAACGGCCAAATCACCAAGTACACGCCGCGCGCCGCCAACGGCACCGACCAGATCATCTTCGTCAACAAGGAAGGCGAACGCTTCGTCCAGGAGGACGGCCGCCGCGACCAGATTTGCCTGGCCGTGCTCGAGCTGCCCGAGGGCATGTTCTACCTCATCGAGTCGGGCGACGGCGCAGGCTATGTCGACATCCACGACCCCGACTGGCGCAGCGCCGACGGCTTCACGTTCCCGTATCTCGAGGAGAACGGCTACGTGGTCTGGGACGACACGCTCGAGGGCCTCGCCGGCAAGCTCGAGATGGACGCCGCCACGCTCCAGGCCACGGTCGACGCCTTCAACGCGTCGGTCGACTCGGGCGACGACGCGTTCGGCCGCACGCTCTTCAGCACCAAGCTCGAGAACGGCCCGTGGGTGGCCACGCCGCGCCAGGCGTGCATCCACCACACCATGGGCGGCGTGACGATCGACCCCGAGGCCCGCGTGCTCGACGAATCCGGCGCCGCGATCGCCGGCCTCTACGCCGCCGGCGAGGTCACCGGCGGCATCCACGGCGGCAACCGCCTCGGCGGCAACGCCGTGGTCGACACCGTGGTGTTTGGCAAGATGGCCGCCGACACCCTCGTTGCCGACAACTAGGTTGTTGCGGATCCCCACCGGCCGCGTTTCCCGCGGGCTCGCGTGCGCCGAGCATGCGTCGCCCGCGGGCGCCTCTCCGGCGGGGATTCGCCTTGCGCTTGTTGCGGAACCTTGGCAGCTGCGTTTTCCGCTTCTCGGATGGTGTTGCCCCTCCGCGCTGGCACGTGCGCCCTCCGTCGGGTAAAGTGTCTCGGTACGAAAAACGCGACGGTGCGGGCGCGGGTGCGCCCCCGACGAGAGGAACGCCCTCATGGATATGCAGAAGATGCTCAAGCAGGCCAAGAAGATGCAGCAGCAGCTTGCCGACGTGCAGGACGGCCTCAAGGACGTCGTCGTGGAGGCCACGGCGGGCGGCGGCATGGTGAAGGCCACCATGAGCGGCGACGGCGTGCTCCAGTCCATCACCATCGACCCGCAGGCCCTCGACCCCGAGGACGTCGAGCTGCTGCAGGACATGATCGTCGCGGCGGTGAACGAGGCGAGCAACAACGCCTCCGACGTGGCCAACCAGCGCATGGGCGCGATCACGGGCGGGCTCAACATCCCGGGCCTGTTCTAAGCCCGAGAACCGGGAGAGACCGTGGCCGACGAGTCGTTCGCCAACCTGGTCGACGAGCTGGGCCGGCTGCCGGGCATCGGCCCGAAGTCGGCCCAGCGCATCGCATACTACATACTGCAGTCTGACGCGGCGTCGGTGCAGCGCCTGGCCGACGCCCTGCTCGACGTGAAGCACACGGTGCACTTTTGCCCGCGGTGCTTCAACTACGCGACGGGATCGGTGTGCTCGGTGTGCGCCGACCCGGCGCGCGACCAGACGCGCATCGCCGTGGTCGCCGAGCCGCGTGACGTGAGCGCCATCGAGCGCACCGGCGCCTACCGCGGCCTCTACCACGTGCTCGGCGGCGTCATCAGCCCCATGGACCGCGTGGGTCCCGACCAGCTCCACATCCGCGAGCTGATGGAGCGCCTGGGCACCGAGCCGATCGAGGAGGTCGTGCTCGCGACGAACCCCGACATCGAGGGGGAGACCACCGCGTCGTACCTTGCCCGGCTCATCAAGCCGCTCGGCGTCGAGGTCACGCGCCTGGCGAGTGGCCTTCCGGTCGGCGGCGACCTCGAGTACGCCGACGAGGTCACGCTCGGCCGCGCCATCGAGGCGCGCCGCGAGGTGTAGGGGGCGCGCGGCCCCGCCGCTTCCGTACGAGACGAAGGAGCTCCGCCCATGCCCGTCGACAAGCGCAACATCATCCTGGTGGGGATGCCCGCCGCCGGCAAATCGACGCTGGGCGTGCTGCTCGCCAAGCAGCTGCGCTACAACTTCGCCGACTCGGACATCGCGATCCAGGTCGAAAACGACGGCACGCTGGCCGAGCTCATCGCGGCCCACGGCAACGACGCGCTGCTCGCCATGGAGGCGAAGGTCCTCGGGGAGATCCAGCCCACGCGCACGGTGCTCGCCACCGGCGGCAGCGCCGTCTACAGCGCCGATGCGATGGCGCACCTCAAGACGACCGGCCCGGTGGTGTACCTGCGCGTCGCCTACGACGAGGTCGCCCGCCGGGTGGGCGACGTGGTGGCGCGCGGCGTGGTGATGCCGGCAGGCTACACGTTCCGCGACCTGTATGACGAGCGCTGCGCCCTCTACGAGAGGTACGCCGACGTGGTCGTGGACACTACGGGTGTCTCGGCGGGACGCTCGACCGACCTCGTCGCGCGCGCAGTCAACGCGTGGCTGCGGGAGCATCCGGCGGATTAGTGGCTAGAGGCCGGCGGCGATCGGCGCAGGGTCGACTGAAAACGGCGATATTCGATATCCAGGCCAGGGGTCGCGCCGTCGTGTCAGGAAAATCGCGCCCGCCTGGCCAAAAAGCTCGATCGTGAAGAGCATCGGGTCGACTGGACGCCTGGTTGGCGACAGCCCACCGGGCGTTTTGCTGGCGAAGAAAAGGCTGCTGCCCGCAGCGGCCGCTCGTTCCCCGACGGCCTCCGCTTTCGCCCTGCTTGCGCTCGCTCGGCTCCGGTGTATCCTATCGCCGTACGAAACCCGCGCGACAAAGGAGGCACCCCGCCATGGACACCCTGCGCATCGATGGCTTTGCGGACTGGCGCTACGTCAACAGCGTGCGTGTGACGCCCGACGCGAAGCGGCTCGTGTATTCGGTCATCACGGTCGACATGCAGAACAACCGCTACGGCAACGACCTGTGGACTATGGACCTCGCCACCCGCGGGCAGCGCCGCCTGACCTCCTCGGGCAAGGAGGGCCGCTTCGACTTCATGGACGACGGCAGCGTGCTGTTCGCGTCGCGCCGCGCCGTCGCGGACGCGCCCGGTTCTGCGGGTTCCGCCGGGTCCGCGAACGCGCCCGAGCCGGGCTGCTCCCAGGCCGAGCTCGTCGCCGCGGTGATGGAGAAGCCGGCCGACAAGCTCGCCGAGGATCGCTCGAAGGGGTGCGACCTCTACCGCATCGCCCTCGACGGCGGCGAGGCCGTGCCGTACCTGCACATCCCGCTGACCGTCGCCGACTGGAAGCAGCTGCCCGACGGCAAGCTGCTCGTCCGTGCCCGCGAGCTGTCCGACGCGGCGTCCCCGTACGCCCCGCTCGAGGACATCCCCTTCTGGGAGAACGGCAACACCTACACCGCCGGCCTGCGCTGGGGCCTCTACATCGCCGAGCCCGGCGAGCCCAAGGCGGACGGGTCGGCGCCCGAGGCGCTGCTGCGCCGCCTGACCGCCGACGGGGAGAGCGTCGACCTCTACGCCCTGTCGTCCGACCGCACCCGCGCCTACGTGGCGTCGAGCACCTACCATGGCAGGATGCCCCTCACCAACCGCGTGGGCGCCATCGACCTGGCGACCGGCGAGCGCGCCGCCATGGGGCCCGAGGACATGTCCTTCAAGGTGCTCGAGCTGCTCGATGACGACACGATCATGCTGCTCGGCACCGACATGCGGACCTACGGCATCAACGAGGACCCGCAGGTGTTCCTCATGGGGACCGACGGCGCGGGCTATCGCCGCGTCTCGCCGGAGGGCTTCAACATCGACCTCTACAACCACATCGTGTCCGACGCGCGGCAGGGCGGCGGGCAGGCGGGGCTGGCGGTCGGCGGCGCGCTGTGCGTCGCCCACGCCGACGGCGACGCGTCGCACCTCTCGCGCCTGACCGCGCAGGGCGCCAAGACCCTGCTCGTCGGCGGCGAAGGCTCGATCGACAGCTTCGACACGCTCGACGGCCTCACGCTCTACTACGTCGCGATGCGCCCCAACCTGCTGCCCGAGCTGTACCGCTGCACGGTCGGCGCCGACGGGGAGGCGGCCGGACCCGAGGAGCGGCTCACCGACTTCTCCGCCGCGCTGCCGGCCGGTGCGGTGACCGAGCCCGAGTCGTTCGAGTTCGAGAGCAACGGCGCCGTGCTCACCGGCTACGTCGTGAAGCCGGCGGGCTACGAGCCGGGCGGGAGCTATCCCGGCGTCCTGTGGGTGCACGGCGGGCCCAAGTGCGTCATGGGCAACGTGCTCTCGCACGAGATTCAATGGCTCAGCAACCTGGGCTACTTCGTGTTCTACACGAACCCTCACGGGTCGGGCGGTCACGGCATCGAGTACGCCGCGAGCATCTTCGGCGGTTACGGCGGCATGGACTTCGACGACCTCATGGCCTTCACCGACGAGGTGCTCAAGCGTTATCCCGATGTCGACGGCGACCGTCTTGCCGAGATGGGCGGTAGCTACGGCGGCTTCATGACCAACTGGGTCATCGGCCACACCGACCGCTTCGCCTGCTGTGTGTCGCAGCGCTCCATCAGCAACTGGGTGAGCATGTTCGGCGTCGCCGACATCGGCTACTACTTCGCCGACGACCAGACGCGCGGCTGGCCCTGGGGCGAGGCCGACGGCGTGCCCAACGTCGCCGCCATGTGGGACCAGTCGCCGCTTAAGTACGCCGACCAGGTGAAGACCCCCACGCTGTTCCTGCACTCCGACGCCGACTACCGCTGCCCGCTCGAGCAGGGCATGCAGATGTTCACGGCGCTGCAGCTCCACGGCGTGCCGACCCGTCTGACGGTGTTCAAGGGCGAGAACCACGAGCTGAGCCGCAGCGGCAAGCCCCAGGCGCGCATCCGCCGCCTGGCCGAGATCGCCGACTGGTGCGCCCGCTGGCTCAAGGGCGAAGAGGGGGGAGAGCCGACCCTGCACGAGGGTGCGCCGGCGGCCGGGACGGCCTGCTGCGACGGCGAGTAACGCGCATGAACAGCGAACAGCTGCGCTACTTCGAGCTCGCCTATCGGGAGCGCAATTTCTCGGCCGCGGCGCGCCTGGTCCCCTGCTCGCCGCAGGGCATGGCCAAGTCGATCCATGCGCTCGAGAAGGAGCTCGGCGTCCCGCTGTTCGACACCGACGAGGAGACCGGCCTGCCGACGCCGACCGACTACGCCCACGAGCTCTTCGAGTTCGCGGCGGTCTACGACAGCAACCTGCGCCTGCTGCGGGAGTCGTTCGCGCGCATCCGGGGCTCCGAGCGCGCCCAGATCCGCCTTGCCTGCTCCCTGGGTGTGATCGGCGCGCTCGGCCCCGAGTTCCTCGCGGGGTTCGCCGAGCGCCATCCCAACATCGAGCTGACCTACTGGGAGGCGGCCGACGCCCAGTGCGAGCGGGCCCTCCTGGAGGGCGAGCGCGATCTGGGCCTGGTCGTCGGCCCCTATGCCCCGGGCATGACCGTGCGCGAGCTCTACCGCTGCCCCATGTACTTCTGGGTCCACGTCGACGACCCGCTGGCGTCGAAGGACAGCCTGACGATCGAGGACCTCGCCGGGCGCGACATCGCGATACCGGGCGAGGGCTTCAGGTGCTGCGAGCGCCTGCGCCGCGACAGCGCGGCCGCCTCGGTCAGGCTTGGGCGCATCTTCGAGATGAGCGAGATCTTCCAGCTCTACGAGTTCGCCGCCGGCGGGCGGGGCCTCGGCTTCACCGTGCGCCACCTCGTGAGCCTGCCGACGTTCTCGCGCCTCGAGACGGTCGTGGCGGTGCCCATGGCCAACGTCGACTGGCGCTTCGGCGTCGAGCGGCTCGCGACGCACGCGCTGGGGGAGGCGGAGCGGGCCTTCTGGGACTGGTGCGTCCGCTACGCGCGCCGCTTGCCGAGCGATCCGCTCGACGGGTGACCGCGTCCGGCACGGACGCTTGAAATCCCTGCTCAAGGCGGTCTGAGACGTTTGGTTCACGTCCGGCGCCAGGGCTGGTTCACGGTTGGTTGATGTGCGGCGGAATCCGGGCGTGCTACAGTAGGACTGTCTGTGGCGCAGGGGCGCCACGGCATGCACCGCCTGTTGTTGTCGCACTGCGATGAAAGGGGACGCACATGAACGACATCACCCGCCGCACCCTCCTCAAGAGCGCCGCTCTCGGCAGCGCCGCCGTGGCCGCCCTGGGCGCGACCGCCGCGCTCGCCGACGAGGCTCCCGCGGCCGAGGACGATGCGCTTGCCGGAAAGCACACCTGGGAGGTCAAGCCCGACCCCATTCCCGCCGACCAGATCGTCGAGACGATCGACACCGAGGTCCTCGTCATCGGCGGCGGCTACTCGGGCACCTGCTGCGCCTGCAACGCCGCCCAGAACGGCGCCAAGGTCATCCTCGTCGAGAAGGACGACAAGCTCTACGGCAACGGCGTCGGCGGCACGGGCGCCGTGGGCTCGCGTGCCCTCGACGAGGCCGGCGTCGTCATCGACAAGCCGCTCGAGATGGAGCGCTGGGTCGCCACCTGCGGCAACCGCTGCCGCGAGTCGCTCGTCGGCAAGTGGTTCCGCGAGTCCGAGCGCTGCATGAACTGGCTGCTCGACATGGCCGAGCAGCACGAGATGGGCGTCATGGTGACGGTCGGCTCGCGCTCGGTCGTGCACCCCGAGGCCGACTGCTACCACATGCTCTTCGGCGGCCCCATCTTCGAGGAGCACACCGTCGCCGACGGCATCGAGTACATGTTCATGGAAGAGGCCCAGGCCGCCGGCGCCGAGTTCGTGTTCGAGATGCCCGCCGTGCAGCTCGTGCAGGACGAGTCCGGTGCCGTGACGGGCGCCATCTGCCAGAACGCCGACGGCGAGTACGTGCAGTACAACGCGAGCAAGGGCGTCGTCCTGGCCACCGGCGACGTGAGCTACAACGACGAGTACCTCGAGGTCTACGCCCCCATCGCCTTCAAGGTCATGATGCGCCTCTGCGGCGACCTGGGCAACACCGGCGACGGCCACAACATGGCCGCCTGGGCGGGCGCCGCGTTCCAGGACGCCCCGTGGCCCACGATGATGCACCCGCAGGCGGCCGCCTCCTACCACGGCCCGTTCCTGTTCCTCAACCCCGACGGCAAGCGCTTCATGAACGAGGCCACCTGGGTTCAGGGCAAGTGCGTGGGTGTCATGGTCAACGGCGGCTACGACCACGCGTGGTCGATCTTCGACGCCAACTTCGAGGCCGACAACACCGACAGCCTCCAGTACGGCGGCGGCATGTTCTGGGACAGCTTCCGCGCCGTGGGCAGCACCTACGCCGACGCGTCGGCCTCCCACGCCGAGAGCGTCAAGAACGGCGTCGAGAACAACCCCGACAACTACAAGATGGGTGAGACCCTCGAGGACCTCATCGCCCAGCTCGACATGCCGGCCGACGTGGCCCTGGCGTCGATCGAGCGCTACAACGCGATGTGCGAGGCGGGCGAGGACACCGACTTCTTCAAGGAGTCGCACTACCTCTACCCGATCAAGGAAGGCCCCTTCTACGCCTGCAAGGTGGGCCCGGGCCTGCTCGGCGTCTGCGGCGGCGTGCACATCTCCGACAACTTCGAGGTCCTGACCGCCGACAACACGCCCATCCCCGGCCTGTACGCGATCGGCAACTGCGCGGGCGACATCTACGCCTACGACTACCCGATCAACATCCAGGGCAACTCCCACGGCCGCTGCCTGGTCGAGGGCAAGTGCCTCGGCGAGCAGCTCGCCGGCGTGTACCAGGAGATCTAGGCGCAAGGAGAGCGGCCGGGCGCATGAAGGTCAGCCGGGTGTAAGAAGGCTGGCCGGGCACAGGATGGCCAGCCGTCTGAAAGCCGGCCGTTCGCAAGCTGGCCCGAAAACTGGTTGGCCGGTCGGAGCGGTTGGGGCGGTGCCGAGATAGCGGCTCCGCAACACCGTGGCCTCACACGGCTCCAGGGGGAGGATCGCTGTCGAGCGGTCCTCCCCTCGTGCTTGCGGGCGACGCGCACGGTCTGCGGGTGGCGCGTACGGGGGCGTTACGCACGGGGATAAGGTGTGCGAGGGCGGCGTGCATGGGGTGGCGCGTACGGGGGGGGCGGTGCGCAGTTGGGGTATCCTTGCGGGTGCGCAACCGGTGGGAAGAGACGAAAGGGGCGTCCGATGGCGGAACATGAAGGCAATGCGCGTGCTGAGGGCCGGGCGCCGGAATCGGATGCGGCCGCGTCCGCGGATGCCGTGCATGCCGACGCCGTGCGTACGGACGCCGCGTGCGCAGGTGCCGCGTGCACGGACGCCGCGTGCACGGACGTTGAGGTGTTGTTCGCCCACCTCGAAGAGCTGGTCGTCCTGCTCCCCGAGATGCAGGAGCTGGGCGAGCGCCTGGCGAGGGCCCGCGCGGCCGAGGCAGTTCTTGCGCGCGCCCACGAGCTCGATGTGCGCGAGCTCATGCTGACCGAGGAGGATGCCCATCTCGCTGCCGAGCGGGAAGCCCTGCACGCTGCGCAGACCGCAGGAGACGAGGGCGAGATCGACCGGCACCAGCGCAACATGCTCTACTACGGGCAACGCCGCGGCCTGCGGGTCGGCCCGGTCGAAAACGGCAGGGCGGCGCTCGAAAAGGCGCTGAAGGCCGGGGGTTTGCGACGGTCGAGGACGCCCGGGCGGCGTCGATGCCCGCTGCCGAGATGGACGCCGCCGAGCGGCGGATCGCTGGCTACCAGGCCGACTACGCCACGACGCTTGCGGCCTGCCGGGAGGCGGAGGGCGCGGAGGCGTCCGAGTAGCGGGCGGGCGCGGCCGCCTGCGCCCGGGCCGCCTGCACCCGAAAAGTGCCCGATGCGTGCAGATGTCTGTCGAGTGAACGATGCGGCTTCGACTGCCTTGCTCAAAAGTTGCATAATCGTAAAATGTAATTACGTAATCGAGATGTTGGCATTCAAACACCCGCACCGCTAACTCAATAGGGCCGATTTCCATCATTCACTCGACCAAGACTTGCACGCATTGGGCGATATTCAGGTGTTTGATATTCCGGGCGGTTTTTGTGGCTCGTTTGGTCGATTTCTTTGCGAGTGCGTGCTTTTCGAAAAGTGTTGGTCATTTTGCCAACGAGTGTGTGCGGTGGAACGGTGTCTACAGGGCGAACTTGAAATGGATGCAGCAGACACACGGCTTCTAGCTGCGGTTTTCTGATTGACGAGATGCGGGCGATCGTGCTGAAGGCATCAACCTGCATGCACTCGTTGGCTTTTCGACCAGTATTTTTCCAAAAGCACGCACTCGGTGAAAAATCGACCGCCCGCGCGCTCGCCAACGCCGCCCGCCCGCGTGCCCGCCCGCGTGCTCACCAACGCCGCCCGCGTGCCCGCCCGTCCCCGCGCTCGCCACCCCTTCGCCCGCCACCCCGCCGCCTGCCCCGCCTACCCTCGCGCTATCCCTTGTTCCGGTGCCGTTCGACGATGTCGCGGGCCTCGCGAATGGTTTCCAGCACCGCGTGCAGCCGCTCTTCGTCGTCGGCACGGTAGATGCAGTCGATGACGAAACGCGCGTCGTCATCGACGATGGGAACGATGGAGATGCCGGCGTTGCCCTCGAGCAGCTTGTTGCGGTGCAGGTTGCGCTGCTGGATGAACACGCCTCCGTTGGGCTGCGTGGTCGAGTAGACGGCGGGGCCGCCCAGCACCGGTCGTTTTTTGGGCGTGAACCCGTGGTTGCGGCACGCCCGTTCGATGCACGCCCAGCCCGAGCTCGAATAATCGTCGATGCATTGGATGAACGTCATGTCGCGGAGGTCTTCGAGGCGGAGGCCGTCGCGGCTGGCGAGGGGGTTGTCGCTGTCGAGGATCGCGACGAACTGGCTGCGGGTCAGGTGGAACGACGAAAGGCCCCAGCGCCTCATGTCCTCGTCGTCGATGAACGAGAGCAGGATGTCGATCTGGCCGCTCACCAGAAGGTTTATCAAAGACGAATCTTCCCGGTGCTCGACGACGATGCTCGGCTGGTCGTCGTTCTTGAGCAGGGCGGTCGTGAGCGCGATGATGCTCGAGACGACCTCGTCGTACAGGGTGCCGTCGATGCGAATCGGCTTCTCGCGCGACAGGCGCTCGACCGCCTCGCGGGCGCTGTCGTAGGCCCCGACGATGGCGCACGACATCTCGAGTACCGTTTTCCCTGCCTCGGTGAGTCTCAGGCCGCGGTGTTCCCGCGTGAACAGCGGGGCGGAAAACTCCTTCTCGAGCGATGCGATGTGCTTGCTCAGGGCGGGCTGCGTCAAATTGAGCTGCTCGGCCGCGGTGGTGAAGTTGAGACAGCGGGCCAGCGCGATGAATTCCCGATACTCGCTTACGCCCATATCGCTCTCCCGATCCCCTTGCTCTGCACGACATGCCCCAAGAAAGTCGCGCCTCGATGGTTCAAGTATAGTGGACGTGCGGGGCCGTCGGGAGGGTGTGCGGTCCTATCGACTGGGAATGGAGTCATGCCGAAACGGCATAGCAGATCGGTTGCGTTTCAATCGGAATTTCCCTACACCACAGAATTCCTCCATACTCTTGTCATCCTGGGCACACATGTGGCCGCCTGGATGTACGGACGGACGCACGGTCGCCCAAGATGCCATGTCAGCTGCAGAGAGTTGGAAGGGGAGGAAATATGGGCAATTTGACCATGTCGCGTCGCACGTTCTCGAAGCTCATGGGTGCCACGGCCGTCGCGGCGGCCGCCGGCATGAGCGTCGGCGGCCAGATGGGCCTTGCCGAGGAGACCGAGGCGCAGGCTGCCGCTGCCGAAGAGGGCGTGCAGAAGATCCGCTCGTGCTGCCGCGGCTGCGGCAAGTCCGAGTGCGGCGTGTGGGTCTACGTCAAGGACGGCAGGGTCATCCGCACCGAGGGCGACGATTCCTGCTACAACACCATGGGCAGCCACTGCTCCAAGGGCCAGGCGTCCATCCAGGCGTGCTACCATCCCGATCGCATCAAGTACCCCATGAAGCGCACGAACCCCAAGGGTTCCGAAGACCCGGGCTGGGTCCGCATCAGCTGGGAAGAGGCCTATCAGACCATCGCCGACAACATCATCCAGATCAGGGAGAAGTACGGCCCCGAGTCGCTGTTCTCCTGGTGCGGCACGGGCCGTCAGTGGTGCATGCAGTCCGACGCCGGCATGGCGCTCGAACTGTTCGGCTCGCCCAACATCATCGCGGCCTACCAGGTCTGCAAGGGCCCGCGCCACTTCGCGAGCCGCCTCGACAACGTGCAGGCATGGTCGTGGAGCGAGGTCATCGAGCACCCGCGGCGCTACGTCCAGTGGGCGACGGACCAGTCGATCTCCAACTACGACGACTCCGCCCGCCTCGTTGTCGACGTTGCCCGCACGGCCGAGACCTACATCAGCGTCGACCCGCGCGTCTCGAACCTCGGCCGCACCGCCAAGTACTGGCTCAACCTGCGCCCCGGTACCGACAACGCGCTCGCCCTGGGCTGGTGCCACATCATCCTCGAGCACGACCTGGTGGACTGGAAGTTCATCAAGCGCTGGAGCAACGCCCCGTTCATCGTGGTGCCCGACATGGATCCCACGGGCTACACCGAGGCCGTCCAGAACGGCGGTAACCCCTGGGAGCTGAAGACCCGCCTGCTCACCGAGGCTGACATCGACCCCTCCATGGTCGACTGGGAGGTCGAGGGCGACGGCAACCCCAAGCGCTACCTGGTGTGGGACACCATCAACGAGCGTTGGACCTACTGGCAGGCCGACCCCGAGGACGCGCACTGGGAGGGCGAGACCTGGGCGCCGCAGACCGAGGGCGTCGAGGAGGACATCTCGCGCCTGCGCGAGGATGGCTCGAAGGTCGCCGGCTGGATCGCCAACCTCTCGGACTTCAACCCGGCGATCGACCCGGCCGTCTACGGCGAGTTCGAGGTCACGCTCAAGGACGGCAGCACGCACACCGGCCGCCCCGTGTGGGACATCTGGGCCGCGTATCTCGAGCAGTTCACGCCCGAGCGCACCTCCGAGATCACCGGCGTCGACGCCGGGCTCATCGAGCAGGCGTGCCTCGAGTGGGCTACGCGCGACAACCCCGACATCCCCAACAGCGGCATCAACTACGGCCTGGGCACCGAGCACGCCGGCAACTCCACGCAGAACTGCCGTGCCATCATGGCGGCCTGCGCGATGGTGGGCGCCATCGACACCCCCGGCGGCCAGCGCGGCGCCACGAACGGCTGGATGACGCAGTCCGGTCCGACCTCGATGCTCCCCGCCGCGGCCGCCATGGCGTTCATCCCGACGGCCGACGTCGCCATGAAGATGGCCGGCAACGACAAGATGCCCCTGCTCTACTGGTACAACGTGTGGGCCGACTGCAACGCCGCCATGGAGTACGCCAACGGCGAGCCCGACGCCCCCTACCAGATCCACGGCGGCATGATCGGCTCGGGCGACCATATGAATATGGCCAACGCCCAGTACAACTGGGAGGCCCTCAACAAGCTCGACTTCCTGTTCGAGGCCAACATGTGGCACTCGCCCACCTCGGGCGCGGCCGACATCCTGCTCCCCGTCGACCACTGGCTCGAGATGAACGCCGCGCGCATCGCCCAGGGCTGCTCGGGCGCCATCGGCCTGTGCGTCCGCGCCGTCGAGCCTCCGGGAGAGTGCAAGTCCGACCCGCTCTACTTCATGGAGCTCTCCAAGTACTTCGGCGTTCCCGCCTTTGACGGCGACGACCCGTGGCTCGAGAACACCCCCGACGCCGACCTCGAGGTCGAGGCCCTCAACGTCGAGTACTTCCAGCAGGGCTGCGCGCCGTTCGCCGACTGGTACGAGATGGTCGACGCCTTCCAGGAGCACGGCTGGTGGAACATGAAGGAGGAGTTCCCCGAGGACTGGGGAACCTACCGCCGCTTCGAGACCGGCCAGGCCTACCGCAAGGCCCCGCATCAGCAGCCCGTCCAGCTCGGCATCGGCATCCCCGGCTTCCCCACGCCCACGATGAAGCAGGAGCTGTGGTGCACCTCCATCGAGTCGTTCTATCCGGACGGATCGGACGGCCCCGAGCTCGCGCCCGGCTTCACGAGCGAGGCGCTGCCCTACTACGAGGAGCCCGTGCACGGCATCGTGAAGGACGCCGCGACGTATGAGGAGTACCCCTTCACCTGCATCACGGGACGCCGCATCCCGGTGTACTTCCACTCCGAGCACCGTCAGCTTCCGTGGTGCCGCGAGCTGTGGCCCGTGCCCAAGATGGAGATCAACCCTGTCGATGCCGAGGAGCTCGGTCTGCAGCAGGGCGACTGGGTGTGGATCGAGAGCCCGTGGGGCAAGGTGCGCCAGACCGTCGACCTGTACTACGGCATCGCCCCCGGTACCATCAACGCCGAGCACCAGTGGTGGTACCCCGAGCTCAACCAGGCGGGCGGCGGCTTCGAGCTCAGCTGCATCAACTGCATCACCGACCACAAGGCCCAGGACAAGTACAACGGCTCCGCCAACGTGCGCACCTATCCGGTCAAGATCTACAAGGCGACGCCCGAGAACTCGCCGTTCAACAACCCGATTCCGTGCGGCAACGACGGTACCGAGATCATCCACAGCGCCGACGACCCGCGCCTGAAGCTCTGGCTCATCGGCGGCGAGGGCACCGGCGTCCACGTCGAGTAAGCGAGGAGGTTAGACTATGGCTCGTATGGCAATCGTCACCGACGTCGACCGCTGCGTTGGCTGCCACGCATGCACCGTGGCGTGCAAGGTCATGCACGAGATGCCGGTTGGGCGCTATTGGAACAGGGTCCTGCGCATCGGCCCCAACCCCAAGGAAGGCGGCAGCGGCAACTGGCCCGACGTCGAGATGTACTTCCTCAACCTGTCGTGCCAGCACTGCGCCACCCCCGAGTGCGTGAGCGTCTGCCCGACCGGCGCCACGACCAAGGCCGAGAACGGCACGGTCCAGATCGACCCCAACGTGTGCATCGGCTGCGAGTCGTGCATCCCGGCCTGCCCCTACGGCGTTCGCTACCTCAACGAGGACACCGGCGTCGTGGAGAAGTGCAACCTGTGCCAAGACATCATCGACTCCGGCGAGGTCGACCTGCCGCGCTGCGTCTCGCAGTGCTGCGGCATGGCCCGCTGGTACGGCGACCTGGACGAGGGCATCGAGACGTTCCGCGGCCCGCGCGGCGAGACGCTGGGCGACTATCTCGAGGCGTTCACCGACGAGCAGGTCTACAAGCTCGAGGATTCCGGCAACGGGCCCGAGTTCCTGTACATCTGCCGCACCGCCCAGTGGCGTCCCGAGAACATCGTGATGCCGTAGGCGCCGTTTGATTACCGGACCGGCCGCCCTCGCGCGGCCGGTTGCGGGGAGGCACGCGCCTGCCTCTGCGGAGGTCGGCCCGGCTTCCCCCGGCAGTGCGGCTTGCGCGCGGCGTTCGGACGACCGACGAGCCGCGCTGCCGGGAGAAACCGAAACGACGAAGGGGAGGGCTCTATGGACTGCGACCAGCGCGACGAGGGGCTGCGCTTCGACTTCGACTTTGACGACGCCGCATCCGGCGACGGTTACGACCCCCTGGGCGACGATGCCGCGGCGGGCGCGGAAGGTTCCGAGACGCCTGCCGCCGCGCAGGACGGGAAGGCCGCCGCTACGCCCCGGGCCGACGAGCGCCCGGCGGGCGAGCGCACGGCGGAGCTGTTCAAACGCATGGCGCGCCAGCGCCGCCTGCTCGTCGAGATCCTGCGCTTCTGCGACGTCCCGCGCGACCTCGCCGCCATCGGCGAGCGCGTCGGGGACCTGCAGGAGAAGCACCGCTCGGTGTTCGGACTCGACAACGTCTGCGGGCAGCTCGAGCGCGCGGGCGCGCTCGCATGCGTGCTCGAGGACGGCAAGCCCTACGTCTACGACGAGGACGCCGAGCCCGAGGTCGAGGTCGTCGACGGGGTCGAGCGCATCAAGCCGGCCGTTCCGCCCGTCATGCACTGGGTGGCGACCGACGCCGGACGCGAGGCGCTCGCCTCGTACGACCCGGCGGCCAAGCTCGTCGAGCTCCTGCAGGACGACGCCGCCTACCTTTCGATCTACGAGCGGGTCCTCACCTTGTGCGCCGAGGAGGGCGGGGCGACCATGCCCGCCCTGGGCAAGGCCGTCGACGGCGACCAGCTCGTGCAGGACCCGCGCTTCTATGCTGCGCACTTCGTCAACAACCTCGAGGCGTGCGACGCGGTGAGCTGGGAGCCGAACTGGGTCACGACGGAAATCGGCCTGCGCTGGCTCGAGATGATCGCCGACGGCTCGCTGGCAGCCGCCGGCTCGATTGAAGGGTAGGGGGAGGACGATGACGAAAAACGCCACCGCGCCGCAGGCCGAGGAGGCCGGGCAGCTTTCGCAGGACGAGATGCTCGCCAGCATCGCCGAAGCGACCGAACGCCGCGCCGAAATCTACGGCATCGTCTCGCGCATCTACCGCGTCGAGGTGAACGAGGAGTTTCTGGCCGAGCTCAAGGAGACGTCGTTTCCCGCTAAGACCGGCAACGAGAAGATGGACCGCGGGTATCGTCTCATCTCGAAGTATCTGAGCCGCCCCACCGAGGGCATGCTGCTCGAACTCGCCGTCGACTATGCGCGCACCTACATCGGAACGGGCACCGACGGCTACTCGGCGTCGTATCCGTACGAGTCGGTCTACACGTCCGAGCAGCGTCTCGTGATGCAGGAGGCGCGCGACGAGGTTTTGGCGGTCTACCGCGCCTCGGGCCTCAACAAGAGCGAGCAGTGGAAGGACGAGGAGGACCACGTCGCCCTCGAGCTGCAGTTCGAGCAGATTCTGTGCGAGCGCGCCGTCGAGGCGCTGCGGAAGGGCGATGAGGACGTCGCCTATCAGCTGTTCCGCACGCAGCGCGGCTTTCTCAAGCACCATCTGCTCAACTGGGTCCCCATGATGACCGCCGACACGCGCAAGTTCGCAAAGACCGATTTCTACCAGGGGCTCTCGTATCTGACGGAGGGGTTCCTCGCCATGGACGCGGAGTTCCTCGACGAGCTTCTGAGCGAGGACGAGGGGCCCGACGACGCGACGCTGCCCAAGATTGTGCCCGCCGCCGAGCTGCTCGACACCGCCAAGCCCCTGCCCAAGCGGTCGAAGCGGGGCGCGAAGGCGAAGCAGGGCGCACCTGCCGACGGGACGTCCGACGCTTCGGGGGCACCCGCGCAGGACGGGCCTGCCCCGGACACCCCTGCCTGCAGCGCGCCGGAGGTCGAGTAACGATGGCCGCGCGGCAGGCCGGGTGCGGCGGCACGCCGGAGGGGGTCGCCGCGGCGGGGTGCGCCGAGGTCCATCTGATTCGCGGCGGTGCCGCCACCGGCAAGACGCAGCGGCTGGCCGAACGTGCGGCCGAGCTGTTGGGGAGCGGCGGCGGGGACGACGACGTCCTGGTCGTGTGCGCGACGCCCGATAGCGCGGCCCTCTTTGCGGAGCGGCTGGCCCGGGCTTGCGAGGCCGCTGGCCTGGACGCCGGGGCGGCCGACGGCGTCAAGGTCGTTTCGGCCCGCGAGCTCGAGCTCGAGATCCTGGCGCATCCGGCTGCGCGGGCCCGCACCGGGCGCGCGGCGCGCATGCTGCTGCCCTTCGAAGTCTCGTTCCTGCTGGAGGACCTCAAGGTGGGCGGCACGCCGACCGGGCGCCTGCGCGGGATGCTCAAGTTCTTCTACAAGAGCATGACCGAGATGGCCGACGAGGCCGACGACTTCCTCATCGACGCCGACGAGGTCGACGCCATGGAGCGCATCAAGACGCTCCTCGCCATGTCGGGAGGCGTGCTCGAATACGAGTTGCCCGGGCTTGCATGCCGATGCGTGCGCGACGTGCCCGCGGTGAAGGAGGCGTTTGCGCGGCCGCACGTGCTCGTCGACGACTGGCAGATGCTCTGCAGGGCGTCCCAGCTTCTGTGCGAGGGGGTTGCCGCGGCGTCGCTCTGGGTTGCGGCGGACCCGGCGGGATGCGTCGAGGTTTTCGAGCCGTACCCCTATGGGGAGGGCGACCGCGAGCTTCTCGAGCGCCATCCCCAGGCGACGGTGGAGGAGCTGGATGCGTCCTACGCCTGCCTGGGGTCGTGCGCCGCGGCAAGTGCTCTGCGCAGCGACGGGGACGTAGGCCTTTCCGCCCTGAGCCCCGCAGACGGGTCCACCGCGGCCCGGGCCGAGGCGGTCGGCTGCCTCACCCCCTCCGAGGAGCTGGGGCGGGTGGTCGAGGTCGTCGAAGAGGCCGTCGGGAGGGGTGTTGCGCCCGAGGAGGTCTTTGTTGCCGTCCCGAACCGGATGTGGAAGGCGAACGTGTGCCGGGCCCTGGGCGGACGGGGTATCGCGACCCTGTGCGAAGGCGACGTGCGCGGCGCGACGGGTGGCGACATCCGCGACCTTGCCCGCTGCGGCGGTGCGCGGATGCTCACCCTGCTCCTCCTTGCGGGAGATTCGGACGACGGCGTGGCGTGGCGCAGCTGGTGCGGGTTCGGAGACTACCTGGCGAACAGCGGCATCGTGAACGCGCTGCGCGACCTTGCGGCGACGCGCGGCGGAAGCACGGTCGACGTGCTCGAGGCGCTGGCGGCGGGCGACGACGCGCTGGCCGACGCCGGCTTTCCCGAAGAACGGCGCCGTGTGGTGGAGGCGTATGCGCGGGGCAGGGCGGCAATCGGTCGCCTGGCGGGCCTTTCCGGCCCGAACCTGCTGCGCGTCGTGGCCGAGGAGGTTGGCGGGGAGGGCGCGTGCGTTCCTGCGGCGCTGCTCGAACTCTGCTCGCCGGTTGCGGATGACAGTGCTCGCGACCTGCGCAAACGGGTTCTCCGTCGGTTGGCTCTTCCGGGGCTGTTCGGCGCTGCGGGCGTTTGCGGCGCCGTGTGCGATGCGGATGCGGCGCCGGATGGGGTTGCCGGGGCGTGTGCGCCTGCCGGGAAGGGTGCGCCTGTCGGGACGGGTGCGCCCGGTGGCGGTCGGGTCGTCGTGGGTCCCGCGTCGGCCCTGGTCGGGCGGACCCCTCAGGTCGTGGTGGCATGCGGGCTGGTGAACGGCTTTTTGCCGAGGCACTCCTTCTTCGATGTCACCAGGACGCCTCCCGGCAAGATCGCCAAGGCCCGCGGCGAGTTCCTCCGCCGCGCAAATGTGCTGCTCGGCAAGGCGCGCGACCGGCTGGTGTGCACTTGGTTCACGCAGGTCGACCTGGAGACCGCCGGTCGCCTCGACCTGAAGGTCGATCGAATCTGGACGGACGGCAACGTGCGCATGGCCTCGGTGAGCCCGAGCGTCGCCCTCGAAGCGGCGGGGCTTGCCGGGTCGGCGCCTTTCGAGTCGGTCGAATAACGGTACGGCGAAGCAAGGAGGTTGGGGACGATGCTCGAAAGCGCTCTCGGCATACTCGTTTCGGCGGTGGTCGCCCTGATCATCGCGTTCCCTCTGGGGTCGGCGCTCAAGAAATGCCCCTGGGCGTTCTACGCGGCCGCCCTGGTGCTCGTGCTCGGTTACACGGCGCTGCGCGAGCTGTTTCCCCGCAACGACCTCGTGCAGGCGGCGATGCCCCTGTTCCAGAAGGGCTACGTCTCGGTTTGGCTGCTGGCGGTTGTGATGTGGACGGGCGTGCTCGACGAGGGGACGGCGCTGCGCAAGAGGCTGCAGCCCATTCGCGGCGAGCTGTCGATCCTCTCGTTCATCTTCATCTTGGCGCACCTCATCATCTACCTCGACGTGTACCTGCCCCGGTTCGGCGCCCTGTTCGGCACGCGTTCGAACGTAGGCGTCTCGCTGGTCTTCGCGATGGTGCTGGCGGCGCTGTTCCTCGTGCTCACGGTGACGTCGTTCCATGCCGTGCGCAACCGCATGTCGGCGCGGGGCTGGAAGCATCTGCAGCGCTTCTCCTATGTCATGGTCGTCCTGGTCTTTGTGCACGTGGTGTTCGTGCTCGGCCGGTCGGCGTTTGCCGGTGGCTTCAACGCCTCGACGCTGAGCGTGATCGTCTACGGTGCGGTAATCGTCGTCTACGCCGTTCTGCGTGTTCTGAAGTGGCGTCGCGATGCGAGACGCCATGACGCGCGCGAGGCGGCGGGCGCGGAGGCTGCCGAGTAGCAAATTGGGACGGCGGTTTACGGGAGCGTGGATCGCTTGCGGGCGGGGCCCGGTGCGGGAGTGGTACCGGGCCCCGATTGCGTGCGGGTGGGAGGATTGCTCGCGGGCGGGCGCGGCTGCCTGCACCCGGGCCGCGTGCACCCGAAAAGTGCCCGATGCGTGCAGATGTCTGTCGAGTGAACGATGCGGTTCGGGCTACGTTGTTCAAAAGTTGCATAATCGTAAAATACAATTACGTAATTGAGAGGTTGGCATTCAAATACCTGCACCGCCAACTCAATAAGGCCGATTTCCATCATTCACTCGACCAAGACTTGCACGCATCGAGCGATATTCAGGTGTTTGATATACAATGCACCTATATACAATACACCTGCGACGGTCATCGGAAGGGCCACCGCGGGCACGGCTGTCTGCAAACGAGGGAGGACGCGATGGGGCGGGCATGCGACACGGGGACGCATGACACGGAAACGCATGATGCGAAAACGCACGGCACGGAAGCACGCGACGCAGCGGTGTGCGATGCGGAAGGGTCGGCGACTTGCGAGGGGTCGCGCGACGACGCCGACCCGACAGGCGACGACGCGGGTGCGATGACCGCCGACGAGCGTGCGGAGCTCATTGGGCAGCTTTGCGACTCCGCCCTGGCGCGGGCGGCCGTCTATCGCATGCTCGCCTCGCTCTATCTGAACAAGCTCGATGCCGCGACGATCGAGAGCCTTGCCTTGGCGATTGCCGACGGAGTGCCCATCGACAACCCCCTGATGGCCGAGGGCTACGGGGACATGGCGGCGTTTTTGCGGGACCGCGACGGGGGGACCTGCTTGGAGCTCGCGGTCGACTTTGCGTGCGCGATCCGGTTCGAAGGGTCGCAGGGGGAGCGCCGTGCCGTGCCCTGTGAGAGCATGGTCGTCACATCGGCGAATCCTGCGACTCCGACGGCCGCTGCATCGGACGGGCCTGCCTCGCAGGACGCTTCTTCCGTGGCGGATGCCTCCGCCGTACTTGACCGTTTCACGCAGGAGGTGCGCGACGACGTGCGACGCCTGATGCGCGAGGCGGACGTTGAGGTCGAGGACGGCTTGCAGGTGCCCGAGGACCATCTGAGCTTCGAGTGTGCGTTCATGGCGCAGCTCGCGGATCGCGAGTATGAAGCGCTTGCGGACGATCGGCTCGAGGATGCCCTTGCCGCCGTGGGCGCGCAGCGCGCGATGCATGCGGGCCATTTGCTGTCCTGGATCGACGGGTATTGCGACCGTCTCGACGAGGCGGCCGAGACGCGGTTCTACCGCGGCGTCTCGAAACTGACACGCGGATATATCCACGAGGAGAAGGACTTCATCGACGACTCGTACGTGGCCATCGAGGAGCTGATTGCGGAGCGGCGCTGAGACGGCCTGCGGTTCGACGGCGCCGCCGCGCGGCTCCGCAGCGATGGTGCCGCGCCTGAGCGCCGCGCCTGATCAGCAGGTGCCCATCAGGTTGCAGGGCCGGGCTGTGTCAAAGAAAATCGGCCGCGCTGGCCAAAAAGTTCGATCGTGAAGAGCAGTCTGCCCCTTTTGGGGCCGGATGCGCCGTGTGAATCGTTGCCCCAGGCCTTCGGGACAACGCACACGCAGATTGAGTTTACAATTTGGGAAATGAGCTAGGCTCCCACATCTGCAATCGCCGCTCGATGCCCTTCACGATCGACCATTCTGGCCAGCACCGGCCGCAAAACCTGACGCGAGGCGCGACGCGGGTGCGCGGCGCGGGTACGCGGCGCGGGGCCCAAAGGCTCGCCTTCGGACCCCGCGCGTATCGGTCGGCCGTGCCTCGCCTGTCAGCCGCATGTACGTCAGCCGCGCGCATGTCTGCCGCATGCGCGCCTGTAAGCGCCTGTCGGCTATCGGCGCCTCCGGCCTGGGCGGACCTTACTCGCTAATCTGCACGTAGGTGCCCTCGCCCAGCGCGCCGGTGGCGGCATACTCGCCGGCCATCATGCCCTGGGTCTGCGCGAACGACAGGCTCTCGCCGGCGATGCTCGTGAAGTACTGCCAGCCGAAGCGGCTGCCCGAGCAGTTGCCGGCGGCATAGAGGCCCTGGATCGGCCGGTAGTCGTTGCCCAGCACACGGCTGAACTCGTCGACCACCAGGCCCGACGTCGTCACCATGATGACGCCGATCTTCTTGGTGCCGCAGTAGCCGAAGTACGGCGGGTTCTTGAGCGGGAACATCAGCGAGGGGGCCTTGCCGAAGTCCTCGTCGACGCCCTTCTCGCACAGCTCGTTGTAGCGCTCGATGGTGGCGACGAAGTTGTCGAGCGCCTCGCCCTCGTAGCCCAGGTAGGTGCCCAGGGTCTCGAAGTCGTCGGCCGCCACCAGGGTCGCGCCGGCCATCTGGGCCTTGTTGCCGCCGGCGGAGCCGTCGTCGCCCGTGATGGGTTCGCTCGGGGCACCGGCGGCGTAGGCCGCGTCCATCTGCTCCTTGAGCTGGGCGAAGTCGGTGTTGGCGTAGTCGTAGCTCATGTGGCCGAGCGGCTGGGCCTTGAGCTGCTCCTCAATGTTGCTGTCGAACACGGTCGAGATGATGCCCTCGGGCTGGTAGGCGCCGGGCATGGCGGCGAGCTCGGTGGAGCCGAAGCCTTCGTTGGAGTAGCGCTTGCCCTCGGCGTTGATCCACAGCGCCGCGGTGGTGCCGATGGGGTCGGTGGGGGAGTCGCACGGGTACCAGTAGGCGCCGTCCATCGTGCTCATGCACGGGTCGAGGCGTCCGCCGGCCCAGTAGCCCATCTTGATGCCCTGGCCGTCGCGCCCGGCGCCCATGCAGCTGATGGAGCCGCCCTCCGGCAGCAGGTCGACGATCTCGTGGAGCAGGTCGGCGCACATCGTGGCGTTCGTTGAGAAGTCGCCGGTGGCGAGGATGACTCCCTTGGCGGCGTTCACCTGCACGAAGCCGTCCTCGCGCTGGCCGTAGGCGCCGGTGACGGTGCCGTTTTCATCCTGGATGAGCAGGTAACCCTTGGTCCCGTAGAACACCTTGCCGCCGTTGGCCACGGCGACGTCGATGCAGTTCTGCAGCACGGTCGACTGGAAGCTGCCCAGGTTGGCGGTGCCGACCCAGCACTTGATTCCGGAGTGGTCCTTCTTGTAGGTCTCGGAGACGGGCCACTGGCGGATGGTGATCGAGGCCTTGTCCTCGTCGGAGAGGCAGTCGACCATCCAGTCAAAGCACTGGCCGGCATGGGTCGCATAGTTGCGCACCAGGCCGGGGTTCGAGCGGTTGTTCGAGCGCACCTGCCAGTCGTTCAGGAACTCGATGGTGTCGACCTGGGGCACGCCGCGGTCGGCGAGGAACTGCGAGTTGAGGTGGCCGACCTGGCCGCCGGCGAGGAAGCTCATGGCGTCCTCGGCCTGGTCCTCGAAGGCGGCGACGCTCGCTCCGGCCTCGGAGGCCGCGCGCAGGGCGGCGCAGCCGGCGTGGCCGAGGCCGATGACGAGGACGTCGCAGTCGTAGGTCTCGACGACCTCCTCGGTGGCGGGGGCCGCAGGTGCGGTGCGCCACTCGGGGTCCTCGACGGGGCCGCCGCCCATCATGGGAGGGGCGCCCGCGGGCGCGCCTTCGCCCTCAGGGGCGCCTTCGCCTGCGGGAGCGCCCTCGGCGGGTGCGGCCTCCTCGGCCCAGGCAGGGCCGGCGATGGTGGTGAGCGCGGTCACGCCGAGTGCGGCGAGACCGGCGTCCTTGACGAACGTGCGGCGAGAAACGGTGTTCTCCATGGTGCATCCCCTTTTCTGTTGGTATGGGCTGCTGCGCATATGCGGGAGGGGTGCCTTGGGGGCCGCCCTGTGCGGGTCCGGGGGCGGGTTCGGGGTGCCCCTCCGAGCGCTGGCTCTACCGTAGCCGCGCCTGTGCGCGCCCGCAATAATCAATACCGGGTGATGCTTCGAGCAGGCCTTTTTCAAGGGGTAGTGGAAATTGGGTAGGCGCTTCTCCCTGCGGTGTCCCGCTCGTTGCGGGCGCATGCGGGGCATATGAGGGGTTTAGGTAAGGGTTGGGTGAGGCTGGGGCCTGCTCGGCCACGGGCCTTGACACGCTTTTCAGCCGAGGAGCACAATTTTTCAGCGTTCACATCACTGGAACGGCACTCGAGGGATGCGGGGTCGATGCCGCGTCGCGCGGGGCCCGTCGGACAAGGAGATCTGGTTTTCATGGAAGCTAACGCACGTCGCTTTGCCCCTGCGTTCCTCATGTCGGTGGCGCTCGCGGGCACCTGCCTTGCCGCGCCCGGCATCGCGCTGGCGGACGCTGCCGCCGGGGCGGAGGAGCAGCCCGCCGTCGAGCTGGAGCAGCAGGCCGGCGCGGGTCTCGAGGCCGAGGGTTCCAACGCCGCTGCCGAGGAGGGTGCCTCGTCCGAGACCCCTGCCTCCGCCGACGAGGCCGAGGCCCAGGGTGCCCAGGCCGCCGCTGACGGCACCTATGCCTGCGGCGGGGTCCAGATCACGGTTCCCGAGGACTTTGAGGTCGCCGACCTCGAGTATATGCTGATCGCCACCAACGCCGACGCGTCCATCGTGATCAGCGTGTCGCCTTCGGGCTCCGACGACACCGTCCCCGCCGACCCCGCCGAGTGGGGCGCCTTCTTCGAGCCGTTCGCCGAGAGCAGCGCCACCGAGATGGGCGGCACCTATGAGGACGGCGGCATCTACACGCTCGCCGACGGTACGCAGGCGCAGGTCTTCGCGATCGGGGCCGCGGAGACCGACGGCACCCCGATCGTCCTCGCCCAGTGCTACGTGCCGCTTGCGGACGGGACGTTCACGCTGGTGCAGGTCGGCTGCTATGCCGACGACGAGGCGACCGTCGAGCTGGCGGATAGCATCTCCGAGACGATCGTCCTCGCCTCCGACGAGGCCGAGGCTGAGGCCGGCCAGGCCGCCGATACCGCCGACGTTGCCGCCGCCGACGATGCGGCTGCCGCCGACGTCCAGACGGTTCAGGCCGGTGGCATCGAGCTCGACCTTCCCGCCGGCTACGTCGCCGACGAGTCGTCCACCGAGACGGAGCCTTCTTGGCTGAGCGCCGACGGCAACGTGATGATCGGCGTGACGCCGAACCTGCTCGACGAGTACTCGACCGTGGGCGAGGAGGGGCTCGACCTGCTGGCGCTCATCGTGGCTGAGGGTCTCGGCGGCGAGCTCGCCGGTTCCACCGTCCTGCCGAACGGCGTCTACGCCTACACGCTCACCTTCTCGGTCGAGGGCCAGGAGGGCATCGCCATCCTCGGCATGGTCCCGCTCGCCGACGACACGGTGACGAGCATCCTCGCCATGACGCCTTTGGAGAACGCCGCCAACAGCGACGCCGAGGTCACGGCCGTGTTCGAGAGCGTCCGCGTCCTGTAGGCGCTCTGCAGCGGCGCCGCGTTCGCCGCGGACAGACGATGCGATGGCGACGGGCCGTCGGGGTGCAAGACGATGCACACCCGGCGGCCCGTTTGGTTGGGAGGGGCGATGGGGCGGTCGGAAAAGGCGATGGGGGCGGTTGCGGGCCCCGGTGCGCTCCGCATATCGGAGGTCGTTTCCGGCAAACGGCGCTACCTCCCCCTGCTTCTGCTTGGCGACGAGCAGGAGGACATGATTGACCGCTATCTCGAAAGGGGACGGCTGTTCGTCGTCGACGACGGCTCCGAAAGACCCGAATCCGCCCGTGCCGTCGCCGTGGTGACCGACGAGGGCGGCGGCATCCTCGAGGTCAAGAACATCGCAGTCGCACCGGCGTTCCAGCGCCGAGGCTACGGGCGTGCCCTGCTCGCGTTCGTCGAGCAGACGTTTGCCGGGGCGTTCGACGTGCTCCAAGTCGGCACGGGCGACAGCCCGCTCACGGTGCCGTTCTATGAGGCCTGCGGCTTCGAGCGCTCCCATGTGGTGCCGAACTTCTTCGTCGACAACTACGACCACCCGATCGTCGAGGCTGGGGTGCGCCTGGTCGACATGGTGTATCTGCGCAAGCGGCTGCGGGGCAGGCGGTAGGGCCGCGTGCGGCAGCGTCCGGCCGATGGCCTTTTTGGCGCGTCCAACCGTCCCCTTGACTTAAAGTTGGCTTCATGTTCGAAAATGACCCCGTATCGACAACGTTGAACGCGGGGGACAAGGGGCGAACATGCCGTATTCCATAGGCGAGGTTTCCGAGCGCACCGGCATCGCGGCGTCGACCTTGCGCTACTACGACAAAGAGGGCCTGCTCCCGTTCGTCGGGCGCACACCGGGCGGCATCCGGGTGTTCGACGACGCCGACCTCGACAGCCTGCGCGTCATCGACTGCCTCAAAAAGACGGGCCTGTCCATCAGGGAGATCAAGCAGTTCATGGACTGGTGCCGCGAGGGGAGCGCGACGTTCGGCAACCGGCTCGCGATGTTCCGGGAGCGCCGCGACGCGGTGCAGGCCCAGATGGAGGAGCTGCAGCGGGCGCTCGACATGATCGAGTACAAATGCTGGTACTACGAGGCTGCCCTCGCGGCGGGGACCGACGACGGCTTGGCCGACGTTCCGGCCGACCAGCTTCCCGAGCGCGCCCGTCCGGCCCGCAGACGGATGGACGAGGAGCTGGGGGCGGAGTAGGCGCCGCCGCGGGAGCATGGCGCCCCTGCGGACGGTCGATTGCGGCTCGCAAACGGCAAACTGACCGCAGGCTGGGGCTCACCTTCATGCGTTGACACTCTGTTGTCGGGCGAAAGCTACACTTTTCAGCGGGGAGACCGTCGCTTTCGTTCGACAATTCGAAAGTTGATGACAATCCGCCTGCTTGTGGGCGCTCATGTCCGGTCCGCCCGCCTCGTTGCCTGCGTTTCGGTTGCGTCCTACATCCCCGGGAACCCCGTCTGCCGCAGGGCCTCGTAGAGCACGATCGCCACGGAGTTCGACAGGTTGAGCGAGCTGATCTGCGTCGTCGCGTCGTCGACGAAGTTCCCGCAGATGTCGGTGCGGAAGGCGGGCACGCTGCCCACGTCGGGCGCACCCGCCGCCTGCCCGCCCATTGCGCCGTCTGCGCCTGCGCCGCGCGCCAGCCGCTCGTGGTGGGCGTGCCATGCGGCGGCGTTGTCGAGCGAGGCGGCATCGGGCAGCATGGGGATGCGCTCGCAGAGGTCGGGGTGGGCGTCGAGGATGCGCCGGTCGATGCCGGTGCTCTCCTTGCCGAACACCAGGAAGTCGCCGTCCCGGTAGGTCGACTCGGCATAGGTGCGCGTCCCGCGCTTGGTGAGCAGGTGCAGGCGCGCCCCCGGGTTGCGCGCGAGGAAGTCGTCCCATCCGGCGTACTCGTCGACCCGCAGGTTCGGCCAGTACGCCATGCCGGCGCGCTTGAGCAGCGGGTCGCTCAGCTCGAAGCCGAACGGTCGGATCAGGTGCAGCCGCGCCCCGGTCACCACGCAGGTGCGTCCGATGTTGCCGGTGTTCGAGGGTATCTCCGGCTCGAAGAGGACGACGTTGAGCATGGCGCTAGCGCCCCTCGCCCGGCTGGGCTTCGTCGAACGTCAGCCTCATCTCGTGCCACGCGACGCCGCCGTGGGTCGAGTCCGAGAGGCCCTCGTCGACGAAGCCGAACTTGGCGTAGTAGTGCACGAGGTGGTCCTTGCAGGTGAGGACGAGGCCCCTGCGGCCCTGGGCACGGGCCTCCTCGACGACGTGGCGCAGCAGCCGCTCGGCGTAGCCCCTCCGGCGGAACTCGGGCACGGTCACCACGCCGAAGATCATCTGCCAGGCCCCGGCCTCGTCGTGCAGCGCGGCGTCGTCGTACATCTCGTCGCGCAGGACGGGCTCGTCGGTCGTCATGCCGTTCACGAAGCTCGCCAGCCGGCCGTCGACTTCGAGCAGCCAGAAGTGGTCGGGATAGGTGGAGAGCCGCGCGGCGAACGATTCGCGCGTCGCCGCCTCGGCGGCGGGGAAGCTGGCAAGCTCCGCCGCGGCGATCGCGTCGAGGTCGTCGAGGGAGGCGGTGCGGATGGTCGCTTCGGCGGTCGGTTCGGACATGGGATGCGGGTCCTTTCAAGTCGGGGGTCGGATGCTAAGGCGCGGGGTGCCCGCCGTTGAGCGCGAGGTACTCGCCGTTGGGCGCGGGGCTCCTGCCGCTGGGTGACGTGCGCCGCGCGTTAGAACAGCCACATGTTCAGCAGGCCCAGAACGAGCAGGTGCACGGGATAGAACAGGTAGAAGAAGTATTTCATGCCGCGCCCGCGCTTGCCGTTGTAGGCCGCGATGCACGCCAGGCCGGCGACCGAGAACATCTGCAGCCAGCTGCCGTGCTCCACGCAGTAGAGGGCGCTCGCCCCGCATCCGAGCAGAAACTGCACGAAGCGGTGGTTGCGCGCCAGATAGAGCACGCCGATGAGGATGACGCCGTAGGCGTGGTAGCTCACGTCGAGCAGGTCCTCGCCGGCGAGCCACGCCGCGAGCGCCAGCGTGCCCACGGTGAGCAGCATGGTGCCCCACCAGGGGAACTTGAGCCGCGTGCCCACCTCGTCGGCGATCCACAGGGCGCAGAAGGCGAGCAGCAGCGTGAACATGATGTTGAGCTGGTCGGTGTAGGATATGCCCGCGACGCCGCCGTGCAGGGCGAAGTCGTAGGGGAGCTCGGCCACGATGCCGAACAGCAGCATGCGCAGCGCGTATTTCGGCTTGCTGTGGGTGTGGACGAACCCTTCCACCAGCACGAAGCAGAACAGGGGGAACGCGATGCGGCCGATGCGGCGCATCCACATGTAGATGTCGTACCAGTCCGACGCCGCCGGGTCGAACTGCTGGCGGAGCAGGAGGTAGTAGCTCCAGACCAGGGTCGCGCCCAGGTGGTCGATCAGCATGGTGACGACGGCGATCCATTTGAGCCCGGTCCCGCTCAGCAGGTGCCAGGGCTTGCGCTCCAGGACTGCGGACAGCGTGCCCATGGGCGAACTCCCTCCATCGTGCCTTTCGCGGCCCATTCGCCGCGCGGGGCCTTTCGCAATGCTCGGCGCTGCGGCATTATAGGCGAGATGCATCGTAGGAAGGATACACCTGCGAGCCCTATCGAAGGCAAGCGGATTGCGCGCGGATGCGGGCAGAGGAGGGCGTCCCATGCTGTTCAGACAGGCGACGACGGACGATCACGGCGCGATCGTGCTGATCACCACCGAGGGCCGGGAGTTTCTGGCCGCCCAGGGCCTCGACCAGTGGCAGGGGGGCAACCCCACGCCCGAGCGGGTCGCCGAGGACATCGAGCTCGGCTACGACTACCTTGCGGTCGACGAGGCGACCGGCGAGCGGCTGGGCGCGGTCGCGGTGTGCGGCGTGGCCGAGGCCGACTACGGCAACGTGCGTGCGGGCGCGTGGCTCACGGATGCCTCGAACGACCCCGCCGTCCCCTCGTCCTACCTGGTGCTGCACCGCATGGCGGTCGCCTCCGCGGCGCGGGGCCGCGGGGTGGCGACCTTTCTGCTCGAGCGCTCGATCGAGCTCGCCCGCGCGCGGGGGTTTGCGAGCGTGCGGGTTGACACGCACGAGGGCAACCTCCTCATGCAGGGGGCGTTCCTCAAATGCGGCTTCGTGCGGTGCTGCGAGATCGAGATAACGAGCCCCATCGAGCCGAACAAGAAGCGCATCGGGTTCGAGCTGGTGCTGTAGGTACGGCCGGGCGGCGTCCCGTGCGGCCTTGCGGACCGGCATGCCGGCGGCCGGGGAGGCGACCGGTTCGGGCCTCACGCCAGGCGCTGCGTGACGACGAAGCCGCCCCGGTTGTCGCCCGAGACCGCGTGGGGCATGGGCGCGCCGTCCGGCCGGCCCGTCCCGCCGCGGCCGCCCAGGCAGACCTCGGTCAGCGGGCCGTCCTGCGCCGCGACGCGCCATATGGCGTACGCGTGGGCGCCGTCTCGGCAGACGAGGGCGGTCTCGCGCGTCGCATGGCCATCGAGCAGCTCGAGGTACTCCTCGAGCGCGAGGCCGCGCTCCGCGATGAGCGAGGCGTGCGGCCGCCCGACGTAGCGGAAGTGCCAGGGCTCGTGGGCGATGCCGGTCACGGCCTCCTTGCCGGCGGGGTAGCGCTCGATGAACCCGTAGGCGGCCGCGAGCTCGCGGAACCTCCGGCAGATGTCCTCGTAGGGAAAGGCGGGACGGATGAAGTCGAGGTCGGCGGCCGTTCTTTCCCCTTCCGCCCCGTTCCCTCCGTCCTTGCCGAGGAAGCCCAGGTCGATGGCGAGCCCCGTGTGGTGCTCGCTGCAGCCGGGCTGTGCCACGTAGCTGCGCGTGAAGACGAGGCCGTGCTCGAGCAACGAGTCGTCCCAGATGGCCTGCTGCTCGCGGCGCGAGCGCCATCCGCTGACGGCCACGATGCGCCCCCAGGCTCCCAGGCGGCGCATCAGCGCATCGAGCGGGGCGGCGGCCCTGCGCTCGAGCAGCGTCTTGCAGGCGTCGCGGTCTTTGAGGGGGACCGGGGCGTCGAGCGGGCGGTCGGCGGGGACGAGGTCGAGCGCGTCGTCGGGGACGTTCCAGGGGTGGCCTTCGTCGACGAGCGCGAGGCTGCCCGAGCATGCCGCCCTGCTCGACAGGACGATGCGCCCGGCGGCCGGGACGGTGGGGGCGACGGGTGCGGGCGCGCATGCGCGGGCGGGGGAGTGTGCGTTCACGGCGGGTCTCCTTTCGCGTGCGGGATGGCCCCATGCTAGCAACCGCATCCGCACGCCCCTCTTACGGCAGCGTGACAAATCCTTGCGATTGGCTTAAGCTCTGTAGCTTTGAGTGGGCGTTGTCGTGCGTGCGGCGTTGGGGCCGCGCTGCGACCTGCATGCCGCCGTTGTGCGGCGGCAGGGCGGCAGGAGGTAGGGGACCCGTGAGAATCGCGTTCGTTGTCGACGATATGAGCCAGAAGCGCAACGGCACCACGATGAGCGCGCTGCGCTACGCCCAGGTACTGCGCTCGCGCGGGCACGAGGTCCGCCTCGTCGGCTACGGGGCACGGGGCGAGGACAGCTTCTGGGTCGACCGCTGCCACTATCCGGTCGTCGACTGGTTCGCCTCCAAGCAGGGCTTCATTTTCGGCGAGCCTGACGAGGCGGTGTTCGCCCGGGCGTTCGACGGGGTCGACATCGTGCACCTCTACCTGCCGTTCAAGCTTGAGCAGCATGCGCTGGCGTTCGCGCGCTCGCGCTCCATCCCCGTCTCGGCCGCCTTCCACCTGCAGCCCGAGAACATGACCTACAACGCCAACCTGTACTGGATGCCCGGCGTGGCGTGGGGGATCTACACCTACTTCCGCCGCAGGCTGTTCGACCGCGTGCGCCACGTGCACTGCCCCTCGCAGCTGATTGCGGACGACCTGACGGGGCGCTACGGCTACCGCGCCCAGATGCATGTCATCTCGAATGGGGTGAACGCCGCCTTCGGCCCGGCGCCGTCGGCCCGGCCGTTCGACGACGGGCTGTTCCACATCGCGACGGTCGGCCGCCTGGCGCGCGAGAAGGACCAGAAGACCCTGCTCAATGCCGTCATGCTGAGCAGGCATGCCGACAAGATCATGGTGCACATCGCCGGTGCCGGACCGCTCGAGCCCCAGCTCCGCAAGCTCGGCAACCGCCTGCCGGTGCCCCCGCGCATCTCGTTCTGCTCGACCGACGAGCTCGTCGAGCTGCTGCGCGCCTGCGACCTGTACGTCCACTGCTCGGTGGTCGACTCCGAGGCGATCAGCTGCATCGAGGCGTTCGGCTGCGGCCTGGTGCCCGTGATCTCGAACTCGCCGCTCTCGGCCACCCACCAGTTCGCCCTCGACGCGCGCAGCCTCTACCAGGCACGCAATGCGCGCGAGCTCGCCCAGCGCATCGACTACTGGTTCGAGCATCCCGTGGAGCGCGCCCGCATGGCGGCGCGCTACGCGCAGGAGGGGCGCCGCTACCGGATCGACGCCTGCGTCGACGCGTTCCTCGCGATGGAGGAGGCCGCGGTGGCGGACGACCGGGAGGCCCATGGGACCGCGCGGGCCGCACGTCCGGCCGACGACCCCGCCGACCCGCGCTTGGACGGGGCCGGTGGCGCATGAGCGGACGTCCCGCCGACGCGTTCCTCGCGATGAAGGAGGCCGCGGCCGAGGGTGCGCCGCACGGCGTCGCGCACGCGCTGCGCGCGGCGTTCTACCATGCCGTCGCCGTCCCGCTGCTGTTTATCGCCTGCAAGGTGTGGTTCGGCCACCGCGTCGAGGGGGCCCCGCGCTCCTCGCTGCCGCAGGGGGGCTACGTGGTGGTGGCCAACCACGTGCACTATCTCGACTGCGTCCTGATCGCCCTGGCGGTGTGGCCGCGCCTGGTGGTGTTCCTGGTCGACCGCTGCAACTGGGACCATCCCGTCATCGGCGTGTTCATGCGCCTGTTCGAGTGCATCCCGACCGGTGAGACGCTCGCCCAGACCCGCGCGATGCTGAAGGCGGTGGGCGAGGTGCCCCGGCGCGGCGGCGTGCTTGCGGTGTTCCCGGAAGGGGAGCGGACGAACTACCATCGGGGCCTGGGGGAGTTCAGGCCGGGGGCCTTCAGCGTGGCGTCCCATGCGGGCGCGCCCGTGGTGCCGGTCGTGCTCGTGCAGAACCCCCGGGCGCGGGGGCTGTGCCGGCTGTTCGGCCATCCCGGGTTCACCGTGGTGCGCGGTATGGCGATCGGGGCCGAGGACGCCGCCGGGATGGAGGGGCGCTCTGGGGCGGAAGGGTCCGCCGGGGCGGAAGAGTCGGTCGGGGCGGAAGGGTCCACCGGCCGAGGGGATGCCGGCCGGGGGGATGCCGGGGCGGAGGGGTCCGCCGGTCAGGGACGCGTGGACCAGGGACGCGCGGGGCGCGTGGGCCATACGGGCGCGCCGGCGCGCCGGGCGACGGCGGAGCTCGAACGGCGGGTGCGCGCCGCGATGGAGGACATGCTGTCAGGGCGGTGGGGTTAGCGCCGGAGGGCGGCGGGAACGCGCCGAGGGCGGGCGGCGGCCCCGACCGCAGCTGCTTGCGGGCTGGACCGCGGTTGCCTGCAGATCGGGGCCGCGGTTGTCTGCAGGCTAAAACCGCGGTTGTCTGAAAAAAGTGCCGTTGCGAACGAAATACGGAGGGGGCGTTTAAGTCTCGCTCGAGTTGACAGTACGTTATTGGAAAGCTGACTTTTCACAATGAGAGTTTAACGTTATTTCAACCTCGCCATACCGGTCGGTTGGGTTTTCGGCGGGCCGAAAAATCGTTCGCAACGTTCACTTTTTCAGACACCGGCTCTTGCATGGTGCGGACCGCCCGGCTGCCCCCCCCCTGCTGCCCGGCACCCCTGCCGCCCCGGCTGCCCGACCACCTTGCCGCTTCGGCCGCCCCGGCTGCCCCCGGCCGTCTGCCGCCCCAATCGCCCGACCACCCTCCTACCGCGTCCTCTTGTCGATGACGCGCGCCACGAGGTTGCCCGCGCTCTGGACGACCTGCACGAGCACGACGCACAGCAGCACGGCGCCCACCATGACGTCGGGCTGCCAGCGCTGGTAGCCGTAGCGGATGGCGATGTCGCCCAGGCCGCCGGCGCCCACGCATCCGGCCATGGCGGCGTAGCCGAACAGCGTGATGAACGTGATGGACGCGCCGCGCACGAGCGACGGCAGCGCCTCCTTGAGGTAGACCTTGTAGACGATCTGCCAGGTGTTCGCCCCGAAGCTCTGACCGGCCTCGATGAGGCCCGCGTCGACGTCGGCCAGGCTCTGCTCCACCATGCGGGCCACGAACGGGGTCGCCGTGACGACGAGCGGCACGATGGCGCCGGGCACGCCGAGCGAGGTGCCCACCACGAGGCGCGTGAAGGGGATGATGGCGAACAGCAGGATGATGAAGGGAATCGATCGCCCGATGTTCACGATCCATCCCAGCACGGTGTTGACGCCGCGGTTGGGATGCAGGCCGCCGCGTGCGGTGAGCACGAGCAGCACGCCGAGCGGGATGCCGAGCGCGTACGCCACGAGGGTCGACACGCTCGTCATGACGATGGAGTCCCAGGTGCCCTCGAGGAGCAGCTCGCCGTACTCGTTGAAATACTCGGTCAGCCATGCCATGCTAGATCGCCTCCCGCTCAGGTGCGCCCGCGATTGCTGCGCCCGCGCCGAACTCCGCCGCACCTGCGGCCGCCACGCCCGCGCCGAACTCAACCGCCCCCGCGCCGAACCCCGCCGCCCCCGCGCCCAGGCCGCTCTCGCCGAGCAGCTCGCGGGTCGCGGCGCTCTGCGGGTTGCCGAACACCTCTTCGGTGGGTCCCTGCTCCACGATGCGCCCGTCGTCGATGACCGCGATGCGGTTGCACGCGCGGCGCGCCACCGAGAGCGAGTGGGTGATCATCACCATGGTGACGCCGAGCTCGTGGTTGATGCTCTCGAGCAGGCTCAGAATGCTGGCGGTGGTGCGGGTGTCCAGGGCGCTTGTCGCCTCGTCGCACAGCATGATGCGCGGGCGGTTCGCCAGGGCGCGGGCGATCGCCACGCGCTGCTGCTGGCCGCCCGAGAGCTGGCTGGGGTAGTGGCCCGCCTTGTCGGACAGCCCCACGAGCTCGAGCAGCTCGCGGGCGCGCGCGATACGCTCGGCCCTCCGCACGTGGCGCACCTCGAGGGGGAACGCCACGTTGTCGAGCACGCTGCGCTGCTGGAACAGGCTGAAGTCCTGGAAGATCATGCCGATGGAGGAACGCAGGTCCAGCAGGGCCCTGCCGGTGTAGCCGGTCACGTCCCGGCCGTCGATGAGGACCCTGCCGGCCGTGGGCCGCTCGAGCAGGTTGATGCAGCGGACGAGCGTCGACTTGCCCGCACCCGACGGGCCGATGATGCCGAAGACGTCGCCTCGGTCGATGGTCAGGTTGACGTCGTGCAGCACGGGATGCGGGTCGTCGGTGCCCTCTCCGAACGTCTTGTCGAGATGCTCTATGCGAATCATGTGCTCGTGCGCCCTCTTCGTGTCGCGGTTTCGGTTGCAAGGCGGGCTGTGGGTGCGCGCCGCCGGTCAAACGGTCGGGTATGGTTTGGTGCAGGGTTTATTGCGGGTGCAGTACGGTGCGGGGCAGCCCGGCGAGGCCCGGCGCAGAGCCTGTCGGGCCGTTGCGCCGGGCTGCCCGTCCGGACGGGCGCGCTTTAGAACACCGGGACGACGGCCCCGCCGAAGGTCTCCTCGATGAAGGCGCGGTTCTCCTCGGAGGTCAGGGCAGCGGCGAGCGCCTGGACCTTGTCGAGGTTCTCGTTGCCCTCGCGCACGACGAGCACGTTGGCGTAGGTCTCGGCGGCGAGCGAGTCGCTTGCCTCCAGGGCCAGGGCGTCGTCGAGGCTGAGGCCCGCGTTGAGCGCGTAGTTGCCGTTGATGCAGGCGATGTCGACGTCGGCGAGCACCGAGGGGATGGTCGCCGCCTCGAGCTCCTGGAAGTCGAGGTTCAGCGGGTTGTCGGTGATGTCGCGGATGGTCGCGTTGATGCCGGCGTCCTCGGCGAGGGTGAGCAGGCCTTCCTGCTCGAGCAGCAGCAGCGCGCGGGCCTCGTTGGTCGTGTCGTTGGGTACGGCGACGATGGATCCCTCGACGAGGTCGTCGAGGCTTGCCGTGCGTCCGGCGTACAGCGCGAACGGCTCGAAGTGGACGGCGACGACGGAGGCGAGGTGGGTCCCGCGCTCCTCGTTGAAGCTTTCGAGGTAGGGGCCGTGCTGGAAGAAGTTCGAGTCGACCTCGCCCTCCTCGGTCGCGGTGTTGGGCACCACGTAGTCGGTGAACTCCTGGACGTCGAGGGTGTAGCCCTGCTCCTCGAGCAGGTCCTTGACCGGGCCGTTGAGGATGACGGCGTGCGGGGTCGGGGTGGCGGCCACGCTGATGGTGGTGTCGTCGGCGATGGTGGGCTCGGGGGAGCCCTCGGCCTCCGAAGAGTCGCCGGACGCGTCGTCGGGGGATGCGCCGTCGTCCGAGGAGCATCCCGCGAGGGCGAGCGAGGCTGCGGCGACGCCGACGCCGGCGATGAACGCGCGGCGCCCGAACGCGCGGGCGCGGTCGGCGGAGGAGGTACGGGCAGAGGCGGAACGGGTAGAGCGGGGGTTGGTGGAAGCAGGCATGGCGGGTGGCCTTTCTGGTCGGCGGAACGGGGTGGGCGAAGGTGCTGGTGCGTCGCCGGGATTGCCCGGGATTGCGCCTGCGATTTCCGTGATTGCGCCCGGGGGTCTCCGGGACCGCGCCCGGGGTCGTTTCCGGTGACGTTCCCGGGGCGACGGGCGGCGCGCCTGGCTCTTCCGCGTCTTGGAAGACGGATCCGACCGAATGCTGTTCCGCACCATATGCAAAAACCGCTGCACGCCATGGTTGTTTGGCGGGGGCGAACGCCGAGCCGGGGCCGGGCGTCTGCGCGGTATGGAAACTGTGCGGTGGCTGGTTGGGCAGCCGGAGGTCAACGGAAGGACGCGGAAGAGACGCTATGCGCAAACGGGCATAGAAACGGCGCGGCGCATAGCGCAGGGCATGTACATCGACATTCGACGCATTCGCATGGTGCGGGCCGCGGTCTCCAACGTCTTCCTCCTCTCGGTGCCTCGAATGGGCTTGTCCTGGCAATGGCCTGTCTCGTGCGGCATGTGCGCCTCGCGCAACAGGCTTGGCGGAAGATATAACCGCTTCGCGCGGTCTTGTCAAGCGATCGGAGCCGGCGGGGGACGGGCGGCCGGCCGGACGAGGTTGTGCGGCAACGCCCGAAGGGTCGCGCAGGGGCAGGCGGTGGCGATCGAGCGGTGGCGGTGGCTGAGCGGTGATAGCCTAGCGGCAGTGGTGGCCGGACGGCTGCGATGGTCGAGGGGGCGGTTGCCGAGGGGGGCGGTTGCCGGACGGCTGCGGTGGTCGAGGGGCTGCGGTGGTCGAGGGGCTGAGGTGGTCGAATTGCCTTCGAGTGCGTGATTTTCAAAAAGTGCCGGTCATTTTACCAACGAGTGCGTGCTCTCGAGGTGCCTCATAGGCGCCTTTGTGCTCATCGGTGTGATAAAACACCAGGTCGCAGTTGCCGGCTGACGGATTTTGCCCTGCAGCGAAAGCCGTGCCGCATACACTCGCTGGCAAAATGACCAACACTTTTTCGATTCCATACATTCGGCCAGAAATTGACCAAGCACCCTATGTGTGACCACACATCCTCCATGTGGCACGCGCCGCTCCCTCGCCCGCTTCCCATCGTCCGTCCCATCGGCCCCTTTACTGCCTGTCCCATTTTGCCCGTCCCATCGTCCACCACAAAACGCCCCGCCTGACCGAGGCGTTCGCGGCCAGGCGGGGCGAGTCCTTGCGATAGGGTTGAACGGTTCAGGCCCCGTGGTAGGAACGGGTCTCTGCCGGGACATGTCGGGTGCGTCCCTGCTCCATGACGGTAACCGGTTGCGTCCCAACGTATCTCTTAGATGTATGCGTCGATCTCGCTCTTCTCCCAGGTGGCGAGCTCAGGAGCCTGCGGATCCTCCGTCGCGGCGCGCGTGCCGGAGAGCTTGCCGTACGCGAGGGCCTGAATGAGACCGTTGCCGCTCATGTACGCCGCTCCGCCGCGCGAGGAGTAGCCCTCGGTGCAACCGCCGGCCGCGAACAGGCCCTTGATGATGGAGCCGTCGGCGCGCAGCGCGTGGCCCGTCACATCGGTGACGATGCCGCCCTGCGTGTGGCGAATCTCTCCCGTCTGCTTGACGGCATAGTAGGGACCGTCGAAGTTTGCGGGCAGCTTGGTGCGGTTGAAACGGTCTTCTCCCTTGGCGATGCCGTCCTGGTAGTCGGCGAAGGTCATGGCGAGCTTTTCGGGGTCGACGCCAATGGCCGCGGCAAGTTCTTCGGCGGTCTCGCCGGTATAGACGATGCCTGCCTCTTGCCAGCTTGCAAGCTTGGCGCTCTTTTCGGCCTGGATGTCGGTGAAGCACAGGAAGGCGACGTGGTCGGTCTGGGCCACCACGTGCGGCGAAAGCTCGGAGTAGCCGGTGTACTCGTTTGCGAACCGGTTGCCCTCAAGGTTGACCATAATGCCGCCGTTGTTAGCGATGCCCTGTTCTCCGGTCGTGCCGTTGTCGATGCAGTGGAACGCGTGTCCCTGGTAGGCGCCCATGTTCTGGAGGTCGGCACCCAGTTCCTGGGCCCACAGGATGCCTTCGCCGGTTGCGCCGGGGGCGACGACGGGCACGGCCGCTGCGGCTTCGGGGCAGTATTGGGCGATCATGTCGGGGTTGTTGCCGAAGCCGGTGGTAGCGAGCACGGTCGCCTTTGCGGTGATGGCGACCTCGGCACCTTCGGCGTTGGTGCCGTATGCGCCGACCACGATGTCTCCGTCGACGACGAGGCCCTGGGTCTGGAACTCGAGCATCTGCTCGATCGCATCGACGGCGCCCATGGAGTCGATGAGCGGCTGCATGAGACCGGCGCCGCCGCCGTCTGCCGTGTGCATGCGATAGGCGGTCTGGCCATAGTAGAGCGTTTCGTCGAGGGTCCAGACCACGCCGTAGCCCTCGGTCCATTCGATGAGGTCTTTGGAGTTCTCGACGACGGTATAGACCAGGTCCTCGCGGACGCTGTAGTTGCTCGGGCGGAAGATGTCCATGGCGCAGGCGCCGATGCTGTCCTGCTCTCCGCGTTCTTCCTGCAGTTTGGTGCCCACCGCCGGGATTTTGCCGCTCGACATGGCCGAAGCGCCGCCAAAATAGCCCATCTTCTCAAGTATGATGACCTGCGCACCCTGCTCGGCGGCCGCGAGCGCTGCGCAGACGCCGGCGCCGCCTCCGCCGATTACGAGGACGTCGCAGGAGGCCTGCTCCATGTCCGCGACGTCGGCCGGCGTTTTGGCATAGACGAACGAGGCCGCGGTGCCTGCCTCCCCCTCGGTCGCACTGGCCTGCGACGCGCCGAGCGCTCCCAGCGCACCGATGGCGGTTGCGGCAGCGGCACCCTTGATGGCGTCTCTTCTGGTCAAATCCATGGTGTCCCCCTTCGTGTAGGCTTTGACGAGCCGATGCGAGCATATCAGGCGGGCGTCGTGTTGCCCCAATGACAAAAAGGGTGGCACGATATAAAAGGTGTTGTCAGCCTATGCACAATGCGAATGCATGCGCTGCGGAAGACGTCGCTGTCGGGATGTTCGGGCGGGTGGACGCAGTCGCCGCCGCTTGGGTATCATCGTTGCCGTGGGCAGGGCGGGGGTGCCGCGTCGGAAGGGGACGCTTTGAACACGGAATATCTGAGGGAGTTCGTCGTCTTCGCCGGATACATGAACTTCACGACGGCGGCCAAGGCGCTCGACATGTCTCAGCCGACCCTGAGCCGGCATATCTCGGAGCTCGAGCGCCACTACCGGTGCGAGCTCGTCGACCGCGCCGCGGTCCCCCTGAGGCTCACCTACTGCGGCAGGACCCTGCTCGAGCACGCCCCCAAGCTCGTTGCACTCGAAAACACCCTGGACGAGCTCATGGGGGAGGCTCGCCGTGAACCGTACGACAACCTGGTGATTCAGCGGTACCGGAAGTCCCCTATGGTGCACCGGTTGCTTTCCGACGCGGTCAACGCGACGAAGCTTGCCCATCCAGGGTTTACGTTCACGCGCAGGCCGCTGAATCCGGGAGACGATTCCGGGCATGCCGTGCTGTGCGGTGACCTCGACGTGGGCATCGTCTCCTGCACTACGGACGGCGAACCGATATGCCCGGTCGATTCGCGCCGGGGGCTGGGGGTCTTCGAGCTGGCGGGATATAGCGAGGGAATACGTTTTGCGGTTGCCCGGACGAGTCCGCTGGCGTTACGCGAGGGGCTATCGCTGGCCGAACTTGCCGAGAGCTGCTTCGTTTTTCCCTACAACCCCGAGTTTGGCCGTTGTCTACCCGATGTCGAGCGACTGTTCGAGGCGCGAGGGCTGAAGTTGCGGTTTCGCCGCCACGAGCTGAACGACGTCGAGGAGCTCGGCCTCATGGGCATCGGCCCCAACGACGTGTTTATCGTCGTGGAGAGTGCCGCCCAGTCTCCCGATGCGTTCTACCTGCGCAACCCGGACCTGGTAATCGTTCCTTGCGCGGAACCCATCCGCGTGACGCGCTATCTGGTGTACCGCGACGGGGATGAAAGCCCTGCCCTGCGGGCGTTCCTGGAAAAACTGGGAGAACTTGTCTGACCAACGGTTCAGGTTTTGCCGGGGGACTTCAAACGCGCCGGGGCGCCGGACGGTGTCTCCCGCCCGGCGCCCCGCATGGGCTGCTCGCATCTCGTACCGTCCCGGCGTCTTCATCCGGCGTGTCGGGCGGCGCGGTCCTGCCGTCGCGCCCCAGCTTACGCGAAGTACGCCACGCCGCCCTCGAACAGCGGCTGGTAGGTGTTGCCCGGCACGTTCTTGTAGAGGCCCACGCCGCTGCGCTCGCTGTGGCCCATCTTACCGAAGATGCGGCCGTCGGGGCTCGTGATGCCCTCGATTGCCAGCACACTGCCGTTGGGGTTCACCGCCAGGTCCATGCCCGGCACGCCGTCGGCGTCCACGTACTGCGTGGCGATCTGGCCGTTGGCCTTGAGCTGCGCGACCGTCTCGGGGGAGGCGACGAAGCGGCCCTCGCCGTGGCTGATGGCGACGGTGTGGACGTCGCCGACCTCGCACTTGCTCAGCCAGGGCGACAGCGTCGAGGCGACGCGGGTGTCCACGAGGCGGCTCTGGTGGCGGCCGATGGTGTTGAACGTCAGCGTGGGGCAGGTGTCGTCCATCGGGCGGATGTCGCCGAAGGGCACCAGGCCGAGCTTCACGAGCGCCTGGAAGCCGTTGCAGATGCCCAGCATCAGGCCGTCGCGGGCCTGCAGCAGGTCGCGCACCGCCTCGGTGACCGCCGGGGCGCGGAAGAACGCCGTGATGAACTTGGCGCTGCCGTCGGGCTCGTCGCCGCCCGAGAACCCGCCGGGCAGCATGACGATCTGGCTGTCGCGGATGGCGTCGACCAGGGCCTGGGCGCTCTCGGTCACCGCCTGGGGCGTCAGGTTGTTCACGACGAGCACGTGCGCCTCGGCCCCGGCGCGCTCGAAGGCGTGCGCGGTGTCGTACTCGCAGTTGGTGCCGGGGAACACGGGGATCACCACGCGCGGTTTGGCGACGCGCGGGCCGGTGTAGACGTGTGCCGCCTTCTCGCCGAAGCTCACGGTCTCGACCTTCTCGCCTGCGCCGCGATAGGGGAACACCCCCTCGATCGCGTGCTCCCACATCTCCTGCAGGTCGGCGAGGTCGACGGTCTCGCCGCCGGCCGAGAACGTGTAGTCGGCGCAGGTGCATCCGATGGGTACGACGCTCGCGTTGGCGGTGGAGTCGGGCAGCTCGGCGCCCTCCTCGAGCTCGACGACGAAGCTGCCGTAGGCCAGGTTGAACAGCGCGTTTTGCGGGAACACGGCGTTGGCCGCAAACCCGATGCGGTTGCCGACGCACATCTTGAAGAGCGCCTCGGCCAGCCCGCCGTAGCCCGGGGTTGACACGGCGAGCACCTTCTCGTCGGCGATGAGCTTCTCGACCAGGTCGAACGCCTCGAGCAGACCCTGCGCGTCGGGCACGATCGAACCCATGTCGGCGGTCGGCTCGACGACCACGACGCGGCTGCCGGGCTGCTTGAACTCGGGCGACACGATGCGGTCGACGCTGCCCACGGCGGTGGCGAAGCTCACCAGCGTGGGCGGCACGTCGAGCTGCTCGAAGCTGCCGCTCATCGAGTCCTTGCCGCCGATGGCTCCCACGCCGAGGTCGGCCTGGGCCATGAGCGCGCCGAGTACCGAGGCGACGGGCTTGCCCCAGCGCTTGGGTTCGTCGCGCAGCTTCTCGAAGTACTCCTGGAACGTGAGGTACGCCTTGCGGTGCTCGAAGCCGGCGGCCACGAGCTTGGATACGCTCTCGACCACGGCCAGGTATGCGCCCGTGAACTGGTTCTTCTCGGACAGGTAGGGGTTGAAGCCCCACGCCATGCCCGAGCACGTCGAGGTCTCGCCGTCGACGGGCAGCTTGGCCACCATCGCCATGCTCGGCGTGAGCTGGGTGGCGCCGCCGAAGGGCATGAGCACCGTGGCCGCGCCGATCGTGGAGTCGAAGCGCTCGGAGAGGCCCTTGTTCGAGGCGACGTTGAGGTCGGTCACCACGGAGCGCATGAGCTGGGCGAGCGAGGTCCCGCGCCAGGCGGGCGCGTAGTCGTCGCCCTTCTCGACCAGGACGCGGGCGTGCTTGGGCGCGCCGTTGGAAGCGAGGAAGTCGCGGCTCACGTCGACGATGGTGGCGCCGTTCCACATCATGCGCACGCGCGGCTCGGCGGTCACCGTGGCGATGGGCGTGGCCTCGAGGTTCTCCTCGTGGGCATAGGCGATGAACTGGTCGACGTCCGCGGCCGCCAGCGCAACGGCCATGCGCTCCTGGCTCTCGGAGATGGCGAGCTCGGTGCCGTCGAGGCCGTCGTACTTCTTGGGCACGGCGTCGAGGTTCACGAGCAGGCCGTCGGCGAGCTCGCCCACGGCCACGCTCACGCCGCCGGCGCCGAAGTCGTTGCAGCGCTTGATGAGGCGGCACGCGTCGCCGCGGCGGAACAGACGCTGGATCTTGCGCTCCATGGGCGGGTTGCCCTTCTGCACCTCCGCGCCGTCCTTCTCGATGGACTCCACGTTGTGCGCCTTGGAGCTGCCCGTGGCGCCGCCGATGCCGTCGCGGCCCGTGCGGCCGCCGAGCAGTACCACGACGTCGCCGGGGGCGGGCGTCTCGCGCCTCACGTGGTCGGCCGGGGTGGCGCCCACCACGGCGCCGATCTCCATGCGCTTGGCGGCGTAGCCGGGGTGGTACAGCTCGCTCACCTGGCCGGTCGCCAGGCCGATCTGGTTGCCGTAGCTCGCGTAGCCGGCCGCGGCGGTCGTCACGAGCTTGCGCTGCGGCAGCTTGCCGGGCATCGTCTCGGAGACGGGCACGGTGGGGTCGGCCGCGCCGGTGACGCGCATGGCCTGGTAGACGTAGCTGCGCCCCGAGAGCGGGTCGCGGATGGCGCCGCCCAGGCAGGTGGCCGCGCCGCCGAAGGGCTCGATCTCGGTGGGGTGGTTGTGGGTCTCGTTCTTGAAGAGGTAGAGCCAGTCCTGCTCCTCGCCGTCGACATCGACCTTCACCTTGACGGTGCAGGCGTTGACCTCCTCGGACTCGTCGACGCCGGTGAGGACGCCCTTGGCCTTGAGCCAGCGCGCGCCCAGGGTGCCCATGTCCATGAGGCACACGGGCTTGGCGTCGCGACCGAGTTCGTGGCGCATCTGCAGGTAGCGGTCGTAGGCCTTGGCGACCTGCGGGTCGTCGATCTGGAAGCTGTCGAGCTGGGTGCCGAAGGTGGTGTGGCGGCAGTGGTCGCTCCAGTAGGTGTCGACGACCTTGATCTCGGTGATGGTGGGGTCGCGGTCCTCGGAGCGGAAGTACTCCTGGCAGAACCGGATGTCCGCCAGGTCCATGGCCAGGCCGCGCTCGGCGACGAACGCGGCGAGGCCCTCGTCATCGAGCTCGTTGAAGCCGGTCAGGACCTCGACGGGCTCGGGGGTGGGGACGTCGGCCGCGAGCGTGTCGCGCAGGGCGAGCGCCGTCTCGCGCGCCTCGACGGGGTTGATGACGTAGCGCTTGATGGCCGCGAGCGCCTCGGGGGCGAGGTCGCAGTCGAACGCGTAGAGCTTCGCGCAGCGCACGGTGGGGCGCTCGCCCTGGGAGATGAGCTGGATGCACTCGGCGGCGGAGTCGGCGCGCTGGTCGAACTGGCCGGGCAGCGACTCCACGGCGAACAGGGTCGCGCCCGCACCCTGCGCGACGATGCCCTGGCCGCTTCCGGGCGCGCCGACCACGGCGCCCGCGACGGGCAGTTCGCGCGACGCGTTGTCGACCTGCGGCTCGGAGAACACCGTGGGCACGCACGCCTCGAAGAGCTCGTCCGAGATGCCCTCGACGTCGTAGACGTTGATGACGCGCAGCGTCGCCGCGGGCGGCAGCCCGTCGCCGACGACGGTGCGCAGCTCGGCGAGCAGCTGCTGCGCCTCGACGTCGAAGCCGGGTTTCTTCTCAACGTAGATGCGTGAAACCATGATCCCTGCCTTCTTCTCCGGGTGCGCTGCCCGGGTGCGCGTGCGTCCCCGCCGCGCGTGCGGCGCGACCGTGTGGTCGTGCCAGGGCGGCGCGCGGTTCCGCGGGCGGATATGTGTCTACGACCATAATAAAGCCTGCGGCGCGCTGTCGGGGCGCGCGTTGGCGGCCGGTGCGGGGATTTCAGCGGGTTTCCAGGGGAGGGGGGTATCGACAACGAAGTACGTCCGAGTGGAGGGGCGTCCAAGGGACGCTGGGCGGGGCTGCGTGGTCTGTGATGTGCCTCCGGGCTGGGACACTTGGGCGAGCTGGACGTCCGCATGCAGGAGCTTCAGTTGAGATAACCGATGCTGGGTTCGTTGGACTGCGAGTCGAGGTGGCTGCGGCCCTCTATTCCGAGGTGAGTGAGAGCGTCTGCGAGTCCAGGTAGTCCGGTGAGGTTGTGCGGTGCTTGAAGAACCCTTCCCTTATGCCAGAGTGTCATGCGTGCCTCAAATTGAAAGGCATTGCCGTAGGGTCGTGTGGCGGCGTTGTTCTTTGCGTTGCGGAATACGGGGCGCTCATCCGAGTGTGTAGCTGTAGCTACCGAGCCACCTCTGCGCGTCATACGTTCTTCCGTCTGGGTTGCAGCGCAGGTGTTCGAGAGACATGAGGCGTCCAGAGAAGGTCTCGGTGGCGCAGTTGTTGTGGCGATGGCGCGCGAATGTCTCTGCTGCCGAACAGGTTGTGCTGAGCGCCCCGACCGCGTGGATATCCCTCCTTTGTGGAAATGGGCCTACAGATTCGGAGCGCGACTCTCCCTCTCTGACCCTCTGGCCCATGCGCTTCTTTGACTGAGGGCTACGTTAGAGGGGTGGAGGTGATTTGTCTTCGAGTGGCAGAGGCGAAAAACTGGATGTAAAGTGTTCTATTGCGTTCGAAAAACTTAATCGCAAAACTTGAGAAAGCATGTTGTCGATTGCAGAAGTAATTATAATCACCTGTAAGAAAGCCTAGCGAGGAGGGATGCGCCCATGGGTTTTATCTCGGCAATCCGAGCTTTACTCAAGCGTAGAGTCTGTGTCGTTTTTCACGGAGTCGATACCGTCTATGACGGGTGCGAACATTCCCCTGGCTATGACATTACAGGGTTGCCGAATGGATATACGGCTGATGTCTCTAATCTGGTCAGTATTCGAGATGCGACACCTGCACCGGTCGTTGTCAACTCGGCCGTTTGCAGTATAAAAAATATGGATGGAAAAGACGTGACGCACCGTTTCGCCATTTCATTCACGTCGACAACAATCATGATTAGGCCTGCAGAGCTGATTATCAAAACGCTCTCGATGGATAAAGTGTACGACGGCGTGCCTTTAAAGCCTCCCTCTGCTGAGGTTTGCGGGCTTATCGGGGAAGACGAAATTGTTTTCGATACAGTCGCCTCCCCTGCGGATGTAGGGAATTATTCAAGTCTTGTTAGGATTGATTGGGAACGTTCATCAGCAAGGCAGTCTAACTACAAGATTCGATTCCTAAAGGGCTCATTAGAAATAAAAGCACGCCCTCTCACTGTGATTGCCGGCAGTGCCGAGAAGGAGTATGACGGAAAACCACTTAAATATGACGCAGTAAATATAGAAGGACTTATTTCAGGCGAAACGCTATCTGTTCGTTGCATTGGGGAAATCACCGATGAAGGCGAGACAACAAATTGTGCATTGATACGCTGGGGCGACTCTACGGCGCGACCTCAAAACTATGAGACGTCTCTGATTGATGGGCAGTTGGTTGTAATCAAAAGAACGTTCGATGTCGTAGCCTCGCCAACGCGATGCGTGTTCGATGACGAATCGCATTTTCCAAGACTGGAAATTCCCGACGGGGCAACAGTTCTATACAAAAGATGTGAGCAATATCGGGAAGTTGGGAAATATAGCGTTGGGTATACCCTGAAAGCCCCTCATTACTTCGATATGGAGGGGGTCGCCTCCCTTGTTATTGAACCGGCGCCGCTTGTTGTGAGGATTGTGGGGGGGCGTTTCCGTTATGACGGTATGGAACATCGAGCATCAATTGAGGTGGAGGGTTTGCCTGCGGGATACACCGCAGAGGTGACATCGAATGCAGTAGTAAAAAATGTTTCCGATGGACAAGTTATTGCAAGATGTGACGCTATTTCTATAAAAGATTCTCGCGGTATCGATATGACACATTGTTTTTATGTGGACACAGCGCTCGAGGCTATTATCGAAGTGGTACCGACAACTTTACTTGTTTGCACATATGATGCAAGAAAAGAATATGATGGCAAGGCAATCGAGACGGGGGGTAAAGTTACCGGTCTCAAAAAGGGTGAGGCCGTTACTTTTAAGACAACTGGTCGCCAAATTGAAGTGGGAACAAGCCAAAACACTTATGAGCTGCTATTTGATGGAACTGCTCGCAAAGAGAATTACATCATTCGTGAGGCCCTTGGCAACTTGACCGTCGAACCGGCTTCAATCCGTGCAGAAGGCCTGAAACATGGCAAAGAGCAGGATTTCCCAACTGCTATCCAGATGGGCGAGTCGCTGATTGACTTACGAGGGAAGACGAAGCCTCGTCGAATGATTGACGAATGGCGAACAGTAAAAGCAAGAAAAGACCGGATGTCTCGCCCGTATCGGGCGCGTCCGGTTGCTGAGCGTCCCGATCTGGACGAGGCGGGGCTTGGGAAGGACTTCAAACCGAGTTCCAACATCGTGCCGGCCCCGCTTCCGAAAAGACCATTCGTTCAGAAGCTCAGAGAATTTGAGACAAGGGCTTGTGAAGAGATAAAGACGCTCAACGAGAAGGATAACGAGGGCCTTTTGTTCCAGTGCTTTGGTCCGTTTGCAACCGAGCTTTCCGAGCTGTGTGAGGCCTTTAAGGAGTTATTTGATTATTACCGCACTAACCAAACAGGCGCACTCGTTCAAATTCATTCTAATTTTCAATGTGCATTTCTTCTGTATGTTGCCAATCTTGCCAGGAGTTGCTATCGGGATGACACGCTATGGCAGCGTCTTTTTAAAGAAAACGGGATTCGCGACCAGGGGACCCGTGTTCAGTTCAAAAAGATGTTCATCTCATATCTCTACCGTCGCGGGATGCCTGTCTATGAAGCCAATGAACGACACACCTACATGCTTGATACGGCCTTGCTACATTGTGGCCTCACGGCCGATCTCTGGCAATCACTCTGGAAGGATTCTTTTCTGCCTTTGGCGCGGGCGGCACGAAATGGATTGGACGGCATGCATCCCGATTTAACAGTCGATGAGGTCGTAGGCTCCATCCTAGGGCACGACGTAAAATTTAAGCCCAACGAAAGGGCATTCAATGTTTTGGTGAAAGCACCTCATGACGCGCTTCTTTCCCTTTTTTCGGCTTCATGGGAGGTTGCTCTCCAGATAGAAAAGAGCCATATTGAGAATGGAGGCTCTCATCAAGACATTGTGTTTGTGACAAGCTTTGGTCTGTCTGCTACTGCTATGGACGCTCTGAACGAGGTTGTTCAAAAGAAAGGATCGAGAAGGACATCGGCGAAGGAAGTCGTATATTTCGACCGTGTCGGCTTTATCCTGGATATGGAAAAGGACTGTGCCTGCATAGATTGGAATGCGACCCATTTCGATTCGTCATTTCAAGGAAAGAAAGTCGACTTCTACATCAACGGAGAACGCAAACATCGAGAAGAACTAGTCACTCGAGCTGACGGATGCGTGCTGCCAAAAGGTTCTATCGAAATCAAACCTCGCGCTAGCTACGACATCGAAGTCCGAATCATTGAGACGGTCGGTGGCGAGGAATGGGAGTGCGGATCATTCGCGCAGAGCTTCCAAAACAACAAGCCGGGTTGCTATGAGTTCATCTACGACGCAGTGAAGCGGCAATATCGATATCGCGAGCCTAATGTGCGCCTGCGGAGAGGGAAGGAAATCGCCTATCTGGTTGATGAGGGGCTTCGTGTCGAAGGTCGCGGAGGCATGGAGCTCCTTGAAGAAAAAGATGCTCGCGGCGACTGGGAAGGAATGTCCATCTTTGTTTTTCAGGTTAAGCCGGGAGCTTCGGGTGCGATCATTAAATGTGATACGGACGAAGAGCAGAGCGCTTGGCATGAAGACTACCGTATTCGCATCGACAAGGATAAAATCATCGGACGTACATCGGACGGCCTAGATTTGTACGGACATGCTTTGGGTAGTGGTCGGACGGATGTCGCTTTGCCGTCCATCCTTATCGAGGCGTTTGAGGGTGCAGAAGCGGCTAGTGACCTCGAGATAGTCTTTTCCCGGAATGGTGTTAGAACCGAGCTGGAGACGACATGTAGCCCCGTCGAGGGGGCTGATTCGGTTGCAATTCGCCTTACTTTCTTGGCCCGTACTCAAGGTTTTGGCATCTCAAGTTCTTGTGAGCTTGCGGTTTATCAGAAAACGAGTGGCAAAACGGTCATGCGGTATCGCTTCGCGGTTGTGCCGCTGCAGGGCTTTAGACTTGTCGATGGAAAAGTGCTAGCACGTGAATCTCAGGCTATCTACGAGTTTTATGCCACTGAGGATATCGAAGTATCTCACGGGGAAGACGAACTCGAACATATTGCCGTGGGTGAGCAGTTTAATTTTCAAGAGCCGTTGGATAAAGAATATGCCACTTTACACATCGCAACGCAGTTGACATCAATCGATGTTTGCCTGGCGTTGGTTGGCATAGTGGTCAAGATTCCCGAGAAGCTTTTTAAGATTGAAGAGACGGGACAAATTTGTTTGGGGTCGTACTTCGGCGTGCCTTTATCCCTTGCTGATGGGGCGATTTCAATCTCGTCTTTCTGCCCGCGTCGCAATCGGAGTGTCATGGTAAGACTCGGTGATGAAAAACTCGTTTATAAAAATTTGGAACGTTCAAGCGACATCTCCGCTAACGTTTTCTTGGATTTGGAGAAGTTTAAACCTTCAAGTGAAAAGGGTGTCCCGTTTGTGCGCGATATCCCGTTAGAGCTAACGGTTGCCTATGGCCATGAATTAGTAGGCGACAGACTTATGCGCTCTTCGGCAAAACTGCCCATTTTGGGGTGCTATCAAGGTCTCGGTTTTGAGACATGTAAGATTTATGCGAAAGAATCGGGCTTTTATCTTGGTTTTGGAGGGCATGAGGGGCGCACGGTTCCGGTTTGCGATGTAGTCGTGACTATCAAAGACACCGCTATGAGGAAAGTGCTGCTCACTCAAGAACTCGATGCAGGGTGCGGTGGGTTTGATTTGCCCGTGGAGATAGCGCGGATGTATGAAGGGCGAAAAAGACTTTCGGTAGAAGTTGCTCCAACTTCGTTGTTTGGAGATGTTGATGATAGAGGCAAGTTGGTTTACGAAATGAAGCGAGGCGCGTAGCATGGCAAAAACACCAGAAGATAAGTTCGATCCAATCGAGGCGGCGCGGACAATCTCGGAATCGTATAGAAGTTACCTCGCTAGTACGATTCATTTTGCCGACCAATCGTTTCAGGAGCAGCTTACTGAAATATTGGCTACTCCGGGAAATTTAGCAAAAGGACCCTTCTTGGAGGCTGCCCCGCCGTATAAGCAGGATGTTTCGATACGTGAGCTTGTTGACAGCGGCGAGTTGTGTCGCAGCATGCTGGAACTCGGCGGGGGAGAGCGCGATAAGTTTGACCCGGATCGCAAGCTATATGTTCATCAGGTCCGTGCAATCCGAAAAGCTTTAAGTGGGCATAACTATATTGTGGCGACGGGAACGGGTTCGGGTAAAACCGAATGCTTCTTGCTTCCCATCATCAACGATATCCTGTGCGAATTTGAGGAAGCTGGTCCCAGTGCCGGCGTGCGTGCCATATTGATATATCCCATGAATGCGCTTGCCAATGATCAGCTCAAGCGCTTACGAGAGCTGCTCGCTGGCACTTCGGTGACATTTGGAAGATATACAGGCGATACGCAAGAAACCCAAGTTGAGGCCGAGAGTTCATGGCGTGAGGAGAACCCCGAACAGAAGCGATTGCCCAATGAGGTGATTTCTCGAGAGGCCATTCGCAAGGCACCTCCCAACATTCTGTTGACAAACTACTCCATGCTTGAATACCTGCTTTTGCGCCCGAAGGACGCCGACCTGTTCGGGCCGGTTTTTGGCAGAAACTGGCGACATCTCGCAATTGATGAGGCGCATGTCTACTCGGGTGCATTGGGCACTGAGGTGGGTTATCTAATCAGGCGGCTCAAGGCGCGCATCGAAGCTCAAACAGGTACTGCGCCCAATGTGAGATGCTACGCCACGTCGGCAACCATGGGATCAAAAGAAGAACTCCCCAAAATAGCGGAGTTCGCTGCCGGTTTATTTGGCGAAGCTTTCACGACGGAAGGCGATATCGATGTGATTACCGGGTCTATTGATAGCCCGGAAAGAGATTTAAGGGAACCGTGGGGTTCGCTGCCTCTTTCCACGTGGTCACAGCTTGCGGAAGAGCTGCGAATTAATGCCGACATCCAGGAATTGCTTTCAATACTTACAGGTTTGATTCCAAATTGCGAGACTGATGATTTGCTGCGTTCCGAAGACGCTCAGATTGGACTTGGGCATGTGCTTTTAGGCGAACTGACCACGGCAACAGTTGTCCGTTCCGCTTCAAATGGTTTAACTGACTTGACCGCGATTGAACGAACTGATTTGATGGAAATAACTGGCCTTGACGTGCGTATTCTTGTCGATATTGTTGAAGTCCTCGCATGGGCCCAGCGATCAAAAGGTGTTCCTATATTAAGCAGCAGATACCATCTTTTTTTACGAGGTCCTGAGGGCATATTTGCCAATCTCGCGACAAAGAAGCTCATTGCTGCCAAGACAATGGGAGAACCCTTTGATGACGAGGGGCATAACATTCCCGTGTATGAGTTGGCGGTATGCAGACATTGTGGGCAAGCTTATGTGTTGGGGAAAGAGGAGGCGTCCGAAGACAGGAAGTGCAGCTTTCTCAGTCCGCGACATAGTGGCTTGGACAAGGGTGAGGATTTTATTCCTCGGAGCTATTACCGGCTCATGAAAGACGAAGACGATTCAGTCGAAGCTGAGAAAGTGTTCTGGCTCTGCAGCGTTTGTGGCTCTTTGCATAACGCCAGAGACGGCGGAGGGCATGTGTTCTCACATGAACCATGCGAGCGAATTCCAATTGCTTTTGGAAGTGCCACCGAAGAAGAGGCCACATGTCCCTACTGTGGTTATAAAAGTCGCCATGCCATTCAGCCCATGCGCGTTTCTCCCGAGGCGGTCGGCAGTGTCGTGTGTTACGATCTCGTTCGTCTCATTCCCCCGTTCGAAGTGGATGACGAAGAAACTGAAGAGGATTTATTTGAACTCGACGAAGACGATCGCCGCAAAGCCGGCAGTGTCATCTGCTTTTCCGACAACCGCCAAGATGCTGCCTATTTTGCTCCGGCATTGGAGCGAACCTACAGGCGAATCACTATTAGGCAGATTATTCGCGAAGCAGTTGACGATTTGTATAAAGAGCAGAGTAGACGCGTGTGCCCTTCGGCGGTCTGCAGTTGGATATCGCAAGAGGGGAGAAAGAGGTATCGATCACTATTCGAAAAAAGGGACAGCTGGCAAGTTTCACAAGCGTGGGTTTGGAGCGAGCTGGTTGCGGACGACTATCGCAACAGTCTTGAGGGGCTGGGGGTTGTTCGGGTCGAACTTACCGATTTCTCCGAACTTCTTGGAGAAAAGGTTGTTTCTAGAGCGGTAGACAAGATGCTAGCCGGACTTGGTGAGGAATTGGCTTGGGTCACAGCGGACGACTACCGAGTCTTTGTCCGGTACTGCTTTGATTCACTTCGAAGCCAAGGGGCAATTGAAGCTCCTCAGGGAGTTGCTTATAATCTCTTCTATACAAGGGTGCGTCCGAAGCTTGTAGTTCTCGGCGATGGTGACATTTCTAAAAAGGTTATCTCATTCATCGGAGGAGAAAAGACTATCGAAAATCGACGCAGCGACTTCATTCGTCGTTATGCCAGAGAGGTGCACGGTGCCGATGTGACACGTGGCGAGTGCGCAAGCTTGCTCAGATCGATATTTGATTTTATGAGCAAGCTTCTAAGCGCTGCTTCGAAGCGGAGCGGCATGGATTTTGTTCAAAATGAGGGAGGAAAGGGGTTCTGGTTCAATCAGAACCTTTGGACTATGGTCCCTCACAGGGATTCCGATGCTGTTTGGATTTGCGACACCTGTGGCTGCGAGAGGCATACCAGTACCAATGGGGTATGCCCGACCTACCGCTGCGAAGGCCACATGGTAGAGACGAACTACGCTGAGGTGAAACATAAAGACGAACATTATAAAGATGTCTATGTTGACGAGCCTTTGCCGATTTGCGTTGAAGAACATACCGCCCAATTGTCTCGGGAGCAGGCACGCAATGTTCAGCGTGATTTTATTAAAGGAAACGTCAATGTTTTGTCGTGTACTACGACGTTCGAGCTGGGTGTTGACGTCGGCGATTTGCGGGCAGTCTTCATGCGAAACATACCTCCTCGAGCTGCCAATTACACACAGCGAGCCGGTCGAGTTGGTAGGCGTGCGGGAAAACCGGGATTTGCCGTGACTTTTGCCCGTCTGCGGCCTCACGATATAGCGCTTTACAAAGACCCCGAGCGGGTCATTCGCGGTTCTTCTCCTGTTCCCTGCTGCTATCTTGACAACGATGCTATCGCCCTGCGTCACGTGTTTGCCATTGCTCTTTCGGAGTACTTTAGATTCATGGACAAAGAAGGCGAAAACCAGTCTCGTCACTATCACAAATTCATGAATCTGTCTGAGGCCACGCCCGAGGGGCTCTCTCTATTGAAAGACTATCTTGACACTAACCCCGAGGGGATAAAGATCCAGATTGAATCGATGCTGCCTAAAAATAAGACGCGAATTGTTCGTCAGGCGCTTGAAGTTGACTCATGGGGATGGGTTGATAGGCTGGTCGGTCCGGAGGGTCGTTTGGCCCGCACACACAGACTGAAGCACGACGATTACGAGCGTATATATTTTGCATTTAATGAATGCCAGGAGGCGGAGGAGCGCGGTCGAGCCCGTGGTCTACTCGGAATGCTAGAGCGAATGGAAGCAGAACTGACCATTTCCGTCTTAGCAGGAAACGGAATTTTGCCAAAGTACGGTTTTCCAACTGATTTGGTTGAACTTAAAATCGACAATCAGGGGAGTTTTTCCTTGAAAAGTGAGCTGCAGCTCCAAAGGGGACTGCGCCAAGCAATTAGAGAGTATGCTCCTGGCAATGAGATTATTGCGAACAAACGAGTATGGAAGTCTGTCGGTATTCGCAAACCGAGGAATCACAAGCTTGAGACGCGCTATTACGGAAGGTGCGAGTGTGGGGCGTTCGTGTGGCCAGTTGAGGACTATTCAAAAAAGGCGGTTTGCCGCGTATGTGGCAAGGACGTCACCCTATCTGACGTGATGATCGTTCCTTCGGAAGGCTTTTTTGCGAAGGAGGAGACGAATAAAGATGCCGGAGAGCAGCGACCGCGTAGTAGGGGAGGGATAAGGATTGAGTTTTGCCAAAACTGGCCCGATGAGGCAAAAAATGAAAAGCTTACATTTCCCGGAGGCACGATCGAGGTTCGCTTTGCTGGGAATGCCCAGCTCTGCGCATTAAACACAGCGAACGGCAAAGGTTTTCAGTTTTGCTCCTATTGCGGCGCTGCCGCACCCAGCGGCGAGCAGTTGGAACATGAGAGATACTGCAACGAGCGGCGAGGTCACCATTACGATGCGTTGGGCACATCGTTCGTGAGCGACGTACTTGAATTCACGCTGTGTCTTTCCCACAGACCGCGAGAACCTTTCTCAGAAGAGGATTGGGAGTCTCTTGTTTGGGCAATCTTTGCGGCGGCTGTGGATATCTTCGAACTCCCTGAGATGGAATTGGGAGGTACGTTTTATCCGAATCCGAGCGGGTCTCAATCGGTAATGCTCTATGACGATGTGCCCGGCGGTGCTGGCCATGCTCTTCAGATTGCTCGCCATGTAAGAGGGGTGATTATGCGGGCGCATAAAATCGTATCTGAATGTACCTGTGGTGAGGATACATGCTGCTATGGATGTCTATGCAACTACTACAATCAGGCGAGTCAGTCTCATTTGTCAAGAGGGGGTGCGCTTCGGATTCTTAATGCCCTGTTTGGATTAGATTACTAAAATATATGTACCGGTATCCCCCCCACGGCGCCTGCATCGCCCGTAACAAATGGCCCCGGGCCGGACGGCGTTCCGCCGTCTCGGTCCGGGGCCGCTCTCCACTATCTATGCCCCGTCGGCTTCCTACCACCGCTGCGCGAGCGGGGTCTGGTGCACCTCCAGCTCCTGGATCGCCTCCGCGGAGACGGTGACCTGGTAGGTGATCGTGACGCTCTCCTGCGCATAGAGGTTCACGTCGACGCGCCACACGTCGTGGCCGTAGAGCGTCGCCTCGCCCGCGCCCGCGCCGCTGCTCGCGGCGACGCCCGAGATGGAGCCGCCCGCCGGGGCGACGAGGAACGCGGTGACGAACAGGTCGTCGTCGCTGCGCTTCGCGGGGCTGTAGCCGATGATGTACGCGGGGGCCACGGCGGCCTCCTCCTGCGTGAAGGTGTTCGTCAGCGTGGTCGACACGCTGTAGGTCACGGTGCCGTCGGCGTTCTGCACCGACCCGGTGACCTGGGTGCCCATGTTCAGGTACCAGGCCATCTTTGCCCAGGTGTTGTCGTTCACGTAGACGCCGAGTTGCGGCTTGGCGGGGTCGTTCGGCAGGGCGCCCGTGACGTTCATGCCGCTCATGGCGGACTGGACGGCCTCGTTTTTCGACCAGAACAGGACACGCCCCTCGTCGGCGTCGCGGCCGACCACGTCGAGCAGCTGCCCCAGGTCGAGGGCGCCCAGGTCGCTCATGACGCGGTCGGCGACCAGGCCGGCCACCTCGGCGAAGAAGGGGTCCTGGTATTCGGGGTCGAGCCTCCAGTAGATGTCGCTCGAGAGGATCTGCGCCGCGTTGGTGCCGTCGACGACGGTGCCGTCGCTCGTGGTGACGCCGCCCACCAGGGTCAGGATGTCCTGCACGAACACCGGGTCCATGGCGATGACGCCGTCGACCGCCTGGCCCATGTAGGCCTGCCACGCCTCGGCCATCAGGCTCGCGGCGCGCGGGAAGTCGGGCGTGCAGTTGAGGTTGCCGGGGCTGATGCCCATGTCCGCCCCGAACAGGGCGATTTCCTCGTCGGTGAGCTGGAAGGTGACGTCGCGCTTGCCCGAGATGGTGGTGAAGCCGCCCAGGGTGGCCTGGCCGTTCTCGACGGTGACGGTGCCCCACGCGCCGGGGAACCCGCCCGTGGCGCGGACCTCGGAGTTGCACTGCGCGATGATGAGGTAGGTGCGCGGCCCGTTGCATCCGATGACCTCAGGGATCTGTGCGACGAGGGGGCCGTAGGCGTCGAGCAGCTCGCTTGCCTGGGCGAGCGGCTCCCTGAGCTGGTCGACCACGTCGTTGAGCTGCGAGATCTTGAAGGTGCCGAGCGACTCCAGGCGCGCCGAGGCGTCGTCGACCGCCGGCTCGACCTGGGTGACGAGGCTGCAGTACTGCGTGAGCGCGGCGGTGTTCACGCTCGAGCCCGACAGCAGCGAGTCGAGCGGGTAGGAGGCCAGGGTCGCCGCTGCCGGCTCGAGCGCGCCGCCGATCAGGGTGTCGGCGATCGAGAGCAGCTCGCGGGCGCCCTCGACGTCGCCGCCGTAGCCGGGGACGCGGGCGGCCAGGTCCCAGATGGGGCCGTCGAGCTCCTCCCGCAGGGAGTCGACGCCCTGCCGCAGGTCGGACGTGGCCTGCTGGAGCGCCGCGCCGTCGCCGTTCTCGACGGCCGCCTGCAGGTCGTCGACGGTCGAGGAGAGCGAGCGCGCCCCGTCCAGGGCGCGCTGCACCGAGCCGTATGCCATGGTGCCGACCACGGCGACCGCCGCGATGAGCGCGACGACGATGCCGAGGACGATGAACAGGGGCGCCTTGCTGCGCTTGCGTCCGGACGTGCCGCCGGAGCCGCGGCCGCCCGAGGGGCGGCCGGCCCTGCCGGTCGGCGCGCTGAAGCGGTTGCCCTGGCGCGCGTAGGGGTTGGCGTCGTACGGACTGCCCGCGTAGGGGCTGCTGTCGTAGGGGCTGGAGCTGTATGGCATGTGCCCTCCCGGGTACGTTCGAGCATGGTCGTGTGGCCGTGCATGGTGGTCGTGCATCCGCCCTGCGCGGTGTCTGGCGCGCGGGATGGTCCTGCGCCGCGCCGCTGCTCGCGGTGCGCTCCGACGTAGGCGAGGGGGCATTGTACCCGTTGGCGATGGGCATGGTGTGTGGAAGGCCGAGGGCGGGGCGATGCGGCGCGATCTGCCGGCGTGCCGGAATCGCCGGCGTGCCGCTTACGTGCGCCGTGCGCGGAGGGCGCCTCTGCGAACCGCTGACTGCCGCGTGCCGCGAATCGCCGACCGCCGCGTGCCACCCGCGTGATGTCCGTGTGACGCCTGGCGCGCGCCGGGCAGCGGGGCTATAATCTGCCCGCTTCGCGCGGTCGCGCGCGAGTTCCGACGTCTACGGAGGAAGAGGGAGCCCGATGCTGTTCTCGAACGATCCCGACCAGCTTGCCTATGCGTGCGGCAAGGCCGCCGTGTTCATGCACGAGCACGACATGGCCGAGCTCCCCAACGGGCGCTACGACCTGTGCGGCGGCGACTACGTGAACATCATGGAGTACACCACGAAGGAGCGCGCCGAGGCGTGCTACGAGTCGCACGTCGAGTACGTCGACATCCAGATGGTGCTGCGCGGCGCCGAGTATCTCGAGGTCGTCCCGGTCGAGGGGCTTACGGTGACGTCCCCCTATTCCGAGGAGGGCGACTGCGCCCTCTACGACGGCGCGCCTGCGGGCGAGCGCTTCCTCATGCTGCCCGGACGCTTCTGCATGGTCGGTCCGAACGACGCGCACATGCCCAGCGTGGCGACCGAGGACGGTCCGGCGCCCGCCAAGAAGGCCGTCTTCAAGATTCGGGTCGACCACCTGCCCTCGACGAAGGTGGTGTAGGCTGCGAGACGGCCGGGAGTTGTCGTCCGAGGGGCCGGGACTGGCGCCCGGGAAGCCCCGATGCCTGAATAATCACGCGTTGCGAACGATTTTCGGACGTACGTAAGGGCGGGTTGGGGATAGGATGGAGGACTAGCTTTTCGTATTAGAAAGCTAATCTTCTGTTTGGGCTGTACTTGGTCCCTCGGGCCGCCGCGCCGCTCTTCCCAATCGTTCGCAACCCGCATTTCTTCAGACAACGGGTTCTCGGCTGTGCGTCGCAACGAGCCCCCGCTCGCCCGGCGCGCCCACGCCCTGCCCGGTGCCCGCGGCCCTCCCGGTGCCCGGTGCCCGCGGCCCTTTCCCCTTGCGCCCCATCTTCGCTCGCCCGGCCCTACAGCCCGATCAACCCCTGCAGCTCGTCGCGCGTGTGCACGCCCAGCTTGGCGTAGAGCCGCCGCGCATGGCCGCGCACGGTGTTCTCGCTGATGACGAGCGCCTCGGCGATGTAGGCCTTGCTGCGTCCCTTGGCTAGAAGCTTGAGCACGTCGACCTCGCGCTCGGTGAGGTCGTACTCGCGGGCGATCTGCTCGCAGCGCTCGTCGATGCTGGCGAACTCCTCGGGGTCGACCTTGCGGCGCAGGTCGGCGAAGATGCGCTGGACGTCGGGGTCGCGCGTCTCGAGGCAGAACACCATGACCACGCCGAGAAGCCAGAGCAGCGCCACGCCGAGCGTCGTGGTCGACGACGCAATCTCCGTCGTGCGCACGAGCGCGAGGCCCAGATAGTTCGCGCCGGTGTAGTCCGGGAAGGCTTCGTTCATCGCCTCGATGAAGCTGGCGGCGTCCGCGCAGGTGTCCGCAAGCTCCAACGTCTTTTCCAGATAGGCGATCTTCGCCTCTACGGCTTCCTGTCCCTCGGGGACGTAGTGGCTGGTCAGCACGAGATCGTAGTCAAAGCCCTTCAGTTCCTCGGCAAAGGCGCTGATATGCTCCTTGCTGGTGAGTATGTTGTGGCAGTCGGAGCCGAGCATGTGGATATACACGCAGTTGATCGCGGGGATCTCGATGCCGTAGGCGTCGTCGCCTTCATCGCGGATGATGAAGTCCACGCC
>DBEYOB010000150.1:0-6126 GCA_048173955.1 Coriobacteriales bacterium
ATGGTCAAGCATTCAATAGTTTCAAAGCCATCGGCGGCGAGAACGGCAACGCTGGGCATGAGGGTTCCTTTCATAGGCGGCATACAATTAGCCGTCTTATACCCCGAAGACCTCCGCTTGCCACGCTCGATTTCCCAATGTTTAAAATAGCCCCGTCTGAATTAGCTACCCTCACCCATCCTCAACAATCTCAATCTGTAACATCTAGACCCACTTTTGACCCCCAACTGTTACAGATCAAGACAAACGGAAACCGCCCCGACAAAACGTCTAAATCTGTAACATCTACGGACCAAAACCGGGTCTTACTGTTACAGATCGAGACAGTCCCCAACAGCACCGCCCCGTTCGGGGAACGACCGCCACAGGTACGGCGGGCAGAGGCTCACTTTTTTCCTCGGTTTTTTTCTTGACGGAATCTCACCTGTTGTAGTACTTTGTCCCAGTCTAAAAACGCGTGGACTTTTCTGGGCGCTAGCCACCTTTTTGCCACGCAACCGAGCAGTCGGTTGCGTGGCTTTTTTCGTCTTGGCAGCAGGTACCACATGCACCGCCAGAAGACCGCACGAGCCCACCTTCCGACTGCAGGGAACAGACGCACGAGACGTGCATCTGTAAGACAGCAGACGGAAGGGAGCCTAATGGCAGGAACAAACACAATCAAGCAACAGGCCGCCGGGGCAGGAGCCACGGGCGTGGGACAGGCCAAGGCGGCGCTCCAGGTCTTTGCGGGCGGCGCCTGCTACGGCGCGATGGCCACGACCTACAAGCTCGCCTACGCCGCGGGCTTCACCTCGGCGCAGGTGGTGGCGAGCCAGGCGTGGTTCGGCTGCCTCTTCTTCGCCCTCGCCACACTCGCGGGCCACGCACTCGGGCACCGCTGGCAGCGCGTGGGCTGGAAGCTCGCCCTTAAGCTCATGGGCCTGGGAGCCCTCACCTGCCTCACCTCAATCCTCTACTGCTACGCCATGAGCGTGCTGCCCGCCCCGGTGGCGCTCACGCTCCTCTTCCAGTTCACGTGGCTGGGGCTCCTGTGGCAGACCGTCATGACGCGCCGACCGCCGAGGGTCCTCCAAGTGGCCTCCGCCCTGGTCATCGTCTTCGGAACGGTGTTCGCCAGCGGCGTCTACAAGACCGGCATCACCGGGTACGACCCCGTGGCCCTGCTCTGCGCGCTGGGGGCGGCCGTGTCCTGCTCCCTCTTTGTCACCCTCTCCGGCAAGGTCGAGGCCCCCTGCTCGTCCGAGCAGCGTGGCGTCATCGTGTGCGCGGGCTCCGTGGTCATGTCGCTCACGGTGTGCCCGGACTACGTCGTCTCGGGCGTCCTCGCCCAGGGCATCCTGCCCTTTGCCGTCATCGCCGGCTTCTTTGGCATGCTCTGCCCGGTCCTGCTCTTCGGCATGGGCTCTCCGCACCTGCCCGCGGGCCTCTCCACTGTCATGGCCGCCGCGGAACTCCCCGCCGGCCTGCTCATTGCCATGATTGTCCTCGGCGAGCCGCTCGGCGTCGTCGAGTGGCTGGGCGTCGCCATCATCCTCGCCGGCGTGTGCCTGGCGCAGGTCCCCTCCCTGCTTGGAGGCCGGGAGGCACGTCGCGCCGCCGCAGGACAAGCCGTCAGCTAGTCACCCCTTCACAGGCGGCCCGCGCGCATCAGGGAAAGGGCCACGGGCCCGGCGCGTGAGGTCGCAAGGACGTTATAAAGCGTCCCCCGCAGAGATGGGGGCGCCAGAGAGAAGGAGGCACTATGCCATTTCCAAAAGGGTTCCTTTGGGGAGGAGCTACCGCTGCCAACCAATGCGAGGGAGGTTATGACGAGGGCGGCCGCGGCCTTGCCAATGTCGACGTCATCCCACACGGGCCGGAGCGCAACGACGTGAGTCGCGGCCTGAGGCGCATGCTCGACTTTGAGCCCGGGTACTACTACCCGGCCCAGACGGGCATCGACTTCTACCACCACTACCGCGAGGACATAGCCCTCTTCGCGGAGATGGGCTTTAAGGTCTTTCGCCTCTCCATCGCTTGGAGTCGCATCTTCCCCAACGGCGACGAGGAGGAGCCCAACGAGGCCGGGCTCGCCTTCTACGAGGACGTGTTCCGCTGCTGCCGCGAGCACGGGATCGAGCCCCTCGTGACCATCACGCACTTCGACTGCCCCATCCACCTCGTCAAGAAGCACGGCGCCTGGCGAAACCGCACCCTCATCGAGCTCTACAAGCGGCTCGTGACGGTGCTCTTCAACCGCTACCGCGGCCTCGTGCGCTGGTGGATCACGTTCAACGAGATGAACATGATCTTGCACCGTCCCTTCATGGGTGCCGGCATCGTCCTCGAGCCCGGGGAGAATGCCCGCGAGGCCGAGTACCGCGCCGCGCACAACGAGCTCGTGGCGAGCGCCTGGGCCACCAAGATCGCCCACGAGGTCGACCCGGAGAACAAGGTGGGCTGCATGCTCGCCGCGGGAAGCTACTACCCCTACTCCTGTCGTCCCGAGGACGTCCGCGCAGCGCAGGTCAAGAACCAGGAGGACCTCTTCTTCGTGGACGTGCAGGCACGCGGGCACTACCCCGGCTACGCGCTCAAGATGCTCGAGCGCGAGGGCATCGACGTGGGCATGACCGCCGAGGACGAGCGCATCCTTGCGGAGAACACCGTCGACTTCATCTCGTTTAGCTACTACTCCTCGCGCTGTACCGCGGGCGACCCCGATTCCGTGGGCGGCGTCGCCGAGGGCAACGCCTTCGCTGGCGTGGAGAACCCCTACGTGCGCACGAGCGACTGGGGCTGGGTCATCGACCCGCTGGGGTTCCGCATCACGATTAACGACCTCTGGGACCGCTACCAGAAGCCGCTCTTTGTGGTGGAGAACGGCCTCGGCGCCTATGACGAGGTGCTTCCCGACGGCACGATCGAGGACGACTACCGCATCGCCTACCTGCGCGAGCACATCGAGGCCATGCGCGACGCCATCGAGCAGGACGGCGTCGAGATGCTCGGCTACACCACCTGGGGGCCGATCGACCTCGTGAGCGCGGGCTCCGGCGAGATGGAGAAGCGCTACGGCTTCATCTACGTGGACCGCGACAACCTGGGCAACGGCACGCTCGAGCGCAGGCGCAAGAAGAGCTTCTACTGGTACCAACAGGCCATCGCCACCAACGGAGGCGACCTGGGCTAGCCGCCCGGGCAATATCACTAAGGAGAAAATAATGGCTGAAAAATACGACGATCTGGCCAGATCCATACTCGAGAACGTAGGCGGCACAGAGAACGTCGCCAGCGTCGCGCACTGCATCACGCGCGTGCGCTTCAAACTCAAGGACGAGTCCCGCGCCAACACTGCCAAGATCGAGGCCCTCAAGGGCGTCATCCAGGTCATCCAGGCCAACGGCCAGTACCAGGTGGTTGTGGGTAACATCGTCGAGGACGTCTACGACGCGGTCCTGGAGGCCGGCAACTTCTCGGGCGGCGCAAGCGCCGACGACGAGCCCCAGGGCGATAAGACCGTTGCCTCCGTCGTCATCGACCTCATCTCTGGCATCTTCCAGCCCATCCTGGGACCGCTTGCCGCCGCAGGCATCATGAAGGGACTGCTTGCCCTCATCACCTACTTCGTCCCGGCCTTTGCAAACGACGGCCTCTACACGCTGCTCTACACCGTGGCTGACGGCTTCTTCTACTTCCTTCCCGTCGCCCTGGCGTTCAGTGCCGCGCGCAAGTTCCGCATGAACGAGTTCACCGGCGTGGCAATCGGCGTGGCGCTCCTCTACCCGACGATGGTCGCCCTGACCTCGGGTGAGGCGCTCGGCAGCATCGACCTCGGCGTGGCCGGCACGTTCTCGTGGTACGCCACCGCCCTCGGGCTCCCCATCATCATGCCCGTGTCCGGCTACGTGAGCTCGGTGATCCCCGTCCTTCTCATGGTGTGGTTCGGCTCTATCCTTGAGCGCTGGCTCAAGAGCTGGATGCCGGCTGCGCTCAAGATGTTCCTTGTCCCGCTCGCCACGATGACGGTCTCCATCGTCTTGGGCTACCTCGTCATCGGCCCGGTGGCCACCCTCATCACCAACCTGCTGAGCGCGGCGTTCTCGTTCATCTTCCAGATTCCCGTGGTTGGTTCCGTCCTGGGCAGCGCCCTGGTCGGCGGACTGTGGATGTGCCTCGTCATCTTTGGCTTCCACTGGAGCCTCATCCCCATCTCCATCATGAACCTGAACACCCTCGGCCACGACAGCGTGCTCGCCGCCACCATCGGCCACGGGTTCGCGCTCGGAGCGGTCATCTTTGCCATGTACCTCAGAAACAAGGACGAGCGCTTCCGCGGCATCGCCCTTCCCGCGATGATCTCCGCCTTCTTCTTCGGCGTCACCGAGCCGGGCATCTACGGCATCGCCCTCCCCAACAAGCGCGCATTCGTCGTGGCATGCCTGAGCTCCGCCGTTGGCGGCGCCATCGTGGGAATGACGGGCGCCCTCATGTACATCTCGGGCGGCCTCGGCGTCTTCAACCTGCTCAACTTCATCGACGGGACCCCTGGTGGCGCCGGGATCTCCCACATGATCTTCGCGATCATCGCCTCGCTCGTCTCTGCCGTCCTGGCCTTTGTTATCGAGTTCATCACCTACCGGCCCAACGACGATGAGGAAGGCGCCCGCTAGCCTGCGCCTCTTCTCGACCAGCTACATGTAATTGAGGAGCAGTTGAGGTGGATGAGGGCCGAGGGCGATCAAGGTGGCCGCCCCCGGCCCGGGACAACCTGCCAGAAGGCGTTTAGCTTTCTCGGGCGGCGCTGAAATGAACTGCGCCCCGATACTTGGACGGGTCAATTAGCGGCCTATGCCGCACATAGGGACTGATTCCGGAACTCCTCCGGGGTCAGCCCCTTTTGCTTAACCCGCCTCCTCCTCTTGTTCCAGTGAACGGTATAGGCTTCGGGGTCCCGCTTGAACTCCTCGAAGCTTCGCCACGTCCGGTTCCTGTAGAATTCGTCCTTCAGGCGCCCGGGCAGCAGCTCCGTCGCATGAGCTTGCCCTCGCACGCCGCCGGCCCCGGCCGGGTCCGGGCACCCTTCGGTCTCCCGCCGGCCTTCGGCGCGCCCGTACCCCCTGTCGCAAAGCTCTGCTGCAAGAGTCCTCAGCGTGGTGTCGTGCCTGACTCTCCCGTCCATAAAGAAGCCCCCATTTCTAATGTTCAAGAAATGAGGGGGCGGTTCAATTTCGGGACGGGGATTAAATAATCATTCGGAGCAAATTTATTTTTATCCCCGTCTCAGAAAAATCATCGGGCGTGGTCTTGGGCAAACAGTCTAGTTGCGCCTAAGGTGGACGACGGTCTCGCAGTGGAAGGTTTGCGGGAACAGGTCGACCGGCGTGATCTTGACGGGGGAGAAGGTACCTTCCTCGACAAAGCGCTTAAGGTCGCGTGCCAGGGTGGCAGGGTCGCAGCTCACATAGGCGACATCGCGCACACTCGTGCTGGCGATGAGGTCGATGGCCTCGGGTGCCAGACCTGCGCGCGGCGGATCGACCACCAGGACATCGGCATCCTGGTCGGGGAACTCGCGCACGGCATCGCCGCCAATGACGTCGACGTTATCAAGCTTGTTGATTTCCAGGTTACGGCGTAGATCGCGCACGGCGGGGCCGTAGGCCTCGACGGCAGCGACAAAGTCGCAGCGGCGGGCGAGCGGCAGGGTAAAGGTGCCGGCACCGCAGTACAGGTCCACGGCAAGCTCGTCTTCCTGCGGGTCGAGCGCTTCCATGACAAGCTCGATCAAAATCTCGGCACCCTTGGTGTTGACCTGGAAAAAAGACGGGGCAGACAAGCGCATCTGACCCTCGGCGATATTCTCGGTCCATGAGCCCTCTCCGGCGAGCATTTCGACCTTGGAGACACGGCGGGCCTTCTTTTCGCCCTTGCTCATCACGCGCACGATGCTCGTGGGATGAGCGGCGTCCGCCAGCACGCGGGAGACCTGCGAGCGCGGAAAAGAGCCTGTGGGCGTCCAGAGTGCGACCTCGAGTGTCTTGGTGCGGCGCGATGCGCGAATGCCCACGCGTTCGAGCCCCAAGTCATGGCTGCCGCTTAGATAGTTGAGTGCGCCGACGACCGATTTGAGCGCCGTGGGGA
>DBEYOB010000151.1:0-5325 GCA_048173955.1 Coriobacteriales bacterium
GCGCAAGGTCGTCCACGCCCGCCGCCAGAAGCTGCGCCGCCTCCTCCAGGTCGCGTACCGCGCGCTCGTTGGCGCGCGCCGCCTCGACAAGCCGCGCCGCCTGGGCGGCGAACCCCGCCGCGGCGCCCTCCGTCTCCGTCATCGCCCGCTCCCCTCTCTACGCTTTCCCTGCACAAGCTACCACACCGGCAGGGCGCCGCGCAGCGCCCCGAGGCAGCCGTCCACACGCTCGGCAACTTCGAGCGAGAACAGCTCGAGGTCGTCGGCCCTCTGGCCGATATACCAGTCGAGCAGCTCGTCGTAGCGCGCCGCCACGCCGTAGAGTCCCCCGATGTCGAGGCCGCCGCGCTCCAGGGCGGCCTCGAACGCCGCGACGCGGTCCGCCGCCCCGAAGCGCGCGCCGTCGATGCTGCGGTCGGCGGCCAGGGTCAGCAGCGCGACGCGGCGCGCGTCGAGGGCCGCGCGGGCATGCGGGAGCGCCTCCTCGTAGAGCCCCGCGGCCTCGAGCAGGTCGGCGAGCTCGGAGGCGGTCGAGATTTCCGGGTCGTGCTCCTCGTAGATCCGGCACGCCGCGGCCATGCGCCGCGCGTCGTCCTCCTCGCGCGCGTCGAGCGCGCCGGCGTCGCCGCGGGCGAGGGACAGGGCGCGCTCCAGGTTTGCCCGCGCCGCCGCGAAGGCCCCCTGCTCCTTGAGCGCGCGGCCCACCGCAAGGTACCCGCGCGCGGTCGCGTCGAGCTCGAAGTCGACGTCGGCGAGGTCGTCCACCCGCTCGAAGCGGCCGTCGAGCCCCGCGATGCGCCCGAGCATCGGCGTGGGGCGCGGCTCGGCGACGAGCAGGGCGCCGCACGAGCGCGTGACGCCGACGTAGAGCCTGTTGAGCGGGCGGTGCAGGCTCGCGTCCTTGGGGCCGTCGGCGAACAGGGCGTCGAAGCGTCCCTGCTCGGCCGCCAGCACGCCGTAGAGGATGACGTTTTCGAACTCCATGCCCTTGACCTGCTCGACCGTGAACACGCTCGCGCTCCGGGGATGGAGCCTGCGCCAGGTCGCCGCATCGGTCACCAGCGCCACGTTCGCGCCCCCGTCCGCCAAATCCAGCAGGGCGTCCTCGTCGTCGCCGACCCACCACAGCGTGCGGCCGCCGCTTCGGTTGAACGAAGCCTCGGGCGCCTGCTCGGCGCCGCGGCGCGCGGGCAGCCTCTTCGAGGACGCCCTCACCTCCCCCACGGCGTTGGCGAGCGCGCACACGGCCTCGGGGTTGCGGAAGTTGCCCGTCAGACGTTCGATCTGCAGCCGCCGGTCCATGCGCATGAGGCGCCGCGCGTCGAAGGCGGTGGGGGCGAGCACCTGGTTGACGTCGCCCGTCATGAAGAGGCGGGCGGGCGGCGCGGCCCCCCGGTCCGGACCGCCCGCGCCCTCGGGGCGGCGCCCCCCGCCGCACAGCCGGTAGAGCAGCTCGATCTGGACCTCGGTCAGATCCTGCACCTCGTCCGCCACGATGAGCCCGTAGCGCGGGGCCCGGACACCCCGCAGCGCGTCGAGCGCGGCGGCGTTGCGCGACGCGAGGCCCGCCGAGGCGCACCATCGCCCGTACGCCTCGGCGAGGGCGTAGGCGGCCTCGCGGTCGCGCGGCTCGGCGAGGTTGGAGCGGCCCTCGTCCAGGGCGAGGTAGGCGTCGCGCGCAAGCAGGGGCGCGGCGTCCCCGCCGTCGAGCCGCTCCCATCCCGCGCCCATGCAGCCCCCGACGACGCCGTACACCTCGGCGTAGGCGCAGCCGACCCCGCGCTCGTCGAGCAGGCGCAGCATCCGGGGGCGGTCCGGCCCTCCCATCGCGGGGCGCGCCCGCAGCGCGGCGGCGAAGGAGGAAAACGCCGACGGCCCCGCGAAGCGCATGCGCGCGTTCCCCGCCAGCGCGCGCAGCAGGGTGTCGAACGAGAAGAACGAGCAGCGCGGGCGCACGTCGTCGGGACAGCGCTGCTCGACCTCGCTGAGCAGGTACGGGGAGAACGTGAGGTAGAGTGCGTCGCCGTCGGGGCGCGAGCGCAGCGCGTCGGCCAGGATGCGCAGGCCCAGCTCGGTCTTACCGCTGCCGGCGGCACCCGTCACCAGCATGGGCCGGGAATCGGAGAGGAAGTCCCCGACGATGCGAAACTTGCTCTCGGTGAGCACGGGCGTGCGCGGGCGGCCATAGTGCTCCAGGTCTCCCGGGCCGTAGGCGCGCCACGGGACCTCGAGCCGCCCGACGCGCTCGAGCTCGGCCTCCTGGGCGTCGGGGAGCGCGAGGGCAACCGGCGCGGACGAGGCGCGCCCGCCGGCGTCGGCGACCTGGCGGGCATGGCGGTGCTGGGAGTCGTGCTCCGAACAGTAGCACAGCAGGACCGTCTCGGCCTGCCCCGGCTGCAGGTAGCGGCCGAAGTACCCCGCCAGCTCCTCATCCGCCGGCTCGACGAACAGGAAGATGACGCGCTCCGCCGTCAGGCCGTTGTTGAGGTCGACCCCGTACACGTCGCGGCCCATCGAGCGGTACTTCTTGGTGCCGAGCCCCTTCACCATCAGGTCGGCCCGCGTGCGCGCGGACTGCAGGCGGCCGACCAGGCGGTTGAAGTCGTCGACGCGCTGCGGGCTCGAGCCCTTCCTGCTGCCGAACACCTGCCGGTAGCAAGTCTCGGAGACGAAGACGTTCATCCGGAGCCCCGACCGCGGCCTAGGCGCCCAGGGAGGCGAGCGCGCGGGTGAGCTCGACGAACCGGGCGAGGTCGAGCGTCTCGGCGCGGCACGTGGGCGCGATGCCGCACGACGCGTACGCCTCGTCGAGCAGCTCCTTGCCCCAGACGCCGCTCGCCGCCATGGAGTTGCGGATCGTCTTGCGGCGCTGGGCGAACGCGGCCTCGATCACGCGGATGCACGCGCGGGCCTCGTCGGCGGGAAGCGCCTCGCCGGCGGGCAGGCGCTCGAGGCGCACGACGGCGGAGTCGACGTGGGGAGCCGGGAAGAAGCAGGACGGGGGCACCTGGAAGCGGCCGACGACGCGCGCGAACAGCGCGAGCTTGAGCGTGTACGCGCCGTAGATCTTGCTGCCGGGCGCGGCGCAGATGCGGTCGGCGACCTCGCTCTGCACCATGACCGTGGCGTTCTCGATGAACGGCCACTCCTGGAAGTACTTGAGGACGAGTGTGGCGGCGACGGCGTACGGGAGGTTGGAGACCCACCGGTTGGGAAGGGTGCGCCCGCAGGCGCCCATGCCGCCGCACGCGGAGAGCTCGGCGAGCGCCGCGGCGATCCGCTCGGGCGCGACGCGCAGGGCGTCCCCCTCGACGAGGGCGAACCGCTCCGAATAGTCGGCCGTGGAGACCGACAGCGGCCCGCGCATGTCGGCGTCCGCCTCGACGGCGACCACCGCGGCGACGCGCGGCAGAAGCGCGCTCGTCAGCGTGCCGATGCCGGGGCCGACCTCGAGCACGACGTCGTCCGGCCCGATGTTGGCAAGGTCGCAGATCTTCCCCACGACGTCGTCGTTCACCAGGAAGTTCTGGCCCAGCTCGTACTTGGCCGACAGGCCGAACTCGGAGAGCAGCGAGCGGGTGGCGCTAGGGCTGGCGAGCTTTGAATGGGGCATGGGGAGAATCTCCTGGCTATCGGGGCCCTCTTGCACGGACGGCCGCAACGGGAACCTGACGCCCCGATTGTACCGCGACCGGCGATGCGGCGGCGGCATGCATGCAAAAGGGGCGGCGCTCCCGCAAGAAGAGCATGCGGCCGCGGCGGCCGGGACCCGGGGCGAGGTCACGGCAGAGGAAGGCGGAAGGGCTGTGCTCCGACCGCCGAGGCTAGGGCTGGAAGGCCGTGCTCCGACCTTCGGGACGCAGCGGCCTCGCCAGCTCGAAGCCGGCTTCCTCGCCGCGCCGCTCCCACGCGGCGCCGCGCCCCTCCGCGCGCGCGACGAAGTCGTGCAGCTCCCGTAGCTCGAAGTCGGCCATGCGCAGCGACGAGCGCGCGCAGGAGACGAGCGCTTCGTAGCCGAACGGGTCGCCGCCGCTGCCGACGACGAGCAGATCGAGCGGTCGGCGCTTTTCCTTGGGGACGGGTGGGCGGCTCTTGAGCAGGTAGCGCTGCGCCCACAGCGGCTGCATCCGGTCGAAGACGGCTTTGAGCTGCGACGGGGGACCCGAGAAGTACACGGGGGCGACCAGGGCGAGGGCGTCCGCCGCCGCAAGGCGCTCGAACAGCACGCCGAAGCCCGGCGGCCCGCCCGCGGCCTCGGCGCGCCGCTCGCCGGCGTCGAGCACGCACGTCGCTGTGCGCTCGCAGGCACCGCAGCCCGTGCAGCCCGCAACCGTATAGTCCGCCAGAAGCGCGAGGTCTGCCGCGCAACCGGCGCGCTCGACCCCCCGTGCGACGCACCGAGCGAGCACGGCCGAAGAACCGCTGGCGCGCGGCGACCCGGCGAGCACGCACACGCGCGGCGCGCCGGCGGCATGCGCGCGCCCGTCGGACAGGGGACCCGATGCCGCGCCGTCTCCCGCCACCGTCGCCTCCCCTACCGCACCGCAAGGGGCGCGGGCCGGTCGAACAGCCCGACCGCACGCTCGTATGCCGCGGCCGTCCAGGCGGCCGGGTCCTCGCCCAGCCGCTCGGCGCGCAGGTCGGCCACGAAGCGTGCCGTCACCGCCACGTAGGCCGGCTCGCACCGGGTGCCGCGCAGGGGCTCGGGCGCCATGTAGGGGGCGTCGGTCTCGGTGACGATGCCGTCCGGCGCGCAGAGCGCCGCCGCGTCGCGCGTGGCGTCGCAGCGGTTGAACGTGACCGCGCCGCCGATGCCCAGCGCGCAGCCCATCTCCCAGAACGGCTCGGCGTCCTGCGGGCCCAGATCGAAGCAGTGCATCACCGCACCCGCCTGCGGCAGGCCCACCTCCCCCATGATGAGGGCGGCGTCGGGATGCGCCTCGCGCACGTGCAGCGACAGCGGCGCGTCGAGCTCGCGGGCGAGCAGGAGCTGCTCGCGGAAGACCTCCCGCTGCACGTCGCGCGGCGAGAGGTCGTAGTGGTAGTCGAGGCCGATCTCGCCCACGCCGCAGCAGAGGGGCTCGGCGAGCAGGGCGTGCATCGCGGCACGCGCGGCATCGTCGAACAGGCGAGCGTTGTGGGGATGGCACCCCACGAGCAGACGCAGCCGGGGCTCAGCGGGCGCGTCTCCCAGCGCGTCGCGCACGCCCGCCGCGCGCCACGACGCCAGGATCGCGGCGCACCCCTCCTGCCAGCGGGCGAGGTCGCCCATGAGCGCGGCGGGGTCGGTCGCGTCGTCGGCGGGGTCGACCACCGTCACCATGA
>DBEYOB010000152.1:0-22821 GCA_048173955.1 Coriobacteriales bacterium
GTGGAGCGGAAGCTCTCGAGATGGTGGTTCAGAAGATAGGCGCGCTCGCGTTCGTCCGTCGCCTTCGCAAGCAGGTGCTGCGTGAGCAGCGCCTCGTTGCAGGTCGAGGCCACCTCCGCCACAAAGGTCGGGTTGCCAGAACAACACGCCGGCTGCGCGTTGTTCGACAGGTAGGCGTTCACCGCGTGGCCCATCTCGTGGGCGAGCGTAAAAACGTCCTCGAGCGTCCCGCTGAAGTTCAGCAGCACGTAGGGGTGCATGCCGGGGCCGCAAATCGAATAGGCGCCGCTCAACTTGCCGGGCGTGGGATACACGTCGACCCAGCGCTCGTCAAAACCACGGCGCACGATCTGCAGATACTCCTCCCCCAGGGGCGCCAGGGCCTCGAGAACGATCTCGCACGCCTCCTCGTAGGTGTAGCCGCGGTCCATCTCCGCCACGAGCGGCGCGTAGAGGTCGCTCGGGAGCAGCTCGTCCAAGCCCAGCAGGTCGCGGCGCAGCGACGCGTAGCGGTGCATCGGCTCCATGCCGCGATGCACCGCGTCGATGAGGTTGCCGTACACCTCGACCGGGATCTCGTTGCTGTCGAGCGAGCATTCCAGGCTCGACGCGTAGCCGCGCGCGTCGGCAAAGAACTTGAGCAGCCTGGCCTGCGTCTGCAGGTTTGCGGCGAAGGTGGTGCGGAACTGCATGAACCCCAAAGAGAGTGACTCGAAGGCCGAGGTGCGCAGCGCGCGGTCGCCCGACATGAACAGCGCCGGGTAGGTGCCCGTCGTCACCGGGTGCGTCTCGCCCTGAGAGTCAACGGCGTCGGCGAATGCGAGGTCGGCGTCGCTCGCGGCCGTGAAGACCGCCTCGGGCTGGCCCGTCAGGCTCCCCGCCGCGGCGAGCAAGGCCTCTTCGGTCGAGCCGAGCGCATGGTCGCGGGCGCGCACAATGAGGTCGAGCCTGCGGCGGTACATCTCGAGTTCGGGGCAGGCGGCATAGAAGTCCTCGAGCACCTGGGGATCGAGGGCGAGCACCTCGGAAGAAAACCACGCCTCGGCGCCTACGACGTCGACCACCACCGCGTCGGTCTGGCTCGCGTAGTCCAGATACGTGGAGTCGCCGGTGTCCTCGTCCCTCTTGCAGGTGGCGTACACTTGGAGCTTGGTGAGGTCCACCGTCGCGCTGTCGTCGAGCTGGAGGAAGGCGAGCAGATCGTCGGCCGAGCGCGTCGCCGTGCCCTGGTATGCCGCAAACTGGTCGGCGTAGCCTTTGGCCTGCTCGAGCGCGGCGAGGAAGTCCTCGTCGCTTGCGAACAGATCGCTCAAGTCCCAGGTGTAGCGGGGATCGATCTGGTCGCGCGACTCGTAGGCGACCCGCCCGGAAGACGCATCCGAGCCGTCGCCTTCGTCGGCGAAGGAAAGGCCCGGGGCCGCCAGGGCGAGCACGGTGCCGGCAGACAGCGCCCCGCCCACAAACGAGCGCCTGCTCAGCTCGCGCACCGCTTGAGCGTGGCGCACATCCATCTGGTTGGTCATACTTCGGTCCTCTCTGTCGCTCGCCACCGTAAATCCGGCGCCCGATTCCGCAAATCACCGCGTGCTATGGCATCGCCGCGCCTCGCGGCGGAGCCACAACCTACCCCTGCAGGTCCATCCACTCGATCACGGTCTGCTCCACGTCGTCCTTGATGTCGTCGTAGTTGTGGATCTCGTGGCGATACCCCGAGTAGAGGTGGGTGACGACGCTCTCGTGCCCCGTGTCGATGAGCCAGTTCGCGCACTGGTACACACCCGCGCCGTAGTTGCCCACGGGGTCCTGGTCGCCCGCAATGAGCAGGACGGGCAGGTCGGCGGGGACCCTGTGCGCCCACTCGGGGCCCTCGATGCACAGCATCATGTCGATGAAGTCGCGCAGGCTGACGTTGTGCACGGGATGGGCGAAGGCGTCGAAGGGGTCTGCGGCATGGTCCTTCTGGACGTACGGGTCATGGCAGATCCACTCGTTGCCGAGCGCCGCGCCCTCGTCGCAGCGCGCGAACATCCAGCCCATGAGCTCGCTGACGAAAGAGGGGTCGGACTCGTGCGCCTTGCCCGCGGCGATGGCCTCGTCGAGCTTGGCGCGGACCTCGCGGGTGTTCTTGAAGATGCCGGTGGTGCCGCAGTAGATGGCGCCGGCGAGCTCGTCGCCGTACTTCGCGGAAAAGTCGCGGGCGATCATGGAGCCCATGGAGTGCCCGAACATGAAATAGGGCAGGCCGGGATACTTCGCGCAAACGAGGTCCTTGAAACGCTTCTCGTCCTCCATCATGGTGTGCGGGCCGGCGTCGCCCCAGTCGCCCCACGTGCCGTTGGCGATGGCGGTGGCGCCGTGACCCACGTGGTCGTCGGCGGCCACGATGTAGCCGGCGTCCATGAACGCCACGATCATGTGGAAGTAGCGGCGGGAGTGCTCGCCGAAACCGTGCACAAGCTGGACGATGCCCTCGGGCTCGCATGCCGGAACGTAGATCCACCCGGTCACCTGGTCGCGGTTGTTGGACGAGGGGAAATGCAGTTCGTGAAGCATGGCGCACCCTTTCTTCCGTGGACGGACGCCGGACGGTCGAGGCCCAGGGCCGGCGCTGCCCGGGACAAGCGCGGCCCGGGGCGACTACCGAGGCAACTATAACATCATCGCACCGCAGTTGCGCGCCTGCGCCGTGCTATACTGGCCAGCCCTGCCCATGTGGTGTTCCCCTCGAGATGCACGCAAAACGGGAGCCGTAGGCCGCGGTTGCACCCGATATTGCCCCGATGCGTGCAAATCTTTATCGAGTGAATCCCCGGAATGCGACCTCAACGGATGAGGCTTTCTCTTAAGTTCCAAAATAAGAAAAAAAGATTTCGATTCAGAAAGATAAAATTTATATTTGGTCGCTCCGTCCTTTAGAATGATGCGACCGAGCAATTCACTCGACGGACATTTGCACACATCGGGCACTTTTTAGGTGCAGGCCGAGCCGGCAGATTCAAACCTGGCTGGAATGCAGCACGCGTAGAGCGGCGCGATTAACCCCATCCCGGTACTTGGCAAAGATGGGGAGCTCCTCGTTTTTCTTTTCCCAAACGCTCGCCCAGTCGACCGTTTCCAGACCAAAGATAAAGCCCTTTGAGCAAGGCGGACATCCAGAATCCCATTCGGCTATGCTGCAAAACTCGGGAAACTATAGCATCCCGACCCGTGCTATACTGGCCGCGTCGGCCGAGCGGGCAATCCCGTCCGCAGCGCGCGTGGCGGCGCCATCGTGTCCGGCAGAAAGAAAGGGTCAGGTGCGGATTCGCTAGACATTCCCCAGTGCCGTTGTGCGGGCGCATGCCGTTGACAGGCGCGTCCCCGCATATACCAAGCGCGCGGCGCGGCCCCGCCCATGCGGGCGTTCCCTCTGCTCGCCGTGCGCCTCATTTTAGGAGAATGCTCTATGCCCCAGCAGCTTGCCCTTACTGGTGTCACGTACACCTACCCTTCCGCGCAAGAACCCATCCTCGACAACGTCAGCGTCGTATTCCCCGCCGGGTGGACCGGCCTTTTGGGCGACAACGGCTGCGGCAAGACCACGCTCGCCCGCATCGCCTGCGGGCTCACCGAACCCGATTCCGGCACGGTCACGCACGGCCTCGTGTGCGCCCTTTGCGAGCAGGACGCTGACGAGCCGCCCGACAACCTCGCCGACTTCGCCTGCGACTACGGCCGCGAGGCGCTCGACCTGCGGCGAGTCTTTGCCATCGAGGACGACATGCCCTGGCGCTTCGAGCGGCTCTCGTTCGGTGAGCGCAAGAAGCTGCAGATCGCCTGCGCCCTGTGGCGGCGCCCCGACGTGCTGGTGGCCGACGAGCCAACCAACCACCTCGACCGCGACGCGCGCGAGCAGCTCGCCGCGGCGCTCGCGGGCTTCCGGGGCATCGGCATCCTCGTAAGCCACGACCGCGTGCTGCTCGACGCGCTGGCCGAGCGCTGTGTGTCGTTCGAGCCGGGCGGGCTGGTCGTGCGCCCCGGCGGCTACACGGCGGCCCGCAGTCAGGCGGACCTCGAGCGCAGCGCGACCGAGCACGAGCGGGCGGTCGCAAAAGACAAGCTCGCGCGCCTCGCAGCCGAGCAGGACCAACGCGCCCACGAGGCGGCTCGGGCGCAGGCGCGCCGCAGCAAACGCCACATCGACCCCAAGGATAGATCGGCCAAGGCGATGATCGACCTGGCCATATTCACCGGCCAGGACGGGGTGCGCGGCAAGCTGACCGTCCAGATGAACAAGCAGGTCGAAGCCGCCCGGCAGCGCGTCGACGCCGCCTTCGTGCACAAGCGCTACGACGGCGACCTCTGGGTCGACGCCCGCCCGAGTCCGCGCAAGACCCTGCTCCGCATCCCGGCTGGCACCATCCCCTGCGGCGCGGGCACGCTCGAGATCCCGCCGCTCTACGTGGGCAACACCGACCACGTGGGCATCGTGGGGCCCAACGGAGCGGGAAAGTCGACGCTGCTCGCACATCTGCGCACGCTGGTCGCCGGCGACCTCGCGGTGCTCGACATCCCCCAGGAGGTGGAGCCGCGCGAGCGGGAGCGCGTCGTCGCCGAGATAGCGACGCTCTCCCCCGCCGAGCGCGGGCGGGTGCTCTCCACGGTGGCCCAGCTCAACTCCGATCCCGACCGCATCCTCGAGGGCGGCCGCACGAGCCCCGGCGAGCTGCGCAAGCTCATGCTCGCATACGGGATGCTGCGCGGGCCCGTCCTCATCGTCATGGACGAGCCCACCAACCACCTCGACCTCCACTCGGTCGAGGCGCTCGAACGGGCGCTTGCGGCCTATCCGGGGGCGCTCCTGCTCGTGAGCCACGACCAGGCGTTCCTCGACGCCTGCACGGGACGCGTCTGGGAGGTGCGCGACGGGCGGGTCGAAGAGCGGCAGTGAGTGGACCGGGGCGAATCGGCAGGATCCAGTCGAAGCACGCTGATACCGGCAGTCCAGCTTAACCGTTTATCCAACGCGGGCGGGCCCGATGCGGCCTCAGACGCGTCCAAGTCAGGAAAAGCCGCCACCGATGGCCAAAAAGGTCGATCATGAAGAGCATCGGACCCTCCCGACCGCCCCCCCGGAGACCCGTAAGGGCCAAATTGGACCCCCTTGTCGACGATCGACAAGGGGGTCCCGCTGCACCTGCATGGTGGGTGACGATAAAAACGCTGGTCAGGAATCTGCCTCACTATTTATCAAATATCGCATGGTCTTCACGATTGCGCTTTTTGGCCAGCGCGGCGCCCCAAACCCGACATGAGGGGCGCGACCAGACGCGATACCTCGCCGCTGCCGTCAGACGTGGCTTCCACCCCGGGGCCTATCAGCGACTCTGAGTCAGCCTCAGGACGCCCCAACCCGGCGCTTTATCAGCGCAGGCAGCGGTTAGTGGTCGGTAGGCTGGGGTGCATAGACGTTGCGGTCGGTGGCTGCCTGCATCGGCGCGAGCATGACGCGACCCGTGCCGCGATAGACGTTCACAAGACCCTCGCCGCTCACCGCCGAACCCACGAGCGACTTACCCGAACGCTCGACCGAGAAGTTCAGTCCGGCCGACCATGCAAGCGCATAGTTGCCGTCGACCTTGAGCTCGTCGCTGTCGAGATCGACATAGACGATCTCCTGCTCGGGGCAGGGCGACTCGAGCGCGACGACGCCTGCCCCGTCAATGCGCAGGTTGAATAGGCCCTCGTTACCCGCCACCACCGACGAGATGTTCGAGCGCCGCTGCAGTTCGTGCTTGAGATTGCCGTCGCATGCCAGGAACAGGCCGTCGTTCAGCACGACAGAGTTACCCCAGCGCGTCGTGTCGACGAGCAGGATGAAGCGCCAGGTGGGCTCGCAGACGAGCTTCCCGACTCCGGTGTACTCCGGCTTGATGATGGAATCCTGGCTGATGGCACCCTTGAACATCTTGCCCACGAAGTCGCCCACGCCCTTCACGCCGGTCGTGGCCCGCACGCTGCCCACCGTCCACTGCATCGCACCGGCCTGGAGCGTGACGCCGAGGCGTCCGTCGAGATTGGCAACGAGCTGGCGGCGTCGTACGTCCATCTGCGCGGCAAAGTAAGCCGCCATCGCACTCTCGGACGTCACCGAAAGGTCGCGGTCCCACTGGATGACCTGGAACTGGCCTGCCTCCGCAACGACCTTGACGTCATCGTTGTCTTCGAAGTTATAAACCGTGAATGCCATGTCGAAACCTCCATTTTCGCTCTTGGAATCTTTTCCCGACAATCTCACGCAAACCGGTGCCCGGGAACAAGGCGGCCTGCGGTGCAGCCCCCGTTCGTTGCCATTTCATACCCCAACCAACCACAGGGAGCAGCAGCATGCGCGGAGCCAACGAAACTCGAAAAAACTCCGTCCGCCCCTTGCGCAATGTGTATAGGTGAGTATATACTGTATCTATCAAACATACACAGTATGTCCGACGGGCAGGAGTGCCGACGTCCGCGCCTGCCCGGCCGCAGAGGGGGACGCCCCGACGCGGCAACCCCCTCCGGGGACGCCCGAGGGGGCGACGGGGAAGGACCGCGACTTGGACATCATCATCTCAAACGCGAACGGCAAACCCATCTACGAGCAGATCACGGACCAGATCAAGTCCGCGATCGCGAAGGGCGAGCTCGCCGAAGGACAGCAGCTCCCCTCGATCAGGGCGCTCGCCAACAGCCTGCGCGTGAGCGCGATCACCACCAAGCGCGCCTACGCCGACTTGGAGGCGGCCGGCCTCATCGAAACGGTGCAGGGCAAGGGCACCTACGTCGCCGGCGGCAACGCCGAGCTCATCCGCGAAGAGCGGCTCCGCGAGGTCGAGGGCTTCATGGCCCGGGCAATCGAGTGCGGGCGCAGCATGGGCCTCTCGGACGACGAGCTGTCGGAGATGTTCGCCCTGGAGCTCGAATAGTCGGGCGCACGGCGCCCTTCGAAAGGACAGACCATGGCAGCGCAGAACGATATCGGCCACCTCGTCGAGGCGAGGGGCCTGGTAAAGCATTATCCCGGGTTCTCCCTGGAAAACGTCGGCCTGACGGTGGAGGAAGGCGAGGTCGTGGGCTTCGTCGGCCAGAACGGCGCCGGCAAGTCGACCACCATCAAGGCCCTGCTCGGCCTCGTCCCCGTCGACGGCGGCTCCGCACAGGTCCTCGGGGTCCCGAGCGAAAGCCTCGCCCAGCCGTCGGGCTCACGGACCAAGGAGCAGATCGGCGTGGTCTTCGACACCGTCTCGTTTCCCGAGCACCTCAAGGTCGCGGAGGTGGGCAGGATCCTGTCCACCGCCTATGCCGGCTGGGAGCCGCACAGGTTCGAAAGGTACCTGAGGGAGTTCGGCCTCGACAGGGGCAAGCGCGTCAAAGAGCTTTCCCGCGGCATGGGAATGAAGCTCAACATGGCGTGCGCCCTCTCCCACGGGGCGAGGTTGCTCGTCCTCGACGAGGCGACCGCCGGGCTGGACCCCATGGCGCGCGACGAGGTCCTCGACATCCTGCGGGACTTTGTCGGCGAACCGGGGCACGGCATCCTCATGTCGAGCCACATCACGTCGGACCTCGAGCGCATCGCCGACCGCATCGTCTGCATCGACGACGGCAAGATCCTGTTCGACCTGCCGAAGGACGCCATCACCGACACCATGGGGATCGCCCGCTGCCGGGTGACGGACTTCGAGAGGATCGCCTCGTCCGGCATCGTCCCCGACTCCGAGCTCAGGTACCTCAAGCACGACTACGGGATCGACGTCCTCGTCCCCGACCGCTACTCGTTTGCCCGGGCGATGCCCGACATCCCCTGCGACCGGATGACCATCGACGACTACCTCGCCCTCGTCCTGAAAGGCGGCGTCCGATAATGAAGCGCGCATACCTCATAGAAATGGGCATCTTCCGCAGCTATGCCTTCTACCTGCTTGGAATCGGCTTTCCCCTCACCATCCTCGTCGGCGTCGGGATGCAGACCGCGATCGTCGCACCGGCAATCCTCACCTGCATGTACCTCATGATGGGAGCGATGGGCGTGGCAGCCTACGACGACCAGAACGGCTGGGGCCGCTACCGGCTCACGCTCCCCGTCTCGAAGCGCGACGTCGTGATGGGTCGCTACGCCGCCATCGTGACGCTCGGCCTCATCGGCACCGTCGTCGGCGTTGCCGCGTCGCTCGCCGTGATGGGGGTCGCCTCCGTCGTCGAACTGCCCGGAGGCATCTCCGAATCCCTCGCGCTCAACGGGGACCGGCTGACGGGCATGGCAATCGCCACCGCGGTGTGCATCCTGATCGGCTCGCTCGTGGCATCCGTCGTGAGCCCCGTGTACTTTAAGTTCGGGCAGACAAAGGCGACCCAGCTTTTGCCCACGGTCATAGTCATCCTGTTCGTCACCCCTCTCATCATCCTCGGGAACTCGGGGGTCCTCAGCGGAGAGGCGGATTTGGGATCCGTCACGGACTTCCTGGCGTTTCTCGAAACTCCCCTCGGAACCGCAGTGGGCATCGCCGCGCTCCTCGGCGCGTCCGCGGCGCTCCTCGCCGCCTCGGCGGCGGTCTCCCTCAGGCTGTACGCGAAGCGGGAGCTGTAGCGAGAAGGCCGCACCCCGCCCCGTCCCTCGCGGGTTGCGGGACCCCGGGGCCTCGGAGGCCCCGATTGCACCTGATCTTGCCCCGATGCGTGCAAATCTTTGTCGAGTGAATCCCCGAGGTGCGGCCTCGATGGACGAGCCCTTTTCTCAAACTTTAAAATTGTTAAATGGAATTTCAATTCTGAAAGATGTAACTTATGCCCGACCGCACCTTTCCTCAGAACGGAGCGGTCGGGCAATTCACTCGACGGACATTTGCACACATCGGGCACTTTTCAGGTGCAGGCCGGGCCGTCGCGAAAGACCTTGCCTCGCCGGTGCATGGCGGGCCACAAGCAGAGAGAACCGAAGCGCCGCCCCCTGCCTAGAGGCGGCGCTTCGTCAATCGATGCGGTATTTCGTTCCAGCGCGCAGAGAAAGGGCGATCGTCGTGCCGTTGTGCAGTAGCGAGGACATCTGCGGCGTGACAATGCCGCCCACACCTGCGGCCAACAGCGCGGTATTGATGCCGATGACCTGGGCGAACGACATGTCAAGTCGCCGGAGGAGACCCGTAGAGAGCTTTCGGAGGGTCACGAGCGCCGACAGGTCGCCACGCGAAAGCGTGATGTCGGCAACCTCCTTGGCGATGGCGGTGCCGGTTGCCATAGCGACGCCGACATGGGCTGCCGACAAGGCGGGAGAGTCGTTCACGCCGTCGCCCACCATCACGACGCGGCGCCCTCCCCTAACGAGCTCTTCGACATAGGCGTGCTTGCGCTCGGGAAGGCAGTTCGCCTCAAACTCATCGATCCCCGCCGCTTTGGCCACGCGCGCCGCCGCGGGCCCGCTGTCCCCGGTAAGCATGATCACGTGTTTAAACCCAAGCGCGCGCAGCTGCTTGATATCGGCCGAAACGTCGGGTTTGAGCGGGTTTTCGATACCGATCGCCCCGACGAGCTTCCCACCCACCGTAAGATACAAAACCGATAGATCGCCCGCAGCCGCATCGATCTGGGCACGGTCGGCATCGTCGATGCGCACGTGTTCGTCCTCGACGATAAAATGCTCGCTGCCGATGGCAACGCGCTCCCCCTCCAACGACGACACGATCCCATGCGCGACGATGTACTCAACCTCGGCGTGCCTCTCGCGGTGCTTGAGGCCGTGCTCCGCCGCCTCCCGCACGACCGCGCGGGCGACGGGGTGGGGGAAATGCTCCTCGAGACAGGCGGCCAGGCGGAGCACCTGCGCACGCTTCCACCCGTTAAGCGCGACGACGCACGCCACCTTTGGCGTGGCCTCGGTAAGCGTGCCCGTCTTGTCGAACACGATGGTGTCGGCGGCCGCAAACTCCTCGAAGCAGCGCGAGCCTTTGACCGTGAACCCGGCCTTTGCGCCTTGGCTCAACGCCGAAAGCACCGCAATCGACCCGGTGAGTTTAAGGGCGCACGAATAGTCGACCATAAGCGCCGCCGACGTCTTCACCAAACTGCGCGTCATGAGGGCCACGATGCCCGCAAACAGGAAATTCCAGGGGACGATGGCATCGGCAAGCCGTTCGCGACGAGTCTGCGCACCCGCCTTGAGGGCCTCGGACTGCTCGACGAGCGTCACGATGGAGCGCAGCTTGGTGTCCGCCGCCGTTTTGCGAACGCGAACATACATCTCGCCGCTTTCGACGGCGGTACCCGCAAACACGTCGTCGCCAACCCCGCGCTCGACCGCAAGCGGCTCGCCGGTAAGGGTCGATTGGTTTACCATCGCACAGCCGCGCTCGACCACGCCGTCGACACACACGGGCATGCCGGTGCGGACCACGACGAGGTCGCCTTCCATCAAATCGGTCGAAGGAACCGTTCGCTCTTCGTCTCCATCGACAAGCTGCGCCGACTCCGGCATGGCAAGCAGCGAATAGATGAGCTCGTTTTCCGATCGGGCGCGCGTGTAATCTTCAAGCGTTTCCCCGAGATCGAGCAGGAACATGGTCTCGGACGCCGTCTTGGGATCCCGCTTGAGAAACGACATGCCGATTGCCGCCGCGTCAAGCACCGGGACGTCCAGCCGGGCACGGCCAAAGGAGCGCAGCGCCGCCCCGAGAAAGCGCCGGTAGCGCCAGAGCGCCCACAATGCCGAAAGGGGAGCCGGCAGAAACCATCTGCGCGCAAAATGAAACCCGACAAGCTCCGCGATTTGAATGAACAGGGAGTTCGTTCGCGGGGCGATGGCGACGGAGCATTCCGTCCTCGCCCGATCGATGGCCGCGGCATCGATGCCCGCAAGGTATGAAACGACATCCTCGCGCGCACCCGGAGCCGCGTCGTAGCAAATCACCACAGACCCTATGCGCGGGTACACGATCGCCTTGTTCGCGTGCGGCGCATTCGATACGACGGACGTAAGCAGATCGAGATCTGCCAGAGGCACCGGGGCGGCAAGCCGCACGCGCAGACGGCCGGGAACCTCGTGCACGATGGAAAACTCCATCGCGGGCCCCTTATGCCGTCTGAGTAGCAGGTTTTTCCGCTACTGATTCCGTTTTGGCCGTTTCGGCATGAGGATCGTCTGTCGACGCCTTGGCGGACGAGGCGTTTATATAGGAAGCCTCGGCAACGATGTCGTCGACCTCGGCCTTTGCCTCTTCGACGATTCGCTCGTAGCCGTCTTTGGCGCGCAGACCGCAGGCGACTCCCTTGACATAGCATCGCCTTGCCTGCTGGCTCGTGAGGGCCTTGATGCCGACCGTGCCCATGAGAAATCCTGCACCCAGAAGCAACGCGCCGCGAACTTTCGAATCCATACGCCCTTCCTTTCCCCGTTTGCCGAAACCTCGGGCTTCGGCAAGTCCAACATAAGAGTTGCGTATCTATAACTTTTTGGAGCATAATCCTGTTGGGAAAAGTTGTCAACCACAGGTGACTTTCATTCGAACCGACGGGTTGGCGGAAAGGAGACCGGCGCATGAAGTGGCATCGCATCTGGGCATGGGCGGGCGTGATCTGCGGCATCCTCACCCTGTACACCGGCTACAAGCACAAGTGAGCGATGCAATGGGCGGCAAGGGGGCTTGTCCCTTGCCGCCCACCTCCGTCGGCCGTTTTGTCATCCGGCTCGAACTAACCCGCTTAAACGTGCCGGCCTAGATGGCCCACTCGGCGCTTTCGGTCTGCAGGCGCACCATGCGGGCAAAGAGGCCGCCTTGGGCCATAAGCTCGACGGGGGTTCCCTGCTCGGCCACGCGGCCGCCGTCGAGCACCACGATCTTGTCGGCCGCCATGACGGTCCGCATGCGGTGGGCGATCACGATGACGGTCTTGTCGGCGAGCAGGCGCGAGAGCGCCCCTTGGACCTGCGTCTCGTTCTCCACGTCGAGGCTCGCCGTCGCCTCGTCGAGCAGCACGATCGGCGCGTCTTTGAGCAGGGCCCGCGCGATGGAGATGCGCTGGCGCTCGCCGCCCGAGAGCCGGGCGCCGTTCTCGCCGATCATGGTCTGATAGCCTTGCGGCAGCCGGTTCACGAACTCGTCGCAGTTGGCCGCCCGCGCCGCGGCGAGCACCTCCTCGTCGGTAGCGCCGCGCCGGCCGAGGCGGATGTTGCCCATCACCGTGTCGTCGAAGAGCAGCACGTCCTGGAAGACCACGGCGAAATCGCCGAGAAGCACCTCGGGGTCCACGCCGGACACGTCCACGCCTCCCACCGTCACGCACCCGGAGCTCGCGTCCCAGAGGCGGCAGCTGAGGCGGGCGCACGTGGACTTGCCGGAGCCGCTCGGCCCCACAAGCGCGGTGACTTCGCCCTCGCGCGCCGTGAACGAAACGTCCTCGAGCACCCGCTCGCCGCTCTGCTCGTACGAAAAGCCCACGCGGTCGAAGACGACGTCGTGCCCGCGGGGCTCATACGCGCCTCCGCCAGACGCCAGCGGCTCCTCCTCGAAGGAGCGCATACGCGCCGACGCCGTCTTGGCCGAAAAGAGCTCGGCGATGAGCATGAGGCACTGGTCGAAGGGCGCATAGATGCGCGACACGACGAGGAGGAAGCAGAAGAGCGTCATGAACGTGCAGGAGCCTTCCAGGATGAGGCCGGCGCCCGCGAGGACTGTGGTGGCAAGGCCCAAGCGCAGCACGACCTGGGCGCCGTTCACGCAGATGCCGCACGCAATCTCCGAGCGGGCCGCCTGACGCTCCGCCGCGTCCACGTCCCGGTGGATGTGCTCGAGATAGCGCTCCTCCTGGTTGGTGGCGCGCACCTCGCGCACGCATTCGAGCGCCTCCTGGATGTCCTCCGAGGTTGCGAGCCCGCGCATGCGCGTGGCCTCCATCATGGGCTGAAGCGCGCGGCGCGCGCCGAAGAGGATGGCGAGCCCCACCGGGCAGCTCCAGAGCGACGCCAGGGCGAGCCGCCAGTCGAAGGCGAAAAGCCCCACCGCCGCCACGGCGAGCGTGGCATAGGCCCCGTAGAGCTCGGGCAGCACGTGGCTATAGGCATGCTCGGTCGTCTTGACGTCGGTCATGAGCGTCTCGGTAAGGTCCGCGAGGTCGCGTCGGCCGAAAAACGACAGGGGGAGCCTCCGCAGCCGCTCGGCAAGCGCGATGCGCTGCCGGCCGCTTTCCTGGTAGATGACGCCGTACTGGTAGTGGTAGGCCTGGTACTCGGCAAAAAAGAGAACGACGATGAAAGCCGCGAGCCCCGCCGCATAGGGCGCGAGCGCGGGCAGCGGCGCACCCTCGGTGAGGTGCGCCACAAACGCCTCCATGACAAGATAGGTCACACCCACGCCCGCAAAGATAGCGAGATTCGCCGCGGCCGTCCACACGGCGCCGAGCTTGACGTTCCTCACGCCCTCGTCGGTGAGGGCGTACTTCTCCTTGATGCTCATCTACTCCTCCTCCGCGGCGCTCGCGATGCGCCAGCTCACGGACCGCTCGTAGTCGGCCCACATGCGCGCATAGAGGCCGCCCGCCGCCAGCAGCTCCCCATGCGTGCCGCTCTCGACCACGCGCCCCTTGTCCAAAACGACGATGAGGTCGGCGTTGCGCACCGTGGAGAGGCGGTGCGCAATCATGAGGACGGTGCGCCGCAGGCCATCGCCCCCTTGCGCAAGCCGCTTGAACGCAGCCTGGATCTTGGCCTCGTTCTCCGGGTCGGCGAAGGCCGTCGCCTCGTCGAGCACCACCACGGGCGCGTCCTTCAGGATCGCGCGGGCAATCATGAGACGCTGGACCTCGCCGCCGGAGAGATGTGCCCCGCCCGTCCCCACGAGCGTGTCGGCGCCTCGGGGCAGCTTCTCCAAAATGTCCGTGCACTGCGCCGCCTCGAGTGCGGCCAGCGCCTCTTCGCGCGAAGCCTCAGGGCGCGCCGCGCGGACGTTCTCGAGCACGGTCTGCCTGAAGGGGCGGTTGGCTTGGAACACAAAGGCCACGCGCTCCATGAGTTCATGCGGGTCCATCGCACGCACGTCCACGCCGCCGAGCGTCACGCGCCCGGAGTCGACATCCCAGAAGCGCGGCACGAGGGAGGCTGCCGTGGTCTTGCCGCCGCCCGAAGGCCCCACGAGAGCCACCGTCGCGCCGGCGGGCACCTCAAAGCTCACACGGTCGAGCGCAGGGGCGTCCGTCCCTTCGTAGGTGAAGCTCACGTTCTCGAAACGGATGGCGTTGTCGCACGGCATCTGGGGCGCGGCGGGCGCCTCGATCACAGGGGCGGCAAGCACTTCCTCCACGCGGCTCACGGCATCGGCCGCGGACTGGAACGCTTCGGACATGAACATCACGCGCGTCATGGCCGTGGGGATCACCGCGGAAAAGATCGCATAGAACGCGAAGTTGGCGACGAAGCGCGCGAAGTCCCCCTCGCCCGGCGCGACGAGAATCGCCGCCGGGACGAGGAAGAGGGCGATGCCGTTGATGACTGTGAGCGAAAGCGACTGCGGGGTCTTGCACCACTTCACGGCGTAGTCCTGCGCGAGGCGCGTAAACTCCTCGATGGCGTCGTGGAACGCGCGGAAGCTGTACACCGTCTGCTGGAACACCTTGACCACGGGGATGCCGCGAACATACTCGGTGCCCGTCTTGTTCATCTTGACGAGCGATTCCATGTAGCGCGTCATGAAGTCCATGCCGCGCCCGCCCATCATGTAGAACATGCACGCAAGCGATATAACGACGGCCGCAAGGCAGGCAAGCCCGAGCCGCCAGTCGAAGACGAAGAACAGCGCGAGCATGCCGAGGATCATGGCCACGCTGCCCGCGGTGTCCGGCAGCTTGTGGGCGAGGAGCCCCTCGGTCTCGGCCGCACAGCCGTCCACGACGCGCCGGAGCGCCCCGCTCGCGTGCGTGTCGAAGTAGCCGAGACTCGCGTGCATGAGGTGGTCCGTGGCCGCTTTGCGCATGTTGGACGCGCAGCGGAATGCGGCAAGGTGCGTGCACATGAGGCCTGCGAAGTACAGCAGGATGCTCCCCGCCGAGAGGCCGAACGCCCACCAGCCGTATGCGGCGATGCCCGCGGCCGCGCTCCAGTCGGGCGCCACGGCGATAAGGTCGCGCGCCACGAGCCAGACGCAGACGTACGGGCCGAAACCGACGAGCATCGAAACGGCCGAGAGCGCGCACCCCAGGTAGGTGAGCGCGCGCCGCGGACCAGCGAAGGCGAGCAGGCGGCTCACGGCGCCCTTGCCGCGGGCGCCGCCCGTCGCAGTCGCTTGCGAATTGGACATGTCATCCCCCTGTCCGTCGAGGTCTTGATTGGCAATCCCCCTCAACGTATCATGTGGTGGGCTGTTAGTTAGAGCTAGCTAACTAACACGAGACGGACTTTCAAGAGGGGCGGACGATTCCTCAACATGGCTGACGTGCGCGGCATTCCCCGTGAACTCGCCGCGCTCTTCGAGCCGCAGACCGACCAACTCGGCGTGCGGCTTGAGCGACGGGGGCACATCTGGGTTGGCGAGGCATCCGGCGGCAAGGCGCGCGGGTCGATGTGGCTCTGCGCGCCGACGCCGCACTGCCTCGTACTCTGCCACGATGTCGCCCCAATCGAAGACATGCCGCTCTTCGAGGGATCTTTGGGGCCATACGCCTGCGCCTGTGCGATGGGTGGCGAAGCCGTGGCGTGTTCGCGGGACTGCGGCCTCCCGGTCAGGCTCGTCCGCCCGAGGACGGCGGGCGCGAGGCGCGGCGACCAGGTTGCCACGTTCGTCGAGCGCGGCCCCCGCTTGCTCTCCAGCCGCCTGCTTGCCGGTCGCGTCTACCGTTCCCGGTCCATCATCGTGCTGCCCGGTCTCTTCGACGAACTCGATCGCCGCTACCCGGGGGAGTTCCGCGGGCTCTTCCCGGCGTTCGGAGGGGTCTGGGACCGGGGCGCCGAGCTTGCCATCGGACGGGCGCTCGACGCCATACCGCCCCAACCCCCTCTTCGCCCCGGCGGAGAACTGGAACTCCTCTCGACCGTGACCTCGCTGATGGCATCGTTGGCGTCAGACAGGGCGGACGGCGACGCAGAAGACGGCGACGCCGATGCGGAGATGCTGGTCGGGCAGGCAATACGTCTCATGTCCGCCGCCGTCGAGGAGGGCGGCGTGCCGCCCTCCGTCAACGACCTCGCGAGGGGGCTCTATATGAGCAGATCGCGACTCTGCGACGCCTTCAAGCGCATGACGGGGCAAAGCGTAGGCGCCTACGCGCGGAGACTGAGGCTGGAGCGGGCGTGCCGTCTCCTCGAGGACGAGAGCCTCACCGTTGCCGAGGTCGCAGCGCTTCTCGGCTACCCGAGCCCGTCGGCCTTCTGCCATGCCTTTGCCTCCGCCATGGGGATTCCGCCGCAGAGATGGAGGGATCGAGCCCACGTGACGCCATGTGAAGCCGGCACGTCGAACGGGGCTCCGGCCGTGGACGGGGGTCCGGCCGTATAGAATTGGACGAGTTCAAACGAGAGGCGATTTATGATGAGGCCCCGGAACCGCGGGGGCCCGAGGGAGTCCGGGGGTCTTGGAGACCGCGGGACCACGGAATCCCAGGACCGCGGGGTCCCGGTGACCGCGGCTGCACCGGATATTGCCCCGATGTGTGCAAATCTTTGTCGAGTGAATCCTCGAAATGCACCCTTAAGAGCTGAGATTTCTTCGTTGGCTCAAAAATGAAAAACTAGATTTCCATTTATGTAGATTCATCTTACACATAGCCGCGCTGCCCCTTAGAATAGCGCGACCGAGCAATTCACTCGATGGACATTTGCACACATCGGGCACTTTTCAGGTGCAGGCCGGGCCGCATGCGCGAGAGGCGGCGACATGCAGGCCGGAGCGAACCGCGCGAACCACCCAGAACACGCGCACCGGACCAGATCGCAACGGCCGGGCCGGCGAGGTCGCTCGCCGCCGGGAAGCGTCACCCCTCGCGACCGGCCGCCCCTTCGCCCGACAACCGTCCCGCCGCTGCGACAACCTCGAGGTAGCGCGGGTCGTCGCCCGCAAACTCGCGCCACTCGGACGACGCGACCTGCGCGGCGAGCGCCTGGCGCATAACCTCGCTCAGCCCATCCGCCTGACGCGCCTTGTGCTCGGCCCACGCCGTACCCGATCGGGCCGGGTCGAGGCGGTCGGCGACGCGATCCCAGAGCAAGGAGGACGAGAGGTCGGGGCGGGACGCCGAAACGGCAGAGACGGCAGCGTCCACCGCGCGGCCCAACGCCGCGAGCGCGCCGTCCCTCTCGCCCGCGCGGCGGAGCACCTCGGCCACCTCGAGAGCCATCGCGATCAAGAAAAACGGGTTCACCGCGCCCATGTCCAACGCTCCGAAAACCGCCTCGGCGGCCTTGCCGGCAGCATGGGCGAACGTGGCGTCGTCTCGCATGCCCACCTCCTGCATGAGCGACGAGAGCACGAATCCCGCCGCGCGCAAACGCTCCGCCTGCAGGAGCCGGAGGGCCTCGTCATCGCGGCCGGTCTTTCGGTATGCCGAGGCCAGGAGCATCGTCGGGGCGCCCGCGTCCTGACGGCGCACAAGCGGCTCGAGAAGCGCTGCAGCCTCCTCGTGGCGCCCCGCCTGAAAGAGCGCCGTGGCCTTCTGCTGCTGTGCAAGGAAGAGTGCAGCCGGGTCCGAGGCAACCTCGAGTGCGCGGTCGAGCAGGGCGAGCGCCTCATCGGTAAGCGTGTCGAAGTCGAGCCCGCCGTCGGGTTCGATGCCCTTCTCGCCCACCGGATGAAAAGGCGTCGCCATGCCGCCGGCCCAGACCGTGAGAAGCGACGCTAGCATGATCAGCAGGTTCGCATCCGCGTAGTGCTCCGCCGCAAGCATGCCCAGGCGCTCGTGCGCCGCCGAAAGGTCGCGCTCCCCCAGCGCATAGACTTCAGCGTAGAGTGCGGCGGATTCCTCCTCGGCGAGTTCGCCGCGCCAGTCGAAAAGCTCGTCCAGCGTGAGCGAGAAATAGGCGGCGATGCGCGGCAGCAGGCTCACGTCCGGCAGGCTCTGCCCGAGCTCCCACTTCGACACGGCCGCCTTCGAAACGCCCAGGTGGGCCGCCAGCGCCTCCTGGGTGACGCCGGCACGGCGGCGCTCGCGTGCAATCGTGCGGCCGATGTTGACGGTTTCGTTCATGATGTGCTCCTCCCAATCCCCCAACGCATGGGCTGTGCGGCTTGCATCCGCCATCCCCAGTGTGGAGTCAACCGCCGATAAAATCAAAGGAGCACCGGTTGACCTTTGGCGCCCGCCGTCAACCAGCCCGCGACGCGGGTGCCGGGAACCGCCGGGCGCCGCCCTTGCCCATGCTGTCGAGCTGGCCGACGGCAGCCAAAACGCGAGGCCATCTCGCGCCGGCCGCGTTGGCCTGCCTCCAGACCTGAATTATCTCCGCCGTCGTAGATCAGGGTCACCAACCGAAGGCGTCATCGGTTTTGCGCGGATAGCTGGCACTACTCCCCTGCCGTCATGCTTGTCAGCAACTCCCTCAACGCCATTTCGTCGCGCGCGGGCAACCTGCCAATTCTGCCAACGGCGCCAACATGGGTGCCAAACCTCCCAGAGAGCCGGTGCCTCGCTACTCATCGTCGTCCCAATCCGACGGCAGCACTGCGATACCGGATGCGTCAAGCGGCGCCCGGAATGCGAGCTTCTGAACCTGATTGTACGAGGGCCCCTCGGAGCGCATTGAGAACGGCAGCCCACCGACTTCAACCGACTTAACCAGGAACACGTTAATCGCATCTGACAGAGAGAGCCCCCAGCGAGCGTAAATCTTTGCCGCGGCCTCTTTGGTCTTGGCGTTGGTCCGATACTTTCCTTCGGCATTCCGCAGTACGGTGGCATCCATCGTCCGCTCCCTTCTACTTACCCTAAGCGTACCCTATGCGGGACAACAGTAATCTAGGAATAGTCAGACGATTGCAGTCCCGCCGCGCAGGGCCCGACAGCTCAGGCGCCCTTGCGGGCGACCGCGACGCAGGCGGTCGAACCCACGCGGCACCAGGCCACATCGCTGTACCACGTGCCGAGGATGCCACACATCTCGGCCTCGGAATAGATGCGGACGTCGCCCTCACGCGAATGGGGCATCCACGTGTTCATGAGGGCGCGGGCCAAAGCCGGCTGCCACACGTCGCCGACGACGAGCGTCCCGCCGGGCACGAGCACGCGCCACGTCTGGAAGACGGCCCGCTCGGGGTCCGGATAGTGGTGGAAGGAGTCGTTGCACCAGGCGACGTCGAAGGTGGAATCATGGAAGGGCAGACGTTCCGCGTCGGCGAGAAGGGCGTCGGCCCGGTCGCCCAAGCGCAAACGGGCGGTCTCGACCATCCTCGGCGACAGATCGACGCAGGTGAGCTGCGCGCCCGGAATCTCCCCCAGCACGAGCTCGGCGAGTGCGCCCGTGCCGCAGCCGAGATCGAGCAGGCGCGGCGCCGGGTTGCCGAGCGCGGCGCGCGCCACCTCCGCGAGCACGCACGGGTAGAGCTTTCGCGCATGCTCCCCCTGCATACCGGTGTCGTAGGTCGCCGCCTGCGCGTCGAAGGCTGCCCGAGAGCGGGAGCGCAACAGCTCGGCGTCCTGTTCGTCCATCTTGGTACCCATCGTCCTTTCCTTTCTATTGAGCATTGTTCAATACAATTGACCGAAAAAGGCCCGGGCGCACCCGGGGCGGAATCCCCTATCGAGCGCTGCCCCCCGAGCGAAACTCGGCAATGAGCGCGCGGAGATAGCGGCGGGCGGCCCCGACGGCCGCCCCATCCGGCATGCCCGGACCCGAGGCGAGGCCCACCATGCCGTAGACCATGATCGCCGCGAGCTCGCCGGCGTCGCCGGCCGGCACGCCGCGCTGCGCGGCATCGAGTTCAAGGGCCGCCTGCAGGTGGGGCCGCACGGCCTCGCACATGGCAAGCGAGAGCCGGTCGTGGAGGGCGCCGTGCCCCCTGGCGTGGAAAAACTCGGCGTGCGGGAAGGGCGCATGGTCGGTTGCCACCGCGACGGCACGTTCGAGCTTCTCGTCCAGCGAGGGGCCCTTCTCGTCCAAAGCCTCGCAGACGCCCGCGGCACAGCGGCGCGCGTAGTCCTCGATCGCCTCGGCGAACATGCGCTCTTTGGAGTCGAAGTAGTGGTAGGCGAGCCCCGGCGCCACGCCGGCGGCACGTGCCACGGCGCGGACGGACACGTTGTCGTAGCCCTCCTCGGCGAAGAGCCGCATGGCGCAGACCAAAAGCTCGCGGCGGCGCTCCTCGGGGTCTTTGACCGTTCTCGGCATGGTCGCCACCTCCTCGGGAGGGATCGTACACCTTTATTGAACATTGGCCAATACTATGCAACCAATCATGACGGCGCAAAACCGACCAAAAGTCACTGCGTTTCCGCAGGTAGATGGTACGTCAAGAACTCTTGACGCGCATTTTCGCCCCGCAGAATCCGATGTCGGACCCTTTTGATGGTACGATTCAGCGCGACGTGTCATGGTCTGGCCCGTAAGTGGTCGCGCCGAAGAGAACAGAGGGAGAACGGGCATGGAGATCGGCGGGAGGATACGCGAGCTGCGCGCTGCGGCGGGCATGTCGCAGGACGACCTCGCGGCGCGCGTGTACGTGAGCCGCCAGACGATATCCTCGTGGGAGAACGACAAGACCTACCCCGACGTCCAGAGCCTGCTTCTGCTCTCCGAGATCTTCGACGCGACCGTGGACTCTCTCATCAAAGGAGACGTGGAGACCATGAACGAGACCATCGACCGAGACGTCAAGACCATGAAGCGTCTGAGCTGCGTGATGCTCGGATTCCTGCTACTCATGATAGCCGCCTTGATATGGGTCGCCGTGCAGGCGTTCGCCTGGGACTGGCCGCTCGAGCAGACCGTGCCCACCTTCGTGCTCGCCCTCGTGCTCTGGGGCGTCGCCATGTTCGCCGCCTGCTGGGTGGAGCGCATCAAGAAGTCGCATGACCTCGTCACCTACGGCGAGGTCCTCGCCTACTGGAAGGGCGAGGCGGTGGACCGCGACACCGAGCGCGGGCGGCGCGAGCGCATGATTCCCAACTGGATGAAGGTCGTCCGCACCGTCGGCTTGACGCTTCTTGCGATGGCCGTTGGAGCGTTCGTAGGCTACGGCGGGGCCGCGCTCGCAGACATGCTGCTCGGGTAAGGTCGAATCCCGCCATGAGGCTCGCGAGCGGACACCGCACCCCGCCACCGGGGCCGTCCGCGGGATGCGCCCGGAGATTTCGCACTTAACAAAACCGGGGCAGAAGCGCTTTCGCACTCCCGCCCCGTAAAAACCTCCAAGGAGGTTTTGCTGTATGCGCTCAGTCTAGCAGACCGAGACCTCGTGTCAAGCGCTCCGCGAAGGTCAGCGAGGCCACGGCGGGGTTCTCATGCGGAAGACAGGACCCCTCCCCGTGGAGGTAGCCGAACAGGTCGGCCAGCGCACGCTCGCGGTCTGCTCTCACGGTGCCCTCGGGGACGGTTCGAGAGTAGAGGTACAGCAGAGTGCACATCTGGGCCATCCGCGGGCTCCCAAGCCGCTTGGCGCGCAGGCGCTTCGGGACGCCGCACGAGGCAAGCGCCCTCGTGACCGCGTCAGGCGCGCGCCAGCGTCGAGACGGGCACTCGGAGAGGTCGTTCACCACGCACGACCCGTGCGCGGAGGCGTTGCGGATCGACTTGACCCACTTAAGGTGGTAGTGGAGGTCCGAGAGCTCGCGGTCGCCCCAGCAGTCCGCACAGAACCTCAGGACGCCGAGGAAGGCGCCGAACGAGACGACCTCGCAAACGCCCAGAGCGGCATGTCGCGCCGGTACTTGCGCACGACGTCGCCGGCGTAGGGGTCGTCCTCGCGGCGATCGAGCTCGCCCTCCAGGTACGACCTCTGCCTGTCGGTGACGGAGGCCATGTAGTCGCGCATGACGGAGTAGCCGTCCTCGCCGGCGACCTCGGCGGCGGCGAGCAGGCGCACCTTGGCGAAGTGCTCGAGGTCGAGCGCCATCGGCAGCAGGGCGTCGCGCAGCTTGCGGTCGAGGTTGGACAGGACGCGCAGGTGCCCGAAGTCGAGGCCGACGTACTGCCCGTCGCACTCGCCGCCAGCGCGCTTCTCGAAGAGCTTCCGGTAGGCGTAGACGCGGAAGAACTGGCACTTCTCGCGCAGGTGGGCTGCGGCCACCTCCTCGGAGACGAGGTCGAACGTTATTCCTTTGGACTTCATGTGGGCGATCTGCTGTCCGACGGTGAGCATGGGCTTGGGGCGCGGCCCTGCCAACGCTTCGTTCAGCCGTGCTGCGGGCGCGCCCGTGCCGGGTGCCTGGTCCGCCCTCGTCTCGCTCTCCATCCGGGGTCCCTCCGTTCCTTCGTCCGCCCATTCTACCAGCGCTCCATTGCGGAGGACAGTGCCGGGGAGCAGAGGCTTGCAGAGGGATGTGCGGGACCGCCCGTGGGGAATGTCTTTTGGGCGGCCCCTCGCCGTCAGCCCCTAGCGGAGCGCGCGAGCCAGGCCGCGGCGGCGGCGGTGGCTGCGGCTGCCGCGAGCGCGATGGCCCACGCGGGGACGAGGTCGAGCGCGACGCCGTAGCCGAGCTGACCCAGGGGCGTGGCGAAGTTCGCCAGCATGAGGGTGAGCGCCATGACCTTGCCCACGAGGGTGCCCGGGCTCTCGGTCTGGAGCCAGCTCGTGGCCACGACGCTCATGCACATGCAGACTGCCATCGTGGGGAGGTAGAGGGCGGCGAGCGCCCCGAAGGTGCCGAGCGCCGGCAGCGGGGCGGCGAGCGCGCCGGCGA
>DBEYOB010000153.1:0-10199 GCA_048173955.1 Coriobacteriales bacterium
TTAACTTATTTGATAATTACTATTTTACAGTTGATAGAAAGTGCCGCTATGGGCTGGCACGGGGCGACGAATCGTCGTCTGCCCCGTCGTCCAAGGTGCGGGACGCGTGCCTCGATGCCCGCGCGTCCCTTTCGCACGCATCGTGCTCGCCAAAAAGAGGAGTGTCGGCGGCGCACATGCACGCCGTCGGCACTCCTCTGATTCAATCGGCGGCCTTGTCTCGCTGCGGGCCTCGCCGCGCCGCCGTTCTTGCCCGATTTTTGTCCGATTTGCCTGGCTTGCTCGGACTTCTTACTTGCCCGCGCGGCTCTCCAGGTACTTGACCATTGAGTAACGCGTGATGTCGGAGCGGTTGATGACACCCACGAGCTGGCCGTTCTCGGTGACGGCCACCTTCTTGAGGTGGTTGTCACCGAGAACGCGGCACACCTCGGGCAGGTCGGAGTGGATGTCGACCGAGATCACGTGGTGCGTGCCGATGCTCGTCACGCTCATCTGCATGAGCTGGTCGAGGCGGTCGCCGAAGCTCTGGTCGTTCGAGGCGGTGAGCATGATGAGGCTCACCGGGTCGGTGAAGGTGCGGTTGTGCGTGGCGAGGAAGCGCGCCACGTCGCCGTCGGACACGAAGCCGATCGCCTCGCCCTTCGCGTTGACCACCGGGGCGGCGCTGATGCCCTTGTCCACGAGCATCTGCACGGCGTCGCAGACGGTTGCGGTGTCGGGCAGGGTGTAGACGTCGCGCTTCATGATGGGCTCGAGCACGCTGCGGCGCTCGCCCGTGGGGTCGGCCTTGGCGGCGTCGCCCGGACGGCTGCGCACGAGCAGCAGCGCCATGGCAAAGCCGACGACGCACAGGCCCGTCGCCACCGCGAACGCCATGTTGACGCCGTGGATGCCGGCGTGCACGGCGTCCATCGACCCGGAGGCCGCGTTGGACGCCGCCGTGGACACCGACACGAGCACCGCGGTGCCGAGCGACCCGGCGACCTGGCGCAGCGTGTTGTTGACCGAGGTGCCGTGCGCCATGAGCGAGTTGTCGAGCGCGTTCATGGCCCAGGTGGTGATGGGCATGTTCACCAGGGCGAGTGAGAACATGCGCACCGTGTAGAGGACGGTGATGAGCACGACGTCGGTGTCATCGCCCAGGAAGGCGAAGGCGAGGGTGCTCGCGCTGAGCAGGCCCAGGCCCACGATGCTCAGCGTGCGGGGTCCGCGCTTGTCGAACATGCGTCCCACGAAGATGCCCATGACGCCCATCAGCACGGCGCCGGGCAGGATGACCAGACCCGAGAGCGTGGCCGAGAAGCCGCGATAGCTCTGCAGGTAGATGGGCATAAGCACGCCGGCGGCGAGCAGGGCCGCCTGCACGAGCATGCCGATGACGGTGCCCACGAGGAAGTTGCGGTTGGCGAGCACGCGCACGTTGAGCATCGGCGTTTCGAGCCTGAGCTGGCGGACGAAGAACAGGACGATGACCGCGATGCCGGCGACGGTGAGAGCGATGTCGAGCGCGTTGACGCCCACCGAGCCGATGGTGCTCAGACCGTAGAGCAACAGGCCGAAGCCGGCAGTGGAGAGGACCACCGAGAGCTTGTCGAGCGTCGCCGTGGCGTTGCGGGCCTCGGTGCGCTCGAGCACCAGCAGGCCGGCGGCGAGCACCACCGCGGAGAGCGCCGTGATGCCGTAGAACAGGATGTGCCAGTTGTAGGTGTCGATCACCAGGCCGGCGACGCTGGGGCCGACGGCCGGGGCAAAGGCGATGACCAGGCCGAAGACGCCCATGGCGCTGCCACGCCTCTCGGGCGGGAACGTGAGCATGAGCACCGTCTGCACCATGGGCATGAGCACACCGGCGCCGGCGGCCTGCAGCAGGCGGCCGATCAGCAGCACGGGGAAGTTGGGGCCGATGCCGGCGAGGAGGCTGCCTGCGGCGAAGATGCCCATCGATGCCGTGAACAGCATGCGTGTGGAGTAGCGGTCGAGCAGGTAGGCGGTGATGGGGATCATGATGGCGTTGACCAGGGTGAACCCCGTGGTCAGCCACTGGGCGGTCGATGCGTCGACCGTCATCTCGACCATGACCGACGGCAGGGCCGGGGTCACCACCGTCTGGTTGAGGACCGCGACGAACGTGCCCACGATGAGCACCACGAGCATCGCGATCTGCTTGCTGGTCAGTTTCAAAGCGAACCTCTCCTCTTGCCGTGCCGTGCTGTGCCTCTCCGGTCCGCGCGTTCGCCCTCGGCCGGTGCCCCCGGGTTTCTGACGCGCGGGAACCACGACATGCGCGCTGAAATCGTGGAGTCTCATATATTTACACCCGGTATAAATATACAGTTGGTATAGATTCTGTCGCACACAAAGACAACAGCGCGCCGTTTCGTGCCGCCGCCGGCGGCTGGTGCGCGGAGAGACGCGGAGAGCATGGATTCCACCATCGATACCATCGATACCGCCGACACCGGCTGCGTCGCCGGTGCGGGCGAGCGGGGGTTGCGGGCGCGCAAGAAGCGGGCGACGCGCGCCGCCATAGAGCGCACCCTGCTCGAGCTCGTCCTGGAGCGCGGCTATGCCGCCGCCACGGTCGACGAGGTGTGCGCACGCGTGGGGGTCTCGAAGAAGACGTTCTTCAACTACTACGCTTCGAAGGAGGCCGCCATCCGCGGCGACGTGGTGGCGTTTCCGACGGCGGACCAGGTCCGCGCGGCGCTTGCGAACAAGCCGGCGGGGGAGGGGTATCTCGACACGGTCGTCTCCCTGCTGGGTCTGGACGAGGGGCATCCGGGAGGGGACCCCGAGCTCGCCCGCCTGCGCTCCGAGGTGCTTTCGACGATGCCCCAGCTGCTGTACCAGGGGCATCGCGAGCTCGCCCGCGCCCAGAAGACCATCTGCGAGACGCTCGCGGACCATCTCGAGGCCCATCCCGAGGAACGGTTGACGCCGGACGTCCCGGTGAGCGAGGAGGCGGTCGTGGCGGCCTCGACCGCCGTGAGCGTCGTCCGCATCCGCTCGGTCATCGCGGCGCGCCGCAAGGCTCCGATCGGCCTGGCGGAAGTGTTCCGCCTCGTTGCGGCGTGCGTGGCGAGGGATGCCGGCTAGGGCGCGGATCGAAACGCGCCCCGGACGAGGGCTGCCGGAACGAGGGCGGCCAGCACGGTGAGCGCTCCCCAGGCCGCAAACACGGCTCCCTGGTTGTCCCCCGCGGCGGCAAGGACGGCCCCGAAGGCGCCGCTCGCACACGCGATTCCCAGGTCGATGGCGTTCTGCTGCAGCGAGAGCAGCGACGAGCGCAGGGCGGGGTCGAACCCGGACGAGACGATCGCGAGGACCGTCGTGATGGTTCCCGCATAGCCCAGCCCCGCCAGGGCGCCCGAGGCGACGGCCGCGGCGACGCCCGTCCCACCCGCACCCAGGGCTGCGACGCCCAGACCGAAGCAGGCGAGCCAGCCGGCCAGCAGCGCCCGCCGGTCGAGGCGGTCGCACAGCCAGCCTGCCAGCGGGTTGGCGACGAGCCCGCCGAGGCCGACGACGGTGAAGTAGACCCCCTCGTTCAGCCCGGAGCCTATCGAGCGCAGGTACGTCGCCGAGAAGCTGAAGAGCAGCCCGTAGCCGAGGGCGGCGAGGACGGTTGCCCCGAGCACGAGGGCGACGAGGCGCGGGTTGCCGGCGAAGCAGCTGCGCAGGGTGGCCAGCAGGTGGGACGCGGGGTTGGGACGGTCGGCGATCCCCGTCCCCGCGATCGCGGCCGTCGCGCGCCCGGTGCCCGGCAGGGCGAGCACGAACGCGAGCGCGGCGAGCGACGCGCATGCGAGCACGGCGAAGCAGGGTCGGTATCCGGCGACGTCGGCGAGGGCGAACGCGGCCGCGGGGCCCACCGTCAGCGACGCCGAGGTCACGAAGCGATAGAGGCCCAGGAACAGCCCCGACTTGCCGTCGGGCGACATCTCGGCCACCGCGGCGGTGGCGCAGGGATAGAACGCCGCGATCCCCACAGCCTGGATGCAGCGCACGCACAGGACGTGCCAGAACGTCTCGCAGAGGGCGAACAGCGCGCTTCCCAGCGCGAACGACGCCAGGCCGAGCGCCATGACCGGCTTGGTCCCGATGCGGTCCGCCAGCGGCCCGAGCGCGAAGCGCAGGACGACGGCCGCCACCAGGAACACCGTCCCCTGGAGGCCCGCTTGCATCAGGTTGGCCCCTATGTCCTGGGCAAACGTCGGGGCGAGCGTCATGTAGGCGTTGTTGTAGGCGTAGGCCACGAACCCTGCCAGGCAGAGCGGCACGAAGGCGCGCAGGGACCGGCGCCCCGCACCTCCAACGACATGGTTTTCGTTGGCGCCGCGCTTGTTGGCGGCGGCGCCTCTGTCGGTGTTTTCGCCGGACGGCGAATCGTCCGGCCTGCGTTCGTGCGGGTCCATATGCCTCCCTCTCCAGCGGTTTCCCCATCTCCCGGTACGATTGTACGGGTGGCGGGCGGGGGCTTCAGCACAATGTTGTGCACAACGTCCGGCAAAAATGGGGCGCTGCGGGGTGCTACGGCGTTGCGGAGAGGTTGGCGATGCGCTCGAGCCCCTTCATGTCGACGACGCAGATGTTGCTGCGCCCTTTCTTGAGAATGCCCTGCTCCTGCATGCGCGAGATCGACGAGGTCACGGAGTTGCGGCTGACCCCGAGCATCTCGGCGATGTCGTTGTTGGTGTAGGGGAGCACGATCTCGTCGCTCGGGGAGACCTGGCGGTCCTCGACGTCCTGCGCGAGGGCCAGCAGCAGGATGGCGACGCGCTGGGACGCCGCATAGAACGACGAGTTGATGACCTCGTTGGTCGTCATAGAGAGGATGCCGAAGAGGTTGCGCACGGTCAGGTCGGCAAAGCGCGGGCAGCCATGGAGGGCCTTGAAGTACGAGTCGCGCGGGATGACGATGAGCCGCGAGTCGACGCAGGCGCGCGCCGTGGTCATGGGCAGGTCGGTGGGCCGCATGATCTGGTAGCCGAAGAAGCAGCCGGGCCCGTAGAAGTCGATGGAGCGCTTGCGGTAGGAGCTGTCGACCTTGTAGAGCTCGATGCGCCCCTCGGCGAGGAAGTAGTGGTTGGGGCAGGGTTCGCCCTCCCAGAACAGCACGGTGTTGGCCGGCAGGTGGCGCACGGTGTAGGGCGCGCCGGCCTCGCGCAGCATGTCTTCGACCTCGCGTTGCGTGGGCAGCTCATCGAGCGCCTCGTTGCCTCCCGACCATGTCATGGATCCGCCCCTCGTCCCTCTTCCGGCATCCGTCGACCCGGTGTCCGCCGCCTCCCTGCGACGCGTTCCCGTTGTCCCCTTGCAGGTAAGTGTAGCGCAGAAGTGTTTCGTGCGGGGCGCGGGGGTGGATGCCGGGGACGGGAACTCCAAGCCGGTAGATTGAGGTGTCCGTCGAAGAATGGGTGGTTTCGCTCGCATCGCATGGGAGGGCGGCCTTCTGTCCTGGTGGGATGGCATACAATTGGCGGGGTGTTCTGTGGGACTTACGGGCTGCGGGCGCCTCCTCGGCGTTTCGCCTGGACGATGGGTGGTTTGCGCATGGGTCTGAAGGTTGCGGTTGCCGGTGCGGGCTACGTGGGGCTTGCGAATGCGGTTATGATGGCGCGCGACAACGAGGTTCGTCTGGTTGACGTCGTGCCCGAGAAGGTCGATCTCATCAATGCCGGCACCTCGCCCATCGTCGACAGGGAGATTGAGGAATATCTCGCCAAGGGAGGCCTGAACCTTACGGCGACGCTTGACACGGCCTTTGCCTATGCCGGGGTCGACGTCGCCTTCATTGCCACGCCCACCAACTACGACGAGGAGACGCACGCGTTCGACACAGCTTCGGTCGAGGCGGCGTACCGGGCCATCCGTGCGGTGAACCCGACGTGCACCGTTGTCGTGAAATCGACGGTCCCGATCGGATACACCCAGCATCTGAGTGAGACGACGGGCGACGGGGCGCTGGTGTTCTCCCCCGAGTTCCTGCGCGAGGGCAAGGCGCTCTACGACTGCCTCCATCCATCGCGCGTCATTGCGGGCAGCGTGGGATCGGCCGACGGGGAGGAGCGCGCCTCGCAGGTCGCCCGTCTGCTTGCCGAGAGTGCACTTGACGGGGACGTTGCCGCGCTCGTGATGCATGCGACCGAGGCCGAGGCGGTCAAGCTGTTTGCGAACACCTATCTTGCGCTGCGCGTGAGCTTCTTCAACGAGCTCGACACGTTTGCCGCCGTACGTGGCATGGATGCCCAGTCGATTATCGACGGCGTGTGCCGCGACCCACGCATCGGCGACTTCTACAACAACCCGTCGTTCGGCTACGGCGGCTACTGTCTGCCTAAGGACACCAAGCAGCTGCTCGCCAACTACCAGGACGTCCCCCAGAACCTCATCCAGGCCATCGTGGACTCGAACCAGACGCGCATGGCCTATGTCGCCGAGGCGATTCTGGCACGCAGGCCCGAGGTAGTGGGCATCTATCGCCTGACGATGAAGTCGAACTCCGACAATTTCCGCCAGTCGTCTATCCAGGGCGTGATTCGCGAGTTGCACAAGCGGGGTGCAAGCCTGGTCGTGTACGAGCCGATGCTCAAGGCCGATGACTTCATGGGCATCGAAGTCGTGCGCGACCTCGACGAGTTCAAGCGGCGCAGCGACGTTATAGCCGCGAACCGGATGACGACGGAGCTGATGGACGTCGCCGACAAGGTGTTCACGCGCGACCTGTTCAAGCGGGATTAAGGTACGGGCGTGCGCGTCCTGTGCTTTTGCGAAAAGTGGGAGTCCGGCGGCGTCGAGTCGTTCGTGACGAACCTCTACGAGTGCATGGACCGCGACGGTGTCGAGGTCGACGTTGTCGCATGCGTCCGAGATGAGAGCGCCTTGTTCACGCCGCGGCTTGCGGCGCTGGGCATTGAGGTGGGCGTGCTGTCGGGCAGACTGTGGAGTGTGCGCGAGAACGTTCGGATGTTCCGCGAGCTGCTCGAGCGGGGGAGCTACGACGCCGTCCACCTCAACCTGTTCGAAGGGCTTGCGCTGCTGTTCGCGCGCGAGGCAAAGCGTGCGGGTGTTCCGTGCGTTATCGTTCACGGGCACAACACCGACCTGCATCCGGGCGCGTTGCGTGCGGTGAAGCTTGCCGTGCACCGCGCGTGTGTGCGGTCGCTTGCCGGTTTCGCCGACGTGCGATGGGCCCCGTCGGAGGAGGCCGCGCGGTTTATGTTCGACGGCCTGCCGTGGACGCTCGTGAAGAACGGCATCGTGCCCGAGCGGTTTTCCTTCGATGCGGGTGCGCGTTCGCGTGTGCGTGGTGAGTTGGGTCTGGGCGATGCGTTTGCGCTCGGCTGCGTTGGCAGGCTGTGCGCCCAGAAGAACCAGGCGTTTTTGGTCGACGTGCTTGCGGAATGCGCGGCTCGCCATCCCGAGGCCGACATACGGCTGCTGCTCGTGGGCGCGGGGGACGACGAGGGAATGCTGCTCGCCCGCGCGGAGGAGCGCGGCGTGGGCGAGCGGGTTTTGCTCTGCGGTGCGCGCGACGACGTTTGCCGGCTGTACAGCGCCATGGACGTGCTGTGCGTGCCGTCGCTGTTCGAGGGTTTGGGCATCGTCGCCATCGAGGGGCAGGCCGCCGGCCTGCCCGTGCTGTGCTCGCTGGCCGTGCCGGTGGAGGTGGGCGTCACCGACGCATGCGAGCGCGTGCCGCTCGACGGCGCCGTGTGGGCGCAACGGCTGTGCGAACACCGTGCGGCGCGGGAGCGGAGTCGGATGGAACGCCGCGACGGATGCGAGGCGATCCGGCGTGCGGGGTACGACATGCGAGAAACGGCTGCCCAGGTGCGCAAGGCGTATGCGGGTGGCGGTGATGCGCGATGACGGCTGCGTGCGGTGCAAGCGGGGCCTCCGGCAATCCCCTGGTGAGCGTTATCGTGCCGGTTTACAACGTCGAACGTTACCTTTCCGAGTGCGTCGAGAGCATCTTGGGGCAGACGCACCGCAACATCGAAGTCATTCTGGTCGATGACGGGTCAACCGACGGATGTGGATCCCTCTGCGACGGCTATGCGCAACGCGATGGGCGCGTCCGGGCGGTCCATCAGGCAAACAGGGGGCTTTCCGGTGCCCGCAATGCCGGCCTCGACGTTGCGGAGGGGGAGTTCGTCTCGTTTGTCGACAGCGACGATGCGGTGAGCCCGCTCTTTGTCGAAACGTTGCTTGGGGGGATGGTCACTGAGGTTCCCAAAAGCGGCAACAGTTCTTCAGTCGACATCGTCCAGTGCGGGTTCTGCCGGGAGCGGCGGGGGCTGGAAGGGTCGCCGGGGGAGGTCTCGTATGAGCGTTTGACGGGTCTTCGGGCCTCCGAGCGCCTTCAATTTGATTCAACCGGTAGTTGTACGGTTGTTTGGAATAAACTATACCGGCGCGAACTGTTCGAAAACCTTCGGTTCCCCGAGGGGAAGCGCCATGAGGACGAGTTCGTGACCTATCGGGTGCTATGGATGGCGGGAGGCGTGAGCGTGACGGATGCGTGTCTGTATTACTATCGCCAGCGCGGCGACAGCATTACCGGCAAGGGGTTCGATGCGCACAGCCTCGATGCGATCGAGGCGCTCGAGCAGAGGGCGGCGTTCTATCGCGAGCATGGCGAGGAACGCCTGGCGGTACTGACCGACGCCACGACCTGCTACCGCCTGTGCGGCATGATGCGCGACATAAAGCGGGAAATGCCCGATAGGGCGCCCGAGCTGAGGTGCCGGACGCGTGCGCTGTTTTGGCGTGTGATGCGCTCCCGCAATGTGGGGTACAAAAAAAAGCTTGGAATATGCTGGCGAATGATGTGCATGAACTGCGGCTGTCTTGTGCCTGTGTTCCGAAAGGTGTAGCAACGATGAACTTCTTGAGCGCGATCAAAAACATGCTTAAACGTATTTTGCCGCCTCCGGTGAAGTCATTTATGCGCGAAGTGGATAATCTAAACGATTCAATCTGGCGTTCAAAAAGCGAGCTGGACGTCGGTATTTCTAGGATAGACCGGAGAGCTGCCTGGTTGTCCAATCGAGCGAATCAGATATACGAATTGCAGACACGTCTGTATGAACAATCTGACAAGCAGTTTGATGAGCAGGCGGCTCGTCTCGAGAGACTGTACGACCTATTCGAAGCGGCGAATTCCGAGAACTTGCGCCTTTATTTTGATGCGCAAAAGGAAAGGGAGACTCTTCAAGCGACATATTCGGAACATTTCTGCATGCTGTCTCAGCGAATGAGCGATATGGCGAATATTGCAGAAGAACTAAGCAGGCTTTGTCGTTGTGTGGACGAATCGAAAGTTATAATAGGAGACAAGATTAGGGAAGAGCTGTCTGCTCTTAACGCAGAGTTGCTCCTGACTAGGGCAAGGATTGATGCGGATAACCAGCGGATTGCTGGATTGACGCAGCGAGTGCTGACTCGTCAAGACGAACTGCTGGATCCTCGACTATATGCCCATGCAGTGAAAATGTGGTATCAAAATCAGACTGGTAAACCGATTGATTTGGACAATCCTGTTACCTATAACGAAAAGATTCAGTGGCTAAAGATTTACGACAATAACCCGCTGAAAACTGTATTGGCTGATAAAGTGGCAGTACGGCGATGGGTGGCCGAAAAGATTGGCGATGATTACCTTATACCGATTCTTGGCATATTTGAACAAGCCAAGGAAATAGATTTTGACGAGCTTCCTAACCAGTTTGTTTTGAAAGCAAGCCATGGCAGTGGTTGGAACATCGTCGTACGCGATAAAGATACCGTTGATTTGGAGGCAATACGAGAGAAGGCGTCGGTCTGGCTTAGGAAAAACTTTGCGTTTGTTAATGGCTATGAGCTGCACTATAGCAGTATTCCACGGCGATTACTGGTTGAACAATATATCTGCAACAGCAACGGAGATTTACCAGATTACAAATTCTGGTGCTTCCATGGTTCGGTACATTACATCGAGTACCTTGCCGATAGGCAAACAATGCTGAAGGTAGTCTTTTTTACAAGAGATTGGGAGCGAGCGGGCTTTACCAATGATCATTCTGACTATACCAAAGTTGTACCCAAACCCGATAATCTTGATGAAATGATTGCTATTGCCGAAAAGCTTGCTTGCGGATTCCCCCATGTTCGCGTGGATTTGTATTTGCTTGATGATGGATCGATAAAGTTCG